>NZ_JBKEVC010000004.1:0-159798 GCF_056356895.1 Bifidobacterium sp. LH_424
CCTATAAGGAAGGACGTTCGCACAAAAACCCCGACCCCCATCAAACCCCCCCGGGTACTCGAAAACGAGCGGGAATCGGACTGGCAATCATTGACTATAAAGAAGTAAGTAGTACAACACACTCTTGAGTTCTCAAACCACCACACACAGCCAAGCAACCCGGAAACCAACCACACAAAGGAAAGAACCAGAAGCCGACCGGCAGCAAGAGAAAAACATACACCAACCCACGCCACACCGCAAACCAGCATGCGAAAACCACGCCCGAAACGTTGCAACGACGGCGTTCCCACGGCGTGTCGAAAACAGGCCCGACAAACCCGACAACCACATCATAACCCCACCCGACACACCACCACACCACCAAAAACCACCACCAGCCGGCGTGTCACAGGAATTCAACCAAACCAACCACCCCATTCACCAACACGACACCCCACAACCACAACCCGACAACCCCCTCAGCCCGCCCCCGGCGGGCAGCTCCCCCTCACAGGGGAGCACACTCTCCCCCACCCGGCACAGCCGGGAGCCCCCTCCACAGAGGAGCCAAGCAAACGCCCGCCAAGCATCCGACGCCGCTACCAGGTGAGTTTACTGATCATATGGTGGGTGTCCATCCACCAAAGGCGAAGCCGGTTCCGGGGATTGCTGGTGAAGGGTTCGCCGAGCAGCATATGGGCTCCGGGCGGCGGCGAAATCCATCGTCGGACCAACTTGGCGCCGATCACCATCGCCGCTTCCACCGCGGCAAGCACAAACGCACCTGTCACTCCCTCCATCCATGGAATCGTCGCCTGATTCCCATCCCCCAGACGTATCGCGACCTGCTCCATGATCCGCGTACCCCATGAGGAAAGCCATGCGCATAGACGCGCCGCATCCATGTTCACCCATGCGAGTGCAAGCCCTGCGAGCCCAGTCATCGTGGAGAAGGCGACCACGGGCGTGACGAGGATGTTCGCGAGCACCGACCAGACCGGCAGCTGCGGTTCCATCAGCACCTGGATCGGCAATGTCGCCATCTGCGCGGCGACGGTCATGGCTATCGCATCGGCAAGGGAGTCGGGCAACAGCAACGCCATGGCGCCGGCCATGGGGCGCGCCATGAGGATGATGCCGAGTACGGCGGCGCAGGACAAGGCGAATCCGAAACTCCACGCCAAGGCGGGATTCGTCAGCAGCATGATGATCGAGGTGACGCATAGCGCGCTCAACGCCTGCGCGCGTCGTCCGACGAACAGCGCCGCGGCGGAGAGCCACCCCATGACCAATGCGCGGGTGACGCTGTCGCCGGGAGCCATCATCGCCGCCATCAGCGTCGTGGACACGACGGTCATGCATGCGACCATCTGCCGGGGCATGAGCAGGTACGCGCCCACTCTGCGGATCAGCGCGGCGACGATGACGAAGTGTCCGCCGGACACGGCCATGAGGTGCATGATCCCGGCACGGCGGAAGCAGTCCTCCAACCGGCCTGCATACGTCTCGTCGATCGAATCGGAATCCGCAGCCGAACTTGATTCAGGGACGCCCACATGGTCCTGCCCGAGAAACCCCATGGTGAGTCCGGGCACAAGTATGCGCCCCGAATCATCGAGACCGTCGGTCGCTTGGAAGAATGATTCCTGCACACGCTCGCGCCAACCGTCGAACAATGGCTGGCGTTCGGTCATGCGTATGCCCGACATGTCCGATATCGAACCGGGAATCCCGGCATCGGCCACTGCCTCATCATCATCTTCGGAGACGGTCAACCAGAGCGGCGTCACGCCGAGTTCCGCCTCCCGCAGTTCTCCGCTCGCCTCATAGCCGGCGCCACGGTGCAGTCGTCCGCAATCGGAGCCCGACGCAAGAAGCCGTACTCGCGCATGCGATCGTGTCGAAACGACGCCGTCGTCCATCGCGACAAGACGTGTCTCCGCCTGACAGTCGGCGTCACGCATGGACGACGTTTCGACCGGCTCGACGACACGCAGTCGTACCACGACCCTGGCGGGGCCGTCTCGTGCGCGCGTCATCGCAGAATCGAACCATACGGCCGATTCCGCGGCCCATGTCGTGACGGCCCCCAGCAGGAACGCTCCCACGCAGACGACGACCGTAACGCGGCCGATTCCCTGACACGCGCACCGCTCCGCCACAATCCATACGAGAAGCACACCGATCGTCACGACGCATACGGCGACGATCGGCGCCATCGATCCGTCTGATTCCCCGGAGCCCGCACCGGCGAACAGCGCCATGCACCGGGAGAACAACCCGTGCGCGCCCAAACAGGACGCCCACAGGACGATGGCGACGGGCAGCAGTCGCCGATCGTCACTGCCACGCTCCAACCGTCCACCCATCAGACCTTCACCTCCGGCCTGATTTTCTCCAACGTCTTCGCGCCGATGCCGGGCACGTCGAGCAGCTGGTCGACGCTGCCGAATCGTCCGATCGCCGCACGATGGTCGAGAATCTTCTGCGCGGTGACCGGACCGATGCCGGGTATCGCATCAAGCTGTTCCAACGTTGCCGTGTTCAGGTCGACGCGGGTATCGGCCGGTTGCGGTGGTTGCGCCTGTGCTTGCCCCGGCATCGTGCCGGAGCCGGCCGCCATACCGTCTCCAGACTGCGACGCATCGCCCTCTGGCGTCTCGTCACCCGCCGCAGTACCGCCCGACGTCGCTCCCCCGACGTCGTCGCCTTCCGTCACGCCGCCCGAAGCGACGGCGGACGTGGCGGACGCCGCTTCGATCGCCGCATAGTTCACGGCCTGCCGGATGAGCAGGGTAAGGCTCGCGCAGGTGGCCATCACCATGATGAGAATCATCGCCAGCGCCTGCGTGGCACCGAACCGCAATCGTGGTCTACCATGGCGGGCGCGATCGGCGAAATGCTCGTCCCTGTCGCCTCCGCGCACGCCGGACAGTTCCGAAAGCACGGCTTTCGGTCGTGCAGCGGAGTCCGGAACGGCTGCCGGTGGCGGAACGGTTACGGCGTCCGGAACGGCTGCCGGTTCCACCGATGTCTCCGATTCCGCTGCCGCCGCCGTTGCGGCGGGAGGCAGCGGGACCGGCGGCACCGTGGAAGCCGGGTACCCGCCGTACGACGGACAGACATCGTACGCGTCATACGCGGTCGGCGTCTCCACCGCATCGTATCCGGCCGCGCCACCGCATCCGATGATGCCATCGCGTCCGACGGCATCATCGAAACCGACGGCACCGTCTCCTCCGATACCGTCGACGATGCCGTATCCGCCGTGCCGTGCGCGGCCGTTTCCGTTTCCACTATGACGAACGCCCATGCCTCCACTGTGGATGAGGCATGGGCGTCGAGTCCAACGCTGCGGTGAATGTGGATAGAGCCCCTGGAGTTCTTCACATTTGCCGCGGCGAGTGTCTAATTATCGTGTGTCGTCCGCGTCGCACGGGAACGCGAGACGCGGACGACACGGGCGGAATCATTCGGCCGGGACGATCGAGACGATCTTCGGGGCCTTGACGATCACCTTGCGCGGTTCTTTGCCGCCGAGACGGGCGGCGACGGCTTCGAGCGCGAGCTTCTCCAGCTCGGCCGGATCGATGTCCGGGGAGACCTCGAGCTTGGCGCGCACCTTGCCCTTGATCTGCACGACCGCGGTGACCGTGTCCTGGCCGACGTACTTGTCGTCGGCGACCGGCCACGGCGCGGCGGACAGGGACTCGGCGTGGCCGAGGCGCTGCCACATCTCCTCGCAGATGTGCGGGGCGATCGGGGCGAGCATGAGGATCAGCGGCTCGACGGCGGAGCGCGGCACGGCCTTGAGGGACGTCAGGTGGTTGTTGAGCACGATGAGCTTGGCGATGGCCGTGTTCGGACGCATGTTCTCCATCTCCACGGTCACCTCGGCGATCGTGTTGTTGAGGAGCTTCAAAGTCTTCACGTCCGGCGCGTCCTCGCTCACATGCGCCTCGCCGGTGGTCTCGTCGACCACGTTGCGCCACAGGCGCTGCAGGAAACGCATGCCGCCGACCACGTTGCGCGTGTTCCACGGACGGGACTCGTCCAGCGGGCCCATGCTCATCTCGTACAGGCGGAACGTGTCCGCGCCGTAGTTCTCGTACATGTAGTCCGGCGTGATGATGTTCTTGAGGCTCTTGCCCATCTTGCCGAACTCGCGGTTCGCGTGCTCGCCGTTCCAGGTGAACGTGGGTTCGCCGTTCTCGTCGGCCGGGCCCTCCACGACCTCGTCGGCCGGCACGTACTGGCCGCGGTCGTCGGTGTAGGCGTACGCCTGGATCATGCCCTGGTTGAACAGCTTGTGGAACGGTTCGGCGGAATCCACGTAGCCGAGGTCGAAGAGGATCTTGTGCCAGAAACGCGAATACAGCAGGTGGAGCACCGCGTGCTCGACGCCGCCGATGTACAGGTCCACGCCACCTTCGTCGCCCGAGTACTTGTTGTGGTTCGGACCCATCCAGTAGTCGAACTCGTCCTTCTCGACCATGTGGGCCGTGTCGGTCGGGTCGATGTAGCGCATGTAGTACCAGCAGGAGCCGGCCCAGTTCGGCATCGTGTTCGTGTCGCGATAGTAGGTCTTCACGCCGTCGCCCAGATCGAGCTCGACCTTCACCCAGTCCTCGTTGCGGCTCAGCGGCGCCTCGGGGTTGGATTCGGCGTCCATCGGGTCGAAGGTGCGCGGCTGGTAGTCGGGCACGTCCGGCAGGTTGATGGGCAGCGCGGAGTCGGGCAGCAGGTGCGGGGTGCCGTCCTCGCCGTAGACGATCGGGAACGGTTCGCCCCAGTAGCGCTGGCGGGAGAACAGCCAGTCGCGCAGACGGTAGGAGACGGTGCCCTTGCCGACGCCCGCGGATTCCAGCCATGCGTTCACCTTGGCGATAGCGTCGTCGACGCGAAGGCCGTCGAGGGAGAGCGCGTCGCCCTTCGCCTTGGTCGCTTCGACGGAGGAGTTGATGACGATGCCGTCGTGGGAGACGAACGGCGCCTTGCCCTCGTAGTTCGCGAGGTCGTCGCCGGATTCCGGCAATGGCTTGACGGTGTAGATGACCGGCAGGCCGAACTTGACGGCGAAATCGTAGTCGCGCTGGTCGCCACCCGGTACGGCCATGATCGCGCCGGTGCCGTAGTCCATGAGCACGTAGTCGGCGGTGAACAGCGGCAGCTTCGCGCCGGTGATCGGGTTGACGGCGTACAGGCCGGTGAACAGGCCGGTCTTCTCGCCGGCCTCGTCGACGCGGTCCTTCGCGGTCTTCGATTCGGCGGCGAGACGGTACGCCTTCACGGCCTCGACCGGGGTGGCGTAGCCGCCCTTCCAAACCTCGGGGGTTTCGGCCGGCCATTCGGCGGGCACGTCCTCGAGCAGGTGGTGTTCCGGGGAGACGACGGCGAACGTGGTGCCGAACAGGGTGTCCGGACGCGTGGTGTAGATCTCCATGTCGCGCGTGCCGTTCGGGGTCTCGACCTGGAAGTGCACGGAGGCGCCGTGGCTTTCGCCGATCCAGTTGCGCTGCATGAGCTTGACCTTCTCCGGCCAGTCGATGCCGTCGAGGTCCTCGATGAGGCGGTGGCCGTACTTGGTGATGCGCATCGACCACTGGCGCAGCTCACGCTGGAAGACCGGGAAGTTGCCGCGCTCGGACTTGCCTTCGGCGGTGACCTCCTCGTTGGCAAGCACGGTGCCCAGGCCCGGGCACCAGTTCACCGGGGACTTGGAGATGTAGGCGAGGCGGAAGTCGTTGAGGATGTCCTGTTGTTCGGCCTCGGTGAGGTCGCCCCATGCCTTGCCGTCCGTCTCGTGGCCCGGGATGGTCTTCTCGCCGTTCTCGAACTTGGCGACGAGCTCGGAAATCGGGCGGGCGGAGCCCTTCGTGCCGGACGGGTTCGTGGCGTCCTCGTCGTACCAGGAGTCGTAGATGCGAGAGAAGATCCACTGGGTCCAGCGCACGTAGCCGGGGTCGATGGTCGCGAAGGTGCGGCGGTCGTCGAAGCTCAGGCCCATGCGGTGCAGCTGGCGCGACATGTTCGCGATGTTCTGCTCGGTGGTGATGCGCGGATGCTGGCCGGTCTGGACGGCGTACTGCTCGGCGGGCAGGCCGAAGGCGTCGTAGCCCATGGCGTGCAGCACGTTCTCGCCCTTCATGCGGTGGTAGCGGGACACCACGTCGGAGGCGAGGTAGCCGAGCGGGTGGCCCACGTGCAGGCCCTTGCCGGACGGGTAGGGGAACATGTCCATCGCGAAGTAGGAGGGGCGCCCCTCAGCGTTGCGGCCCTTGCCGTCCTTCAGATCGCCGGAGACGTTGGCGGCCCAGAAGGTGCCCTCCTCATCCCACTTCTTCTGCCATTTGTTTTCGATGTCCTGCGCCAGAGCGGCGTTGTAACGGAACTTCGGTTCGGTCTCACTCATAGAGCACGATGATACACGCGGGGACGCCAATCACGGGCGGTACGGCGGCTTCTCTGGACAGTCGGGAATCTTTCACATTGTGCAACAACCGTATTCCCCTAATCTCATGCAGCATATTGAGCATCCGGAAATCCGACGGACAACCAGAGATACAGAGCTCTGTATCGTTTTCGTCCCATGCAACTGGGCGATGCCCATAAATGATGAAACAGTCATTTCACGCTCCCCGAGTGGGGAGCGACGCCGCGCCCGGTGGTGGTGCGGTCGGTCATCCTATTTCAATCCACGCTCCCCGAGTGGGGAGCGACGGCGGATATGGACATTCGATAGCCGCATTATGAACATCAAGCGCCCATTCCCGTAAATATTTTACCACCAGATTTCAGAAATCAGCGTCTGCCTCCAGATTGCACGAGGATGCAACACTATTCATTTCTCAAACCACAATGAAACACGAATTCTACTCGCCCGATTTATTGATCTTAGAGTGCGAAGGCTCCAGCAAACCATGAGAGCTCGGGGCTCGCACCTAGTTACCTCAACATGTCAGTGTGCATCGCCCCCCTTCATCGTCGTCAAACGGGGAACAATCTAGGAGTACGAATGAAACGCAGCTCCTTCTCACACCGCGTAGGCGGCCCAGCGGTTGTGGGAGCGTTCGACTTCGATGGGCATGCCGAACAGGTCGGAGAGGCGTTCGTCGGTCAGGCCCTGCTCGAGCGGGCCGGTGTAGACGATGGTGCCGGCGCCGGGGTTGCCCATCGAGTCGACGCCATCCTCGGTCGCGTCCTCGGCGGGGATCGGCTTCCTGCCCATGATGGCGATGTGGTCGAATCCGGCGGGGATCTCCTCCAGACGGTGCGTGACGAGCACGACCGCGCGGTCGGAGTTCTCCTCGCCGATGCGGCTCAGCGTGCGCATCACCTGTTCGCGGCCGCCCAGGTCGAGACCGGTGGTCGGCTCGTCCATGATGAGCAGCTCCGGGTCGCCCATGAGCGCCCTCGCGATGAGCACGCGCGTGCGTTCGCCCTCCGAGAGCCGCCACATCTCCTTGCCTTCGAGGTAGCTCACGCGGAAGTCGCGCAGCAGGCCGCGGGCGCGCTCGTATTCGGCTTCGGTGTACGTATCACGCCAACGGCCGGTCACGGCGCTCAAGCCGGTCACGACCGCGTCGAGTGGATCCTCGAATTCGGGGAACTGGCGGCCCAGGTCGGCGGAGGCGAGGCCGATGCGTGTGCGCAGCTTGAACACGTCGTATTTGCCGAGTTGGTGGCCGAGGATGAACACGCGGCCCTCGGACGGGAACGTGCGCGTGGCGAGCATGCCGACGGCCGTGGATTTGCCGATGCCGTTCGGTCCGAACAACACCCACCGCTCCCCCGCGCGGATCGTCAGGTTCACGTCGGTGATGATGACGCGGCGGTTGCGGCGGAATTCGACGTTTTCGAGTTGGAGTACGACGTTGTCGGTCATGCGGATCTCCTCAATGAATGAAAAACCGGCTCCCGCGAACGGGGAGCCGTCAAGTATGGAAAGCCGAGGGAGAGATGCGGGCTCCCGTTGAGCGCCGCAATCTCTCCCTCCGTCACGCTTCGCGTGCCGCCTCCCTCATCGGAGGGAGGCCTTTGATGGTCTTACTTCTGTTCGGCGAGGACGTCCTCGTAGACCTTGACGGTGGCGTCGGCGATGGACTCCCAGCTGAACACGTCGCGGGCGCGCTCGTAGCCGGCCTGGCCCATCTTCTTCGCGAGCTCCGGGTCGGCCATGACCTTGTTGATCGCGTCGGCCATGTCGTGCACGAACTTGTCCGGGTCCGTGGGGGTGCCGGTGCCGTCGCGCAGCTGGTCGATCGGCACGAGGTAGCCGGTCTCGCCGTCGACGACGACCTCGGGGATGCCGCCGGTGGCGGAGGCGACGACCGGCAGGCCGCACGCCATGGCCTCGAGGTTGACGATGCCGAGCGGCTCGTAGATGGACGGGCAGATGAACGCGTCGCAGCCGTGCTCCAGCGCGGAGAGCTCGTTCTTCGGCAGCATCTCCTCGATCCAGATGATGTTGCCGCGCTTCTCGTCGAGCTCGGCGAAAGAGTTCTTGACCTCCTCCATGATCTCCGGGGTGTCGGGAGCACCGGCGCACAGCACGACCTGGATGCCCGGATCGACGAAATGCAGCGCCTTGAGCAGGTACGGCAGGCCCTTCTGACGGGTGATGCGCCCGACGAACAGCAGGGTCGGCTTGCTGCGGTCGATGTGGTAACGCTCGAACACCTTCCAACCCGGATCGTCGTCCGCCGGGGTGGCGAATTCGGACATGGTGATGCCGTTGTACACGACGACGACCTTGTCCGGATCGAGGTTCGGGTAGGCGGTGAGGATGTCCTCGCGCATGCCGCCGGACACGGCGATGACACGATCGGCGTGCTCGTAGGCGTCCTTCTCGGCCCAGGAGCTCAGGTTGTAGCCGCCGCCGAGTTGCTCGCGCTTCCATGGGCGGAACGGCTCGAGCGAGTGCGCGGTGATGACGAGCGGCGTGCCGTGCAGCATCTTGGCCGCGTAGCCGGCGAGGCAGGCATACCAGGTATGCGCGTGCACGATGTCGGCGTCCACGTCGTTGGCGATCTGCAGGTCGACGCCGAAGGTCTTCAACGCGGGGTTCGCGTCCTTCAGCTCGGCGGGCGTGTCATAGCCGACGACCTTGAGGGAGCCCTTCGCCTCGGCGGCGTTCGGGATGGCGGGGATGTCCGCTTCGGTGCGGGGGCCATCGAACGCGCGCACGGTAACGTCCACGCGCTCGGCGAGCACCTTGGACAGCTCCTCGGCGTGCACGCCTGCGCCACCGTAGACGTGCGGCGGGTATTCGCGGGTCAGAATGTCAACCTTCATTGGTCTGCTACCTCTCTTTCCATCCGGAAAACTCAAGCACAACCAACTTTACGGCACGATATACGGAAAACGCACGACTTCCGTCGTGCGTTTCGCGTGTGTTCATGGTTTCGACGCCGAAATCAGACCGCGGTGCCGTTCTCGTCGAGGTTCGGATTGTGCTTCGAATCACCGGCGGTGAAGAACAGGCTCACCACGCCGACGATGAACACGGCGGACACGGTGATGATCAGCCACATGGGACGCACGGCGGTCGGCAGCCACATGACCACGAAGAACGCGATGATGGACAGGGCGATGAGCGTCCAGCTGCCCACGCGGAACCACTGGCGCACCGAATGCGGCGCCTTGAACGCCTTCGGATTGCGGTAGTTCGGATTGGTGGTCATCGTGGTGTCGGTCTCAGCGACCGGTCCGCCGCTCGGCTTCCACGGTCCCAAGCTCTCGCCTTCCTGCAGCCTGCGGGAACGCTCCTGCAGCTGGTATTCGTCGATCATTCCGGCACGGCCGCGGCCGCGCGTGGCATCATACTGGGAAGGCACTCCCCTGCGATCGGCCTTGGCCTTGGCGCGACGTTCCGCTCGATTCGGCATTGTTGCTGCTCCTTCATAGCACTTCATTGACGGCTGCATGATACTTTACGCCATCTTATCCATTCACCGCGGTTCTCAGCCGTATTTTCGCGAGGCCCTCCATTTGCTGGCGTTACTCCACCCGGTCCGCCGCGGGCCGTTGTCGGTCTGCCGCCGGTTCGCGGGGCGCTTGATGAGCTCCAACCCGTCACGATCCTCGGGAATCCAATCGGCGTGATGCACGCGGAAGGCGAAGTGCTGCTCGTTCCGCGCGGAATACACCATGATCGCGCGACCGTCGCGAATCAGGTCGACGATCCGTTCCCAGAGACGGTCACGCACCTTCGCGCTCACATGGCCGACGAATACGCCGGCGGATATCTCCAACAGCCACCGGGTCAGATCCCCGCGCAGCCCTGTGGGGCACGCCGTCAGCACTATTACGACCATTATGACCGCCTCCTCACGGCATCACCATTCGTCATCGTCCATGAACTCATCGGCCCCGTAGGAGACGCCGGCCGCCACTTCGCCGTCCTTGCCGTCCCATAGACCCACATGGCCCTCTCCAGGCTCGTCATCGGCGGGAAGCCCTTCCGTGAGCAGACCACGGATATCGCGCACCATGCGTTTCATGATCGACAGATCGTAGACGGCATCCCTCATCCGCCGGCGCGTGGCGGAGCCGATGTCGTCCGGCTGCGCCGCAGCCGTTTCGAACGCGACCGGAATGGACAGTTCCGCCTTGTACAGGTCCGCGATGTCGTAGACGAACGACCGTTCGTGACCGACGTGCACGAATCCCAGACCGGGGGAGCATCCGAGCGCGACAATCGCGGCATGGGCCAATCCGTACAGGCAAGTGTGCGCCGCGGAGAGGGCCTTGTTGATCTCGTTGCCCGCTTCGAAATCGTCATGGTCGTACGTCCGTTTGTCCCATACCACACCGGTGCGCGCCGAGCATTCGAGGTATACGCGGCGGACACGCGCCCCCTCGCGTCCACGCAGCTGCTGCATGGTCAGCCGGCTGACGTCCTCGTCGGGGAAGCGCATCTGGTACATCCTCCGTGCCACCGCGAGTCGCAATCTTGTGTTCGACACCATTCGCGCCTGCTGCTGCAGGAGCGTGGATGAATGGGTCAGGGGCTTGCCGAACGCGTACATGCGCACGCCGCGTTCCCCCACCCAGATCACGGTGGCGCCGTTCTCCCCGATTACCGTCATCGCCGGGTGGGTGACCGATGCCCCCGGCCCCAGCATCAGCACGCTCAACGTCGCCGCGGGGACATGCATCGTCCCCGTCTCATCGGTGACGGTGATGGCATTGTCCGCCCGGTTGATCACGCAGTGTTCGAAGTATGCGAACGAGAGACGGTCCTCGGCGCGCACGAGTTCGCCGAGTTCGGGAGGCGGAGTGCCGGGAACCCGTCGCCCGGTGCTCATGCCTGCGGCTCCCGGATGGGGGCCACGGTCAGCAGGCCGCATCCGAACCCCTTCGCCCGGCCGATGCCATGGCAGAGCGCATGACGGAACAGGTCGGCGTCGGTCACCACGAGCCTGCCGTCGAACACCGCGGTGGTCAAGGTCACCGTCCGACCTTCGCGTGTGAACCTTTCCCGGTGACGCTGGCTGACGATCACCGAGGGGTCGCCGTTGTCGTCGGGAAGAAGGGCGAAGCCATGCGCCTGCGCACGGGAGACCAGCCAGTCGCGCTGCTGGCTGACGGTGACATGGCCCTGGAGTTTGCCGACGACGCCTTCACCGTTCGCCTTGGGCTTGCGGCCTTTGTCGACGCGGGCTCTGCGCACCGGATTCGCCCGCAGGCGGAACCGCCAGTGTTGTCCGACCGCGATGCGCGACAACAACGGTGCGTAGTCCTTGCTCTCCCACTGCACATGCATCGGCCATCCGGCCTGTTCGACGATATGTGTGAGATCGGGGGCTTCCGGACTGACCACGTACAGCCAGATGCTGTGGTCCTGCGTCAGGTTGTCCAACCGCCACAGGATGCGGCCTTCTTCGCCGTCGCGGACCGCATCGGGAGGGAATGCGCTCTCGACCGCGGCATGGGTGCGGTACGGCGACGCGATCAGCTGTCTCGCGCCTTCTCTGGCCATGTTCAATGGCACACGTGAAATGAACATGATGGTGGGCTCCTATGCGAAATTCATGGGGTCGTCGGCACCGGTGGCGTCGAAGGTCGGCGGGACGTCGGGCGCGTTCCGTTTCGCCGTCTTTTGCCTGCCTCCCCCGGTTCCGGGATTGTCGATCCGGTAGCGGTGGACTGCCCGTCCTGCATATCGCCGGTCCGTCTGGCTGAACGTCACCGGCAGGTCGGCCTGCGTCGCGGACGGCTCGTCCTCGGACGCGTCGCATACGATCTCCAACGTCTGGCCCGGGTACCGGCGCCGATACCATGCCGAGGCACGCCACGGCTCCCGTTCCAACGCCTGACGGACATCGTCATACTCATCGTGGATGCCCAAGGTGACGGGGAACGCTGGTGGGCAGGACCGCCTGCCCAGGTACAGTGGCCATCGGGGCGACCGCAGCGCCTGGTCGAGCGCTTCGAGCACGGATCGCTCCGCTCCCAGTGCGACCAGGAACCGTGCATCGGCCAGATAGTACCGGTAGGTCAACGGCATGGTCTTCTCATATTCACGGGAATTGCGTTTCCGGGTCAGGGATTTCTCCGTCTGGAAATCCGTTATGATTCGCCCGCGTTGCTCGACGCGCACGCCGAACGACAGGCCCAGCAGATCCTCGATCGGGTCCTCGCGGACACGTCCCTGCGCGCAGGCCAGCAGTCCGATCACCCCGCTTTTCGTCGGCTCGGTGCGGGTCTCCCTGCGCACGAACCGTGATGAATCGCCCCAGGACTGCAATGGCCCCGCGAGCTGCAACAACAATACGCTCATGGTCACTCCCGGCCGGACAGCGCCTGCGTCAGGGCTTCCTTCAGTTCGGATCGCAGAGCGGGGAACGTCACGTGCGCGCTCACCTCGTCCAGTTCGTCGACCGGTTCGTCCGTGGTGATGTTCCATGCCTGCACCGGCTGCTCGCCATAGGCGTCCTGCACGAGCTTGAGTTTGCGGCCGAGTCGTACGGCGGCCTGACGGGAAATCGACAATCCGGCCTCGACTCGGACGGGATCCTCGAAGGCGTCCACGACGTTGATCGGCTGGGTGTCCCGCAGCATCACCACGCAGGTTCCCGGCAACGTGCGGTTGGCGAAGGCGTTCTGCTTGCCGGTCGGCATGGAGCGGATGAACGCCTCGACGAACGCCGCGGCGCCTGCGACGGTGGCCGTCACGTCCCGCAGCTGCTCGTACAGCGAGTCGATGTCCAACGTCGCGTAACGGTACAGCGTGGACGAGTTGAATCCGACGGTGTCGATCATGGCGGCACCGGCGTTGTCGTCCGAAGCGCAATCGTCGACGGCGGTGAAGTAATCGTATTCGGGGGTGATCGTGTCCACGGAGATTGCGTGGGCAACCTGCGCCGAGGCGTCGGTGTTGAGGTCGGGGGCATCGGCGAGCATGCGTCCGAACAAGGCGATGTCGACGGCCTGGACGCCGTGGAACACCGCTCCGACCTCCTTCTTCATCGCGGCGGACGGTTTGCCTGATACGTCGATTCCGGAATCATGCCATCTGATTGCCACGTCAGCCAGCTGTTCGATTTCACGGTACGCGATGAAGATCAGATACCCCGTGGCCAAGGTGCCCTTGTCCTTGCCTGCACGATCCGATTCCTTGACATCGACACCGGTCGCGGCCAACGCGCATTTCGCCAACGTCTCCGCGTCATCGACGAGATCGGGCCTCTTGGCGACGATCGCGTCGCGGATCAGCGAGACCGCACCCTTGGTGCGCACGCCGAGCCGGTTGGAGTCCAGCAGCTTCTTGAACATTTCACGTATGGCGCGCTTCCACGCCTGCGACGAGACACGCGCGCGCAGCGTGCCGCCGTAATGCGCGGTCTTCGGGCTGCCGGTGTCGTCGCGGTTGATGTTGCTCGGCGGCACGTTCTGCAGGTCGTACAGGTCGATGAACATGATGAGTGGTCCTTCCTTCATGGGTTTCCAGTGATCGTTGTGCGGGCTTCGGATGGAGAGCAGCTTCCGGCAGAGGTCCGGCTGCACGGATTCAGGAACGTCGCGGTCGCGCCGGGTCGGAGGAATAGTCCATGCTCCAGCGCATGAATACCTCGCTGCGGTAGTCCGGGAACTGAATCTGGTAAAGATCCTGTGCGAGAGAGCGATAGTCAAGCGTAATCGCCCCGTCACCAGCAGCCCGCATCAGCATGATCAGCGAGCGCACGTTGCGCACCATGCCATTGAAGTCCGGAGAGGCTTCAACGGCCTTTAGACGGTGTTTCACACCGTTCGCATGTTCCGTATCGGGGTTGATGAGCCTGCAGGCGCGGCCGAAGGTCATACGGTTTTCCCCCGCATCCTCCGTCCCCTGCGCGACGCCGTTTCTTCTGGATTGCTGATGGAGCGCGTACAGTTCCAATGTGGCTTTCGCCGCACGAAACACAGCCGGATCCTCTTCGGCGGAGGGCAGGGCACGCGGCCAGTCCTCGAACAAATCCATGCCAATCGACATCCACGCGGGGGCGCCTCCGTCGAGATCCCGCCGCAGCCTGGCGAGCGCGGCACGGGATTCCGGTGTCCCTCCGTCCCGTTTGGTGTACTCGTTCTGGAGTTTGAAGATTCTGCGATTGACGAAGTACCCTAGTTTCCCCGCCACGTCACGGGAGAAGTATCGTCTCATCGTCATGCTCCTTTCTTGTCCGCTGCGGCATCCGCGGGCAATCTGCCCAAGGTCTTGTTCAGACCGCCCAGGAACAGCAGCCGCGCACGAGCGGCGGTCATCATGCCCATGCGGCCTGTGTCATGCTCGTCAAACGCCGATACGCTGCTGTCGGACAGGTAATCGCTTCCGATGGCGAGCAACATGCGGTGCACGTCGTCGAGCCATTCGTCACGGTAGGTTTCATAGTCTTTGTCCGGGGTGAATCCGACCAGCCGATCGCGGAACAGTCCGTCGAGACGCGCATAGGCGTCTTCACGGATACGTTCCGAAGCCGCTTGCGAACGCCCTCCGGCCATACGGTCCCCGGCTGCCGCCCGCAGATTATGCACGTAGTTCGTCAGCATGACGTCCACGGCTTCACGTGTCTTGCCGATGACATGCACGGCGGCTCCGATCGCCGCGTAATCCTTACGGGAGAAGGCCAACGGCAACTGCAGTACGTCATCGATCCCGGTCTCATACACGCTGCTCTGGGTGCCATAGGTCATGCCCTGAGCATGGATGGAGAACACCGACAGCAGGTGGGAACCTTCGTCCAGACAGCCTTCGCGTTGCAACTCCTCGACCCATCGGATGACGCCGGGACGCAGATCCGATTCGCCCACCGCGACCATAGGGGCCAGGCCACGCCAAAGCGCTTTGCCTGCATCATGGGTGACCGGCATGAGCGGCGGGGAGGACAGGCCGAGTTTCTTCTGCTGCGGCACACTGAGACGCCAAGCCGTCATCTTCTCGCATTCGTCGGTGTTGTATGGCGCGATGACGTCGCCATAGCAGTTCACGATGCCGATGACGCGGCTGCCGTCCTCATTCGGTACCAGCCGCAACCGCCGGGACTGGAACGTCAGCGCGTCCACCGGGCCGGTGAACGATGTGCGCACCGTAATATCGGGGCCCGGCGACTCCTCGAACTCCCATGGAGGCAGGTCATCCTCGTTGCCGAACATCCTCACCGAATTGTTCCCGGCATCGTACAGGCACCAGTTCAGCATCAGCGTGCGGAACAGGTTGTCTCCCTCGACCGTCACCGGCCCCAGGACACCCAGCCATCCGGTGCCCGCCATGCCTTTGGGCGCGTACACCTTCCCTTTGTTGACATGCGTGTTGCCGACCACCGGCGTCTTGATGCCGGCGGTGTCGTACGCCTGCAGGAACACGAGCCAACGGGCCGCTTGGGCGAGATCGATGGATTCCAGCGATTCGGCCGACCGCATGGAGAACAGGAACTTGTCCGGTTTCGGCACGTCCGCGATCATCTCGCTGATGGGGTCGTACTCCTTCTTGCCGCCGTATGCCAGTCCGGGAACCTGATAGAACGGGCGCTCCGGATCGAGCAGGCAGAATCGGTCATGGAACTCGTCGAAGTAGTCTTCGAGAGGAACCATATCGAATGCCCCGTCTTCCCACAACCCGCTCCATAGGTCCCTTATCCGCCCACGGCCGGCTTCCGGATCGCAGTACGCGCAATACAGAATCGCCAGCAACAGGCGTTCCAGCGGCACGGTCTGCTGCGGGAGATCGCCGGAGATTGAACGGATACGCGGGGCATCACGGAAAACGTCACGTATGGACAGTTCCCTAATACCGCCATCCGAAAACACACACGGCATCCAAGGCTCATCAAGAAGGTTGAATCCTCTTACATGAGAATCGTCGGTCATGGTATTCCACCGATCCTTCCCGCCGTCTTCGATGACGACTCCTCGGGCTGGTTGCGATACGGCTAAGAATAACTCATCCTCATACATATGTCAACGCGAATGAGCGAGATGATGTACACATATCCCCATATCGATGAGGAACCACACATAATCTCGCCCATTCGCTGGGTCATCCCCGTTGGAGGGGACGATTCTATCTTCCTCGGCGGCGACGACCTACCTCTTGGCCTCGGCCTCACGTTCCGCGGACAACCCGGCACGACGGTCGTATCGGACGACGAAACCATTCAGCGAAGTCCTGAGACCGCCATCCGCTTCTTCCTCGAGAAAGACGGCGAGCTTCCCCGCGAGCCACGGCGAATCCCTCCACATCATCGTCTCGTCAACGCACCCGAGCTCCAACTCCTTGATGAGCACGTCGATGCCTTTACCTCCATATCCGCCCATCGCGATCGGGAGACGCACGGAACATTGGGAGATAAGCAAAGCCAGACGATCGTCCGGAACCGAATCCGTCGGCACTTCGGCACCGAGTTCAATGCCATGCCGCTTATCCCCCACCCACGGCAGCAAACGAACGGAGCCACCACAGCGACGCAGCAGCATGACCTCGACCGTCTCCTGCGTGTCGCGCACCGCGCGCTGCCCTTTGTCGTCATCGGCATCATCGATCGCCGCGGTCTTGAACCAGTCGACAAGGGTCTCCTCCTCACCGGTCATGTCCCGCAACGACTTGATGCGATAATGCCGCGCGCGGTCGCGCTTCTTCGCCTGCGTATCCGCACGCGAGGCGACGGCCTTCGCATACGACTCGTGCCATGCCTCGGGAATCGTCTCTTCCGCGCGTTCGCCGTACGCCCGTCGCACGGTGGACGCGATGTCTTCGGGCAGGGACGCCTCCATCGATGTCCCCGGAGCATCCAATCCCAGCACGCCCAACGTCTCCAGCAGCGTGGCCTCCTCATAGACGGTCCGCACGCCACCATCGAACCGGGGGATTCCTGCATCCCATTCGGCGATGCCGCGTATATGGCAGGATGCGGCGCGAAGCGACATGGGCCTGTCCTGCTGACCCGCCCCGCGCATGTGACGATGCACACGTCCCAGCCGCTGCATGAGCAAGTCGACCGGAGCGATGTCGGTGACCAACGCATCGAAATCGATGTCCAACGACTGCTCGAGCACCTGCGTGCCGACGACGATCAGCCGTTCGGGGCGCCGCCCGTTCGCCAAAGTGCTTCGTGGCCCGAGCAATTCACGCAGCTCACGCTCGTTATCCATACGATCCATGTCCATGAATCTGGCATGCGTCAAACGGATATGCTCATCGCCGTATCGTTCGGACAGCAACGCCGCCACGTGCTGCGCACGAGGGACCGTATCACAAATGACTCCGATGCAGCCTCCATCCCGCAGCAAACCATCGAGCAGCGCCGTCAGGGAGTCATCGTCATCCGGCATCACCCGGCACGTCACGCGCAACGCCCTGCCGGACGGTTCGACGGCCTGCATCCGCAGCCGACCACCTGAGGAATAGGTGATCAGCGGATACGCCTCGTCGTAGGAAGTACCGGAGTCAGACGCCGCGACTACCGACGAGCCACGGTCCGCCGTGTTGACGTTCGACGCTACGACGCCTGATCGGCTGCGCGAACGACGCCTGTATCGGGCCGGACGTTTGGCCTCTCCATCCTGCGTCAGGGAAGGAACGTTCGCCCGGCCGCCGCTCTCCCGCCCACGCAGATAAGCCTCCGCCATCTCCTTGCGCTGTCGCTCCGGTAGCGTGGCGGACAACAGGATGACCGGCGTACGGAACCCTCCCAGCCATTCGAGGATCCGCTTCAGATACTCCTGCATGTACGCGTCGTAGGCGTGGCATTCGTCGATGACGACCACTTTGTTGGCGAGCGCCAGCTGCCGCAATACGACGTGCTTCATCTGCAGGGCTCCCATGAGCACCTGGTCGACGGTGCAGACCAGAAAGTTGGCGAGTACGCCTTTCTTGCGTCCCCACATCCACTCGGACACGACCGTTTCGGGGGACGCCGCGTCACGCCACGTCTTCTCCTCGCCCATGTCTATGGATGACCAGGCTGACGCCATGTTCCGCGAGGCGGCGATGATGCCCCGGAACTCTTCGTTGAGTTGTGCCTTCCCGTGTGCGAGCCACACGGTTTTCCCATCCGCCCCGGGTTCCATCGGCAGGGCGTCGATCCATGCGTGCGCCCTGCCGAACATCGCGTCGGTGGTCGCCATGGTGGGCAATGCGATGCATACACCTCCACAACCGGAGCGTTGCGCGAGTAGTTCCGCCGCGGCGAGCGCCGCCTCGGTCTTTCCCTCACCCATCGGCGCCTCGATGATCATCAGTCCGGGATTGTCGGTTCGCGCGGCGATCGTCACGGCCTCGCGCTGCACCGGTCTTGGAGAGGCTCCCTGCGGCAGGGAGAAACGGTTCCGGAACCATTCATCCAACACGGGAGCGTCCATACGTAGGTCATTGGCGACGGGACGCCACGGTTCGCACAGGTGCAGATTGCGCCACGCCCGATCGGCACGACGGCGCAGACCGTTCCAGGAACGCACGTCGTCGTCCTGCGTCTCGCCGAATCCATTCAACGTGCCCGGAACGGCGATCAGAGGGAACATGTCCTCATCGCTGTTGCTCGCCATCCAATCGGCCATGATCACCGCGCCCGTCAGCAGCGCCTCGGACGATGCCTCCAACCGTCGTTCCCCCAATCGAGCCATGTCGTCAGGAGACAAACCGACGCGTCGAATCACGAATTCCAGCAGCTCACGCTGCACCGGTTCCCACCGGCCCTTCGCCGCATCGTCCCATCCCATGCGAAGCGGCTCACCAAGTCGGGCCTCGTCCAGCCGATGACCGTCAGGCGGGGTGCCGTGATGACCGCCGACCACGCTGCCGTATGATTTCGCGACGTCCGATGACCACCCGTATGCCGTGGTCAGATGCCGTTCGAGAACGGCCTGTCCGGCAATCGGATGGGATGGATGGTTCGGGTCGGAGAAATCACGGATCGGCAACCCCGCCCGTTCCGGCAGCCAAGCCAGAGACGAAGGCGATCCGTCGGCAGACAAGTCGAACCGTATCGGCTTGGATTGGAACACGGGGGTCCCCTTGCCGATGTCATGCGCACCGGCCAACAACAGGTATGCCCGCCGGGCCAATGATTCGTCGGCGACATCACGGACGAGAACGGCCTTGGTGCCGTCCGGAATCCAATGGTCCCAAAGCCGTTCTGCCATGCCAATCGAATCGGCCATATGCACATACAACGGCAGCCAACGACTGCCATCGAGCCGGTCCGTCTTGCCCCACAACAGGCGTGCGCCATCGGACAGGGACAGTTCGTCATCGTCCATCGTCATGCCATCGCTCCTTTCATCGCAACGCATCTCAATCGTTCCAATGCGTCCCGATCGCCACGCCGTCGGGCGAGTGCCACCGACAGCTCCGTCCAACCGCAAGGCGATGACTTGATTGGGCGTGAATCCACCTGCGAGCCTCGACTCGTCGCCGGATAGCGGGCCACCACCTCCCATGCTCGATCGGGCGAATCCTCCAGCAGGAATCTCGTCGCCGCAAGCCACGCCATCGCCTCATCGTCCATATGGTCTGACTCGAATCCCGCCGCCCTCCCATATTCTCCGGCCAGCAACAGATCGTCATGTCTGAGTCGGCACATGTACGAGTACAGACGCGACGAGCACCGGGACACGGCCGCATCGTTCATGGCATGTTCCCATCCATCCAACGTCTCATCCGCGATCCGCCGTGTTCTTTGTCTCCTTGAAAAAGACAGCAGCGCGGCCCCGAGCTGCTCCCCCAATATCTCCGGTCCCTCGCGGAGGAAGTCCATGATGCCGGCGGCCGTGGTCGCAAGCGTCCCCATTCCGGAACACTCATCGGCGACCGTTCTTTCCACGAGCAGTCTCACCTTCCACGCCAAATGCTCCAGGCTCCTCTCAAGGGCTTCCCCTTCGAGGGCTCCCCCATCGCCTCCGACGTATTCCAGAGAACTTCCCACGATGCGCATCACGAGAAACGGGTTGGACAACGCCGGCCCGTAATCCACAGCCGCCAGCGCATTGTCCAGAACGACATCCGCACCTTCGAACGCGTCGCCGACATCACGACGCGCATCGCCTGACTCCAGAAACGATTGGATGAACGACTCCGTCATACGCCCGGCCTGCGATTCGGACAGAACCGGAAACCGCGGTCCGCTCATGCACGTGGTGACAGCCGCCATTCCCGTGCATTCCCCGACGACCGCCTCATCCCATACCAGCAGCGGACCATGGGCGCCATACCATGAGGCGAGTCGGGAACGGACCTCATCGTAGACATCCATACGTGTGGGGCACGATTCATCCAACCATGTTCCCAGCACCACATCCGCTCCACCTTGTGCGGGCGAAAGCGACGCATCACCATTATCCGCGGAGCCGCCGATGGCGAGCATCACCGCTGCGGAGTGCTTGCAACGCTTGCCTTTCGCCGCAAACGGACAACTGCACGAGACCGTGCACCGCATGGAAGCATCATCGATACGCACCAATACGTCATAGAGACTTCCGCCCTCGACCTCCCCATGGAACAGGCCGGGAGCGATTGCGCCCACGGACCGAACCCGACCTTCATGAAAGTACGATTCTCCCCGGGAGAAAACATTCGGCGAGAACAGAAGGGAGACGACATCGGCGTTCATGGATTCACCATACCCCGCAATCTTCTACACCAATGAAAGACACGCACGTTCCATCTTGATGGAATCGACCATCCACGGTCTCAAAGTCATCTCGTCCGGACCGGAATACGCTCCCCCGGGGGTCATACATGCCGATCTCCTCCGCGGCATCCCGCATCTTCTCCAACCATTCCCGCGCGCGAGGGAACATTTGACGTTCTCCGCACTGACGCCGCACGTGGATGGCCATTCTTATTGCGATGCCACACATGGCTGCGCCCACCCCCACGGGAATGTAGGCGTGAAATTCGTGGGATATGAGAAAAGCCACTCGAATGAGTGGCTTCATGAATCTAATCTTTATCGCTGTTCATGTTCCGACCGCCATCGGCCGATGTAGTCATGGAAATCACGGTAGTCCTCTCGGAACACGTCGTCATCCTTGTATAGGAAATTGAATAGAGGCAACGCCGGAGCGGGATCAAGATGGTTCTCCATGATGACTTCCAATCCGGTTTCTATCGGATAGGTCGCTCCGTCATGATCGAACAATTCCTGCGCATAGACGGCGTCATTGTCATACCTGTTTGCCTTGAGGAAGGCGATCAAGGCAAGGGCGAGCTGGTCATAGCGCCGTTCGGCGAGTTGGATGTCAGCTAGGGACTTCAACATGGCTACTCCTTTCCTATCGGGTGGATGGTGGTGAAACGGGCCGGGCATTTCCAGCTTTGATGAATTCGACTCCTGTCTCAATGCCGTCAATGGTACCAATGACGAATCTGCGCTATCCACCGACAAGCACGTCTTCGATGCGTTTCCGGTTCTCGAGAGCGCTCAGTATGACGATTCCCACATCTTTGGAGTCATCCGGCGTCCAAGCATCGGGAATTCGATGGATTGGGAGCTGGCATCCGCAACCACGCAGATGTGTACCGCCACCGTTCCAGCCGATGGTCCCATTCCCGGTGCACACATGATGAGCGGCGAGTGGATGATGTCGTGTTTGCGCATGACGTCGATCCGTCGGGCGCGACATTTGCCATATGAAATGCTGCCATTCTTCGCATATTTGATATCATCCCACACACCGACGGTGAGCTTGCTCGGTTAGAGCCGTCGCATCATGCCGCAAAGAGCCACTTCGCATACATGGAGAACACCTGCTGTCCGCTCAGAGCAGACCGAGCACGGCGGAATCATCCCCGCATACGCGGGGAACACTTGGTGGTTCCGCCCGTCTCCCTGAATTCATCGGGATCATCCCCGCATACGCGGGGAACACCGATGCAGCTGCGAGTAGCCGTGCGAATCGTCGGGATCATCCCCGCATACGCGGGGAACACGGCGACGTGTTCGCTCGTCACCGGGCCAACGCGGGATCATCCCCGCATACGCGGGGAACACTTCCTTTCCCGGCGGGCACCAGGGCGCAGCAGGGGATCATCCCCGCATACGCGGGGAACACCGTCGGTCACGACTCCTCCAATGCGGTCCGTCGGGATCATCCCCGCATACGCGGGGAACACCTGCCGCATGCCGACGCCCATCATGGCCTGCGCGAGATCATCCCCGCATACGCGGGGAACACTGCGGATCTTCTCCTCCGCGTAATCCTTGACCGGGGATCATCCCCGCATACGCGGGGAACACCCGTTCCGTCCGGCTCAATGGCGGGGCGGCCGGGGATCATCCCCGCATACGCGGGGAACACTGGGGAGAGACCGCCGCCGGCGACCAGATCGCGGGATCATCCCCGCATACGCGGGGAACACGACGCGCAGTGGATGCGCCGCGTCGAATCGATGGGATCATCCCCGCATACGCGGGGAACACCTTCATTTGCAGTTGTGCATAAGCTGCGTCCTGGGATCATCCCCGCATACGCGGGGAACACACGTCCTCCACGCGGATGATGACCAGCCAACCGGGATCATCCCCACATACGCGGGGAACACACGTGCGCGGTCGGCGAACTTGCGGGCCTCGCGGGATCATCCCCGCATACGCGGGGAACACTTGCTGGCGTACTGGGCGACCCAGAGGCCGCAGGGATCATCCCCGCATACGCGGGGAACACTTCACAGTGTCGCATTATTGCGACATGCCGGGGGATCATCCCCGCATACGCGGGGAACACTAGCCGAGCTTCAGATTGTCGAGCATCGTGTAGGGATCATCCCCGCGTATGCGGGGAACACCCGTTGTTCTGCTGGCTGATCGCGCCGATCAGGGGATCATCCCCGCGTATGCGGGGAACACTGGCGGCGTCCAACTCCATGTCGGGGAGGATGGGGATCATCCCCGCGTATGCGGGGAACACTATTCCGAGGGGTGGGTCGCGTTCAACACGGCGGGATCATCCCCGCGTATGCGGGGAACACGCCGGGGAGGATGCGTTCGCCGAGTCCTTGCGGGGATCATCCCCGCGTATGCGGGGAACACAGCCCCGACACAAGAAGTGAGTAGGGCAGGGGGGGATCATCCCCGCGTATGCGGGGAACACGTCTTGTCCGCGGGCATTGAGTCGATCATCGCGGGATCATCCCCGCGTATGCGGGGAACACTCGGTGTCCTCCCAGATGGGGGTGAGGTCGAAGGGATCATCCCCGCGTATGCGGGGAACACTCGGTGTCCTCCCAGATGGGGGTGAGGTCGAAGGGATCATCCCCGCGTATGCGGGGAACACACCGGGCTGGTCGTGTTCGAGGGCGGGGTCACGGGATCATCCCCGCGTATGCGGGGAACACAGCGCCGACTGGTTGTTGCGGCCGGCCTCGGTGGGATCATCCCCGCGTATGCGGGGAACACCGAGGTCGAACCCTACATCCCCCTGGCCGGCCGGGATCATCCCCGCGTATGCGGGGAACACGACCGATCCCGCGGATCGAGCGACGCCCATGTGGGATCATCCCCGCGTATGCGGGGAACACCCCAGGCCGGCGAGGGTCAGGGGACGGCCGATGGGATCATCCCCGCGTATGCGGGGAACACGACCAGTCCGTCCACGTCCGCGCGGCCGGCCAAGGATCATCCCCGCGTATGCGGGGAACACCTCAATGTGTCATTATGATTAGTCTCGATTGCGGGATCATCCCCGCGTATGCGGGGAACACTTCCTGGCCGGACTGGTGGATGCGGCGTCGTAGGGATCATCCCCGCGTATGCGGGGAACACAGCCGGTTGACGGTGAGCTCGAAGTCGTTCTCGGGATCATCCCCGCGTATGCGGGGAACACGTCCGGCGACGCGTGGCGAGTCACCCGACGCGGGGATCATCCCCGCGTATGCGGGGAACACCCGGACGGGAGCATGCATGTCGAGCTCAGGGAGGGATCATCCCCGCGTATGCGGGGAACACGTGTCGTCATGGCTGGTGTGGCGGAACGGGTCGGGATCATCCCCGCGTATGCGGGGAACACTCCTGGCACCGGTCGCATTGCATGAGCGTGACGGGATCATCCCCGCGTATGCGGGGAACACTCTGGTGTTTCCGCCGTCAATGCTTTAAGTGCGGGATCATCCCCGCGTATGCGGGGAACACACGTAACGTCCAAACTCACCACATTGTGCCATGGGATCATCCCCGCGTATGCGGGGAACACTTTGTAGTGCTTGTCATAGCATTAGCGTTAGCGGGATCATCCCCGCGTATGCGGGGAACACGTCCCGTCCTTGCCGTCTCCCGGAGCGAGTGTGGGATCATCCCCGCGTATGCGGGGAACACTGAACCGGCGGCCGCACTCCTCGCAGACCATGAGGATCATCCCCGCGTATGCGGGGAACACTTGGTGTGTGGATCGTAGGAGCAGACGTGTCGGGGATCATCCCCGCGTATGCGGGGAACACGTCCCGTCCTTGCCGTCTCCCGGAGCGAGTGTGGGATCATCCCCGCGTATGCGGGGAACACTGAACCGGCGGCCGCACTCCTCGCAGACCATGAGGATCATCCCCGCGTATGCGGGGAACACTTGGTGTGTGGATCGTAGGAGCAGACGTGTCGGGGATCATCCCCGCGTATGCGGGGAACACACCGCGGCCAGCTGGAGCATGTGATAAAGCTGGGGATCATCCCCGCGTATGCGGGGAACACCCATCGAGGCTCTCAATCAGGCAGTCGGTCCAGGGATCATCCCCGCGTATGCGGGGAACACGTCATCATGCCCTCCGGCATCACCACCAGCATGGGATCATCCCCGCGTATGCGGGGAACACTGTGCGGCAAATGGCTATGCGCGAAATAGGTGGGGATCATCCCCGCGTATGCGGGGAACACGCCACATCCGTCAACGTGAATCGAATCACGCCGGGATCATCCCCGCGTATGCGGGGAACACACGCGGTTGCACCATCGGTGTGCGAGCCGGCAGGGATCATCCCCGCGTATGCGGGGAACACGATGTTCCATTCCGTCGGCGAGCGCCGTGCTGGGGATCATCCCCGCGTATGCGGGGAACACGCGCCGCCAACAAACAGGCCGCCCAGATCGTCGGGATCATCCCCGCGTATGCGGGGAACACCTGGCGGTGCGCGTCACTCGCTTGGTGGTGGCGGGATCATCCCCGCGTATGCGGGGAACACGGTCTTGCTCCACCACGGGCCGAAGGTGCGCAGGGATCATCCCCGCGTATGCGGGGAACACATGGTGGCCTCCATGGTCATCGACGGCAACGCGGGATCATCCCCGCGTATGCGGGGAACACGCGGAGAAGCTGATGGTGCTCATCTGGCGCTGGGGATCATCCCCGCGTATGCGGGGAACACAGGCGCAGCGCACGAAGGACATCAAGAACGCCGGGATCATCCCCGCGTATGCGGGGAACACTTGCCAGTTTTTCACATTGTTGTTGGTTTCTCCGGATCATCCCCGCGTATGCGGGGAACACGGCGTGTCCGCATTGTGGGACACGCTCAAGGGGGGATCATCCCCGCGTATGCGGGGAACACCCGGCGGCCTTGGCCTGTGCAGCCCTCGAGGCGGGATCATCCCCGCGTATGCGGGGAACACCCCGAGGGCGTGACCGTCATGCTCACGTGCGCGGGATCATCCCCGCGTATGCGGGGAACACTTTTATTGAGCAATGCCGTAGCTTTATCAGGTGGGATCATCCCCGCGTATGCGGGGAACACTCAATCGCAAGCTCACACTCGCTCACACTATTAGGATCATCCCCGCGTATGCGGGGAACACAGCAAGCTATTAGCGTACTCGCCGTGTGCGATAGGATCATCCCCGCGTATGCGGGGAACACAGAGTGGGGCGGCTGACTTCGGCCCGGACACGAGGATCATCCCCGCGTATGCGGGGAACACTTAATGGTGATCATCCCATTTGATTCGACGATAGGATCATCCCCGCGTATGCGGGGAACACCTTCCGTGCATAATCGCACTGGAGTATGGCCTAGGATCATCCCCGCGTATGCGGGGAACACTCGACACGCTCACGTGTCACTGTATCCACAATAGGATCATCCCCGCGTATGCGGGGAACACCTCGCCGAGGATGCACGACCAATTGCTCAACGGGGATCATCCCCGCGTATGCGGGGAACACTCCTCCCGTCGTTCCTGCGGCACCTGCAGATTGGGATCATCCCCGCGTATGCGGGGAACACGACCGTCGGCAGTCGCCGGGCGACGTGGCCGCGGGATCATCCCCGCGTATGCGGGGAACACTCCTTTCCGGTAGTGGTGGGTTGGTGGCGTTGGGGATCATCCCCGCGTATGCGGGGAACACGATGAGCACCTGGAGCCGGCTCTGCGCGTCCAGGGATCATCCCCGCGTATGCGGGGAACACCCCTGTTGCGCCCTGACAATGCGCCCCAAGTCGGGATCATCCCCGCGTATGCGGGGAACACCGGTAGTCGCTGAGGGGCTGTCCGATTCGGAGGGGATCATCCCCGCGTATGCGGGGAACACTTCACCTCCACGTTGATCTGTCCGAGGCCTGCGGGATCATCCCCGCGTATGCGGGGAACACACCGCCGAGTTCTACGCCGCGCCACGCGTGTGGGGATCATCCCCGCGTATGCGGGGAACACACGCGTTGCAGGATCTGCTGGTCGCTCATCCGGGGATCATCCCCGCGTATGCGGGGAACACCGGCCGTACAGGTCCTGGAACCATTTGATGACGGGATCATCCCCGCGTATGCGGGGAACACGAAGCGATGGAGGATCACGAAACACGACGTGCGGGATCATCCCCGCGTATGCGGGGAACACACAGGAAAAGGCCACCAAGGAACTTATCGACAGGGATCATCCCCGCGTATGCGGGGAACACCAGGCCGAAGGCATCGAGGGCGTGCTAGCCAAGGGATCATCCCCGCGTATGCGGGGAACACGATTCACTCAAGGTAATGGCGCCTTGGAACACGGGATCATCCCCGCGTATGCGGGGAACACAGTTCGAAAACCGCGGTATCCCAACAACATGATACACAATCCACGGCTTTTTCATTCGGTTTGCCGTTCCGATTATCCGGTACGAACGTGTCCGTCACGAGCATCTGACCGAGGCTTTCGGAACCGACATCACACGTGGACGGACATGTGGATGAGAATCCCCCTTGTCTCCGATGTCTCCGAAAAGCGAAAGGTCTCCTATATCTGCGACGCAGACATAGGAGACCATACACGTCCCTGACCGCTTGAGAATCAGCGGGGCAGCATCATCGGCCTGGTGCTCGCCTTGATCGGGGCGGGCAGCTCGCTGGTGTGCTCGCTGGACAGGTACTCGTCGACGGCGGCCGCGCAGGAGCGGCCTTCGGCGATGGCCCACACGACGAGGCTCTGGCCTCGGCCGGCGTCGCCGCACACGAACACGCCGTCCTGCGAAGTGGCGAACTTGTCGTCGCGGGCGATGTTGCCGCGCTTGTCGAGTTCGACGGGCAGCTGGTCGACGATGGTCGTGGTGTCCGGGTGGAGGAAGCCCACGGAGATGAGCACCAGATCGGCGGGCAGCACGCGTTCGGTGCCGGGCTGTCGGGTGAACGGGCCGTTCTCGCCGGGCGCGACGGACACGACCTTGAGGCCGGTCACGTGGCCGTGCTCGTCCGCCACGAAGCCTTCCGCGGTGGTGGAGTTCTCGATGTGGATACGCTCCTGCTCCTCGTCGGAGCCGATGAAGTTCACCGAATCCGTGGAGTACAGGTACTCGCCGCCCTCGGCCATCGACGTGGTCTTCTGATAGAGACGCGCGAACGTCGGCCACGGCTGGTTGTCGGGTCGTGTCGAAGGCTCCTTCGGCATGATCTGCAGCACGGTGACGTCCTTCGCGCCTTGGCGGATGGACGTGCCGAGGCAGTCGGAACCGGTGTCGCCGCCGCCGATGACGATGACGTGCTTGTCCTTGGCGGTGATGTCGTGCTCGAGCGGAGCGCCGTAGATGCGGCGGGTCGCGTCGGGCAGGAAGTCCATCGCGAAGTGGATGCCATCGAGCTCGCGGCCGGGGATCTTCATGTCACGCGGCACGCGGGAACCGATGGCGACGACGACCGCGTCGTACCGGTCACGCAGGTCGTCCCAGCTGATGTCCTTGCCGATCTCCACGCCGGTCTCGAAGCGGGTGCCTTCGGCCTCCATCTGCTTGACGCGTCGGTCGAGCAGCGTCTTCTCGAGCTTGAAGTTCGGGATGCCGTAGCGCATGAGGCCGCCCAGAGCATCGTCCTTCTCGTAGACGACGACGGTGTGGCCGGCGCGCGTGAGCTGCTGCGCGGCGGAGAGGCCGGCGGGGCCGGAGCCGACGACGGCGACGGTCTGGTCGGTGAGTCGCTGCGGCGGCATCGGCTTGACGTAGTCGAGATCCCATGCCTGGTCGATGATCGTGCACTCGTCGTTCTTGATCATCGTCGGCGGCTGGTGGATGCCGAGCACGCACGCCTGCTCGCACAGGGCAGGACAGATGCGGCCGGTCACTTCCGGGAAGTTGTTGGTCAGGCTCAGACGCTGGTAGGCGTCCTCCCACTGCTCCTGGCGGACCAGGTCGTTCCACTCGGGGATGAGGTTGCCGAGCGGGCAGCCGGTCATGCAGAACGGGGTGCCGCAGTCCATGCAGCGGGCCGCCTGTTCGGTGGTCCACGACTGCAGACCGGATTCGGCGTGCACGTCGAACCAGTCCTTGATGCGCTGCTCGACCGGACGCTCGGCCAACTCGCGGCGGGTGCGGACTTTCAGGAATCCTCTCGGGTCGCCCATGTTCAGCGCGCTCCTTCCATGACGTGCTCGTACACCTGCTCCCAGGTGCCGGGCGTATTGAAATCGATGTGTGCGGCTTCCGCGTCGGCCATGGCCTTCTCCATGGCGATGAAGTGCTTCGGCACGACGTGCGTGAAGCGCTTGGCGCTCTCGTCCCAGTTCTCGAGCAGCGAGGCAGCGAACTCGGAGCCGGTCTCCTCGGCGTGCTTCTTGACGAGCGCGCGCACGAGGTCGGAGGTCTCCGCGTCGAGCGGCTCGAACAGCAGCGCGCCGGATTCGACGCCCTCCGGGTTGACCTGCTTCATGTCGAGGTCGAGCACGTACGTGTTGCCGCCGGAGAAGCCGGCGCCGAAGTTGCGGCCGGTGGGGCCGAGCACGACGACGGTGCCGCCGGTCATGTACTCGCAGCCGTGGTCGCCGACGCCCTCGACCACGAAGGTCGCGCCGGAGTTGCGCACGGCGAAGCGTTCGCCGGCACGACCCGCGACGAACATCTCGCCGGAGGTGGCGCCGAAGCCGGTCACGTTGCCCGCGATCACGTTCTCGTGACGGTCGAAGGTGACGCCGTCCTCGGCACGGACGATGAGGCGTCCGCCGGACAGGCCCTTGCCCGCGTAGTCGTTGACCTCGCCGTACACGCGGATGGTCTCGCCGCGCGGGATGAACGCGCCGATGGACTGGCCGCCGGAGCCGTGCAGGGTCATGTCGATCGTGTCGTCGGGCAGGCCGGCGGCGCCGTAGCGGCGGGTGATCTCGTAGCCGACCATCGTGCCGACGGTGCGGTTGACGTTGCGGATCGGCACGTCGATGCGCACCGGCTCCTTCTTCTCGAGCGCCGGCTGGGCGAGTTCGATGAGGCGGTTGTCGAGCGCCTTCTCCAGCTCGTGGTTCTGCGGCTCGGTGTTATGCAGGATGGTGCCGGGCACCGGGCCCGCCTGCTTGAGCACGTTGGTCAGGTCGATGCCGTCCGCCTTCCAGCGCTTGATGGCCTCGTCCTGGTCGAGACATTCGACGTGGCCGACGGCCTCCTCGAGCGTGCGGAAGCCGAGCTGGGCGAGGATCTCGCGCACCTCCTCGGCGATGAACATGAAGAAGTTGACCACGTGCTCGGGCTTGCCGCGGAAGCGGGCGCGCAGCTCCGGATCCTGGGTGGCGATGCCCTGCGGGCACGTGTTCTTCTGGCAGGCGCGCATCATGACGCAGCCTTCCACGATCAGCGCCGCGGTCGCGAAGCCGAATTCCTCGGCGCCGAGCAGGGCGGCGATGACGACGTCGCGGCCGGTCTTGAGCTCGCCGTCGCACTGGACGACGATGCGGGAGCGCAGGCCGTTGAGGATCAGCGTCTGCTGCGTCTCGGACAGGCCGATCTCCCACGGAGTGCCCGCGTGGCGGATCGCGTTGAGCGGGGCCGCGCCGGTGCCGCCGTCGTAGCCGGAGATGAGCACCACGTCGGCATGGCACTTGGCCACGCCGGCGGCGATGGTGCCGACGCCGAACTCGGAGACGAGCTTGACGTGGACGCGGGCCTTCGGGTTCGCCATCTTCGCGTCGTTGATCAGCTGCTTCAGGTCCTCGATGGAGTAGATGTCGTGGTGAGGCGGCGGGGAGATGAGCTCCACGCCCGGCGTCGCGTGACGCACGGTCGCGATCCACGGCGGGACCTTCGCGCCCGGCAGGTGGCCGCCCTCACCCGGCTTGGCGCCCTGGGCGAGCTTGATCTGCAGGTCGGTGGCGTGCACGAGGTAGTCGGAGGTGACGCCGAAGCGCGCGGAGGCGATCTGCTTGATGCGGCTGTAGCGCAGCGGATCCTCGATGCGGTCGTCGGATTCGCCGCCTTCGCCGGAGTTGGAGCGCGCGCCGATCTGGTTCATGGCGATGGCGAGCGTCTCATGTGCCTCCTGGGAGATGGAGCCGTAGCTCATCGCGCCGGTGGAGAAGCGCTTGACGATCTCGCTGGCCGGCTCGACCTCGGAGATGTCAATCGGCTTGCGGTTGTGGTTGAACTTCATCAGGCCACGCAGGGTCATCAAACGGTTCGAAGTGTCGTCGATGTGGTGCGTGTACTTCTTGAACATGCCGTAGTCGCCGCGCTGGGTGGACTGCTGCAGCAGGAAGATGGCCTCCGGATCGTTGAGGTGGTCCTCGCCGGTGCGACGCCACTTGTAGATGCCCCCGGTCCTGAGGTTGCGGTGCGGCGAGGCGGTCCACTGGTTCGGATAGGCGACGCGGTGGCGGGAGGCGACCTCCTCGGCGATCTCGTCGAGGCCGACGCCGCCCACGCGGGTGGTGGTGCCGGTGAAGTACTCGTCGACGACGTTCTGGCTCAGACCCACGGCTTCGAACAGCTGGGCGCCGCGGTAGCTCATGATGGTGGAGACGCCCATCTTCGCCATGATCTTGAGCACGCCGATGGAGAGGGCCTTGGTGAGGTTCTTCACGGCGGTGGCCGGATCGACCTTCACGTAGCCTTCGCGCGACAGGTTCTCGACGGATTCGAACGCGAGGTACGGGTTCACGCAGGCCGCGCCGTAGGCGATGAGCAGCGCCACGTGATGGATCTCGCGCACATCGCCGGCCTCGACGGCCATGGAGATCTGCGTGCGGGTGTGGCGGCGCAGCAGGTGGTGCTGCACGGCGGAGGTGAGCAGCAGCGACGGGATCGGGCCCCACGTGTGGTTGGAGTCGCGGTCGGACAGCACGATGAAGTTGCTGCCGTTGTCGATGGCCTCGTCGATCTCGGCGAAGATCTCGTCCAGGCGTTCCTGGAGGGCGTCGCCGCCGCCGGCCACCTGGTAGAGGCCTTTGACGACGTACGGACGGTAGTAGCCGCCGAGGATGCGCGCCTTGTCGAGGCGCTTGAGTTGCGCCATCTCGTCGGAGTCGATGACGGGCAGCGGGATGAGGATCTTCTTCGCGTGCAGTTCGGAATCGGCGAGCAGGTTCGGCTCGGGGCCGATCGCGGATTCGAGGCAGGTGACGATCTCCTCGCGCTCCCAGTCGAGCGGCGGGTTGGTCACCTGCGCGAACTTCTGGTGGAAGTAGTCGAAGAGCATGCGCGGGCGCTTGGAGAGCGCGGGCAGCGGGGTGTCGTTGCCCATGGAGCCGAGCGGCTCCTTGCCGGTGTTGGCCATCGGCGTGAGGACGATCTTGAGGTCCTCCTCGGTGTAGCCGAAGGCGCGCTGGCGGCGCTGCACGGACTGGCCGGAGTGGTTGACGTGCTCGCGGGCGGGCAGGTCGCTCATCTCCACGGAGTTGCCCTCCACCCACTTGCGGTACGGGTGCTGGGCGGCGAGGGACTTCTTGATCTCCTCGTCTGGGATGATGCGGCCTTCGGCCGTGTCGACCAGGAACATCTTGCCGGGCTCGAGACGGCCCTTGGCGACGATGTGCTCCTGCTCGGTCTCGGGCAGGACGCCCGCCTCGGAGGCGAGCACGAGGTAGCCGTCGTCGGTGAGCTGCCAGCGTCCGGGGCGGAAGCCGTTGCGGTCGAGCAGGGCGCCCACCTGGGTGCCGTCGGTGAAGACGATGTCGGCCGGACCGTCCCACGGCTCGATGAGCGTGTTGTTGTACTCGTAGAACGCCTTGAGGTCCGGGTCGAGGTCGTCGTTCTTCTCCCAGGCCGGCGGCAGCATCATGCAGATGGCGTGCGGCAGGGAGCGGCCGGCGAGGTGCAGCAGTTCAAGGCACTCGTCGAAGGTGCCGGAATCGGAATAGCCGGGCGTGGTGATCGGCAGCAGCGGCTCGAACTCGCCGAGCAGTTCGGAGCTCAGGCGGCCTTCGCGCGCGGACAGCCAATTGCGGTTGCCTTGGATGGTGTTGATCTCGCCGTTGTGGGCGAGCAGGCGGAACGGCTGGGCGAGCGGCCAGCTCGGGAACGTGTTCGTGGAGAAGCGGGAGTGGACGATGGCGACGGTGGCCTTCATGCGCTCGTCGACCAGATCCGGGAAGAAGTGGGTCAGCTGCATGGTGGTCAGCATGCCCTTGTACGTGATGGTGCGGGCGGACAGGGAGGCGAAGTACACGCCCACCTCGTGTTCGACGCGCTTGCGGACGCGGAACGTCCTGCGGTCGAGTTCGATGCCGGCGAGGCCGCCTTCCGGGTCGGCCAGGACGAGCGTCTTGAAGCTCGGCATGGCGGCGAGCGCCTGCAGGCCGAGGCCGTCGGGATTGGTGGGCACGACGCGCCAGGCGAGGACTTCGAGGCCCTCCTCGCGGGCGATCTTCGCGATGGCCTGCTCCTGCTGGCCGGAGGTCTCGATGTCGCGGTCGAGGAACGCGATGCCGGCGGCGTAGTGGCCGGCATCGGGCAGCTCGGCGGGCACGGTGGCGCGCATGAACTCGTCCGGCATGCTCATCAGGATGCCGGCGCCGTCGCCCGTGTTCTCCTCGGCGCCGACCGCACCGCGGTGGTCGAGGTTGACCAGCACCTCGATGGCGTCCTTGACGATCTTGTGTTCGGGGCGCTTGTTGAGCGTGGTGACCATGCCCACACCGCAGGCGTCATGCTCGTTGGAGGGGTCGTACATTCCATCCGGAGCGTGGACCGTGAGATCAAGCGGGGCTTTGAATGTCACCGAAATCACCTCAATTGGTTGCGGGCGCGCGGAAACGCGCCACTTGGGTCAGTTGCTGTTGACAGCGTAGCGTCGCACTATGTCCTCCGCGTTTCGCTGTCCATATACCGAGTTGCTGAAAAAGTCAATACCCAATTTTAACCGTTTCCGCGGCGCGGCCCGCCGCGACGCTTGACGGCGTGTCAACGCCAGGGAACGTATTCGGTCTCGGAGTCGCGGAGCGCGGGCTGGCCTTCGACCACGTCGACGCGGGCGGGCGGCGGTTCCACGCCGTCACGTCGCGCCTTCACCTGCTCGTAGAGCATGCGGAAGGCGCGCCGCCCCATCTCGAGATAGTTCTGGCCGTAGCTGGTCAGCGCGGGCGACCACATGGCGGCGAAGTTGCGGTCGTCGAATCCGACGACGCTCACGTCGTCCGGCACCTGGCGCTCCTTCTCCTTCAATCCGCGGATCACGGCGATGGCGGTCTCGTCGTCGCCGGCGAAGACGGCGGTCACGTCGTCGCGCTCCCCCAGCGCGCGGCCGGCCGCGGCGGCCTCCTCCAGATCACGGGAGACGACGATCGGCTCGTGGATCGCGGCGCCGCGTTCCTCGAGCGCGTCGCGCCAACCGTCGGTGCGCGTGTTGTCGGTGGGGCCTTTCGGACGGGTCACGTGGAAGACGGTCTCGTGCCCCAGGTCGAGCAGGTGCATGGTCATCCATCGTCCGGCCTCGCGTTCCGCGTTGACGATCTGCCGGTCGGCGTCGCCGAATCCGCCGCCGACGACGACCAGCGGCAGGTCCTTCGGCAGGTAGTCGAGCGCCTTGATGCCGGCGCGGTCGTACTGGTAGACGATGGCGCCGGCGGGACGCACGGACAGGCCCATCCTGACGCGCGCCTCGACGGAGTCCATGTCGGATTCGTCCAGGGAGACGATGTTCATGAGGAACCGGCATGCGCGCGCCGCCTTCTCGACGCCGTGATTGGTCTCGGACGTGGAGAAGGCCTCCGGGTTGGCGGCGAACACGACCACCGTGTCCATCTCCCGGTTGGACAGGGCGCGTGCGACGACGCTCGGCTCGTAGCCGAGCTCCTCGATGGCCTTGGCGATGCGCGCGCGCTTCTCCTCGGAGACCTTCACCGTGCCGTTGAGGTAGCGGGAGACGGTGGGCGCGGAGACGCCGGCGAGACGCGCCACGTCCTTGATCACCGGACGGGAATGTCCCGTGCTTCTCGCCATGCGTCCCTCCCGATCTCCCTCTGCACGGCCATCCGGCCGATGTCGACATATCAAAACGCAGTTATATATAAGAGGCCAAGCAGGACAAGGGTGGCGCGGTGAAAGACCCGAAAGACCCGGGACCTCATGGACCGGCAACGGGGCCGCATGCCTCCGGCGGGTCCATGCGGGAGCAATGGAGATCACGATGTCGGAGGAATCTCCGCGATCCGGTTCCCGGTGAGCCTCATGGGTCTGCGGTGGGGAGCCGTCGCGACGCCGCGCACCTTGCCGGAACCTTCGTCCATCGTCACGTCGAGATGCACGTCCAGCGGGCCGAAGGGCAGCCGCACACGGATGTCGAAGGCGTATTCCGCGTCTTCCGTCGTCCCCGTATCCCGGGCCACGCGGCGTCCGTCATGATATGCGGCGACGAGGCCCATGACCTTCGCCTTGCCGTGGAACGTCGTCCTGCCGGCGTCATCGAACACAACGATCACCGGAATGACGATCTCGCCGACGGGCGATGCGACATACACGACGTACCGGTCCGCGAGCTTCGGATCGTCCGAGGCGTCGAGATCGAACCGCAACGCCCTCTCCTCGGCGACGGTATGTCTCACGGCCAGTTGCGCGGCCTTCGGCGGCACCGGGACCGGCAACGCCACGTGACGTTCGGAGAACAGCCGATGGCGGAGACGCTCCATCCAATGGCGACGGCCGGGGCGCGGACGCGGGGCATCGCCGGCCGCCGCGACCGATCGGACGAGGATCTTGTCCCGGGCGGCCGGCGACGGTTCGCGCGCGGCTTCGGCAAGGGCCGGGATCGAAGCCAACCGCGGGTTGACGGCGAGCGCGTTGCCGGTGAAGAGCGTCCTTTTCTGCGTGTCGGTGAGCTTGTCGGTCTCCTCCAACGCGCGCGCCTGTCCGAGGCACGCCTCGATCGGCGTATAAGGCGTGTCCGATCCGTAGAGCAGGTGCGATTCGGGCACGTCGAGCAGCAGGTCGGCGAGCTGTTTGGGCTCGCTGAATCCCGCCACGTCGAAGTACACGTGGGCCATGGCCTCCTTGAAGTCGGCGCGGTGGTCGGGGTCGTTCATGCGCAGGATCAACGCGAAGCTTTCGAACCTGTCGGCGAGGATCGACGTGAACGCGCCGGCGTGCGGCAGCACCCATGTGATGTCCGGGAATCTGACGAACGTGTCGTTCATCACCATGTTGGCGAACGCGCGCGTGGTCTCCACGAAGTATTCGAACGCGGGCAGGGACAGCCCCTCGCATGCGCCGGGCACGTGTGCGGCCGGCGCCGTGGGATGGATGATCGCCAGGGCTCCGCGCGCGTCGAGTTCGCGCATCAGCGGGTCGAGACGGGAATCGCCCAGATAGCATCCGTGATGGTTGGTGGTCAATCCGATGCCGTCCGCATGCAGCTCGTCCATCGCGCGCCTCGCCTCGGCCACGGATTCACGCTCGTAGGGCAGCGGCAACGTGGCGATCAGGCCGAAACGCGAGGGGTCGGAGGCCGCCATCGCGGCACCCTGATCGTTGATGCGCCGTGCCAGGCCGAGGCATTCGGAGGCGTCCGGCATCCAGATGTTCGGCGAGGAGAGCATCAGGTGTGCGTAGGAGATGCCCAGCAACTCCATCTTGTCGCGCTGCCAGTCCATGTTCCAGTAGTCCGGCGTCGGGTAACCGTCCGGGTCCCCGGGGTGATGGCGTTTGAGGAAATCCAGGTATGCGGGCGGCAGGTAATGCGATTGGAAATCTATCTTGTGCGTGTATCTCATGATTCGTTCCGATGTGTGATTCGTTCCGATGTGGTTGATCGCGCGTTGATCGCGCGTTGGTTCGGCATAATCGCCCGGACCCGTTCATTCCACCGACTTGAGGGCGGCGAGCATGTCCACGTCGCGCAGCCTGCGGTAGACGACCAGCCCGAGCGCGGCGAGCACGAGGGCGATGAGGACCAAGGGCGCGGCGAACGCCGCCCATCCGAGCGCGGGGTCGAACATGACCTCGTCCGGAGGCACCTCGGTGATGATGTACCGGTGGAGGCCGGCGCCGATTCCGTATCCGGCGAGGATGCCGATCGCGGAGAGCAGGATGGTCTCCCGGTAGATGTACATCGTGGTCTCGTTGGTGTGGAAGCCGAGCACTTTGATGGTGGACAGCTCGCGTATGCGTTCGGACACGTTGAGGTTGGTGAGGTTGTAGAGGATCACCACGGCGAGGAGCCCCGCCACGAGAATCAGCACCTCCATGATCTGGTCGAGCGAGTCGACGATCGTGGCCACCTGGTTCTTCATCGTGGTGTTCTGCACCACTCCCCTGACGCCGTCCACGTTCATGAACGAGGCACCCTGACGCCCGGCATTGCCGATGCCGCCGTCCTTGAGCCGGACCATGTAGGCGTTCGACCGGTAGGTCTTGTGGAACGTGCGGCCGTATCCGCCGGAGGTCATCACCATGAAATGCCCGATGTACATCTCGCTGACGCCGTCCACGCGCACCTGACGGTCCACGCCTTCGGCGTCGGTGACGGTGATCGTGTCCCCCACGTCCGCGCCCAGCATGTCCGCCATGCGTTCGGAGATCACCGCCCCGCGGTCGGTGAGCACCTGGGGCTTGTGCCCCACGCGCGAACGCAGGGTGAGGTAGTCGCCGAAGTTGTAGGCGTCGTCGGTGACGAGCAACGTGATGGTCTGCTTGTCGTGCTCCTCGCCCGCCGTTTTGGTGAGTTCCTCGTATCTGATCGGGGTGGAGGATTCCACGGCGTCACGACGCATCGCGTCGGCCACGGCCTTGCGTTCCTGCTGGTTGTCGTCGGCGCGTTCGGCCACGATGAGGTCGTAGTGGATGAGCTCGTCGAACTGCCGTTCGCCGATCTGGCCGATGGACGCCTGCACGCCGAGTCCGGCGGTGAGCAGCGAGACCGCGCCAGCCACGCCGAGGATGGTCATCAGCCCGCGCGACTTGTAGCGGAACAGGTTGCGCGCGGTGACCTTGCGCGTGAAGTTGAGCCTGCCCCAGATGAATCCCACGCGTTCGAGGAGTATCTTCGAACCTTTCGCCGGAGGTTTGGGCAGCAGCAGGGCCGCCGGCTTGTCGCGCAGCTCGCGGGCCGCGGCGAGTACCGCGGGCACAATGGCGCTCGCCCATGCGAGCAGGAACGCCGCCACGGTGACGAGGGGATGGAACGCCAGTCGGATGCGGGGCATCGTGAAGCCGCTGTCGTAGGCGTGGTAGACGATCAGCGGCAACAGCGTATGTCCGGCGATCACGCCGATGACGGTGCCGATCGTGGAGGCGGTGAACCCGTAGAACACGAATTTCCCGAGGATGTCCGCGTTCCCGTAGCCGAGGGCTTTGAGCGTGCCGGAGTTGACGCGTTCCTCGTCGACCATGCGGCCCATCGTGGTGAAGGTGACGAGCGCGGCCACGAGGTAGAGGAACACGGGGAAGATCATGGCGAGTTTCTCCACGATGTTCGCGATGATCTCGTACACGCGGTAGCCCTCGGAGGTCAGTCCCTCGCGCCGCCCGTCGATCGAGTAGGCGGGTACTTCGAGCGTGTCCACCTTCTCGCGGGCGAGCGCGATGTCATGTTCGGCTTTCTCGATCTTCTTCTCGGCCGCGGGTTTGGCGGCGTTGAATTCGGCGAATCTCGCGTCGTACTCGTCCTGCGCCTTCTCGATCCGCCGTTGGCCTTCGACGAGCTGGGAGACGCCGGATCCCGTCTCTGCCCCATCGGAGCCGCTGTCGGCCAACGTGGAGACGGCCGTGCCGAGTTCGCTTTGCTTGTCGGCGAGCTGGTTTCGCGCGTCGGCGATGGCTGCGGCGTTGCTCTGGTATGCCTGCGAACCTTGTTCGAGCTGCGACGCCCCATCGTTCCATTGTGCGAGCGCGTCATTGTAGGCGGCGAGTTTCGTGTTGTACTGCGCTGCGGCGTCGTTGTAGGCGGCGAGCGCCTTGTCGTATTGCGCTTCGGCGCTGTCGTACGCACCGCCGGTCAGTCCGCTCGACTCCCATTGCGCGAGGAGCGCGCCGATCTTGTCGAGCACGGTTTTGGCGGCGTCGAGCTGGGTGCGTGCCTGGTCGAGTTGGCTTTTCGCCTGGACGAGTTCGGTCCATGATTCGTCGAGTTTGCCTTGGCCTTGGCCGAGCTGCTGTGCGCTGGCGGCGAGCGCGGTCTGCGCGGCGTCGAGCTGGGAGTCGGCGGAGGCGATCTGGGCGGTCGCTCCGGCGAGTTCGGCCACGGCGGAGGACGCCTGGTCGGCGGCTTGGATGGTGCCGTCGGCGAGTTGGTCCTTGCCGTCTTCGATCTGGGTTTTCGCGTCGTCGAGTTGCTGCTGCGTGTCGGCGAGCTGTTGCTTGGCGTCGTCGACCTTGCGTTGCGCCTTGTCGATCTGCGCGCGTCGGTTTTCGCGGATGGAGGCGGCGCGCGCGTCTGGCTGGTTGGCGAGCCGCTTGGTCAGTGCGGTCTTGTGCGCGTTCACCCGGTCGCGGTAGTCGGCGGTCCAATAGTCGACGCCGCGGGTGTCGCGGAAGGTGATGCGTCCGATCATCGTCACGTCGGAGTCGAATACGGTTTTCGTGACGACCGCGTAGCCGTCGAGTTCGCCGGTGCCGGCGGTGGATTGGCCCATGTTGAGGTTGGAGACGGTGTCGCTGGCGTCGACGAATCCGACGACGGTGAAGCTGTCGCGCGTGAGCACGGTGTCGCCGGCGATGTCGGGGCGTTCGGTGAGTCCGATGGTGCTGCCGACCGCGTATGTGTCGCGTTCCGCCCGGTCGAGCGCGATTTCGTTCGCGTGTTCGGGCAGGCGGCCTTCGATCACCTCGTAGGTGGAGACCGTGTCGGGTTTCGAATAGACGCGCAGGCTGTGGTTCGAGTTCCGGATGACGACGTCCTTGAAGTAGCCGAATTCGGCTTGTGCGACGCCGTCGGTCGTGCGGATGATCCTCTCGTCGTCGCGGCTCAGCCCGTAGTCGCTGATGACGGTGACGTCGGCGAGGTCGTGGCGGTCGTAGAAGTCGGTGCCGGTAATGCGCATGTCGGGTCCGGTGACGAACAGTCCGACGAGCGCGAACGAACCGAGGACCATGAGGCTCACGATGGAGAGGAACCGGCCTTTGGATTTGCGCAGGGTGATGCGGATGTCCTTCCACAGCATCCGTTTGCGTGGGTACGCCGTGCTGCCCTTGCGGTGTGTGCGGGAACGGTATGCCATGCTCACCACTCCAGATCCTCGATGTTCATCGGATGCGCGTTGGTCTCGATGGATTTGACGCGGGCGTCGTGCATGTGGATGACGCGGTCGGCGATCGGCGCGATGGCCGAGTTGTGGGTGACGATGACGACGGTGGCGCCTTTCTCGCGGCTCTGGTCCTGCAGGATCCTCAGGACCTGTTTGCCGGTGTTGTAGTCGAGCGCGCCGGTGGGTTCGTCGCATAGGAGGATCTTCGGGTTCTTGGCGACGGCGCGGGCGATGGCGACGCGCTGCTGTTCGCCGCCGGAGAGCTGCGCCGGGAAGTTGTCGATGCGGTGTTCGAGGCCGACGTCGACGAGCGCCTGCACCGGGTCCTGCGCGTCGCGCACGATCTCGGAGGCGAGTTCCACGTTCTCGCGCGCGGTGAGGTTGGCGACGAGATTATAGAACTGGAACACGAAGCCGATGTCGTAACGGCGGTAGTCGGTGAGCTGGCGCGCGGTGTAGTTCGAGATGTCCTTGTCGTCGATGATCACCTGGCCTTCGGAGTTGGTGTCCATGCCGCCGAGGATGTTGAGCACCGTCGATTTGCCGGCACCGGATGCGCCGAGGATGATGGCGAGCTCGCCTTGCTCGATGCCGAAGCTCACGTCGTTGTTGGCCGTGATCGTGGTATCTCCCATGTGGTACCGCTTGAAGCTGTGCACCATTTCGATGTATGCCATGACGGTCTTCCTTTCCCTGTGTTTCCTCAGCTCCCCTTGCCAGGGGAGCTGTCGGCGAAGCCGACTGAGGGGTAGTCGCAGGCCGCCGCCCGCGAACCATGAATGAACAACGTGTTGATTGTGTTGCCACGATGGTAGGGGCGCACGGGAAGGGCGGTCAATGAACGGTTTCCGTGATTCTGTTCAGATTGGACACATCGGCGGAAATTGGTGATTCACCACCCTATATCGACAACATGTTGATAGAATCGGATGTCAGGTTCGACGAGGATAGGAGGAGCATGGCAGGCAAACGCCACACGAAGACGGAGGCGAAGATCAAGGCCGCGTTCACCACGCTCGTGCAGTCGAAGGGATTCGACGCGATGACGGTGAGCGACATCGCCCGCACGGCCGGCATCAACCGCGGCACGTTCTACATGCACTATCTCGACAAGTTCGATCTGCGTCAGCAGCTCATCGACGACACGATCGCCGATCTGACGACCATCCTCATCGGCAACGCCGACTCCGACGCCCGCACCGTGTCCGACACCACCGGGCGGGCGATCTGCGACGCGTTCCAGGCCGAATCGATCTCCGCCGCGTTGCGCTACGCGCGCGACGACTATGCGTTCTTCAACGCGATCTCCCGTTCCGGCAACGACATGCAGCTCTACGACAAGCTGAAGAAGGTGCTGAAGCAGCTGATCGTCACGCAGGCGCAACGGCTCGGCGCCGACCCGCAGTCAGCCTACAACGGCATCCCGGCGGACTATGCGATGGAAATCCTCGTTTCCGCGGTCTCCTCGATCATCTGGCTGTGGATCCGCCGAGGATGCCGGGAGACGCCCGAGGAGATCTGCCACATCATCGAGAAGAACAAGACCACCGCCCCCATCGACGTGCTGTGGTGACGCGATGGCCCATCGGGCGCTGGGCCATCGCCGCAACCGTGCGGGAACACGTCACCGGCGGGCCGGACACGGTCATCACTGCCGCCCTTTGCGTCGGCGCGGGGTGAGGGCGGCGGGGCCGTGCCGCTTGATGGCGAACATGAGCGCCCTGAGGCCGCCGATGCGCAGGTCGGGGCGTTCGCCCCGCGCGATGCGGTTCATCTGCAGTTCGAACCAGCTGATGACGAGGATGCCGCCGAACACCTTGTCGAGCGGCGTGATGCCGGTCGTCACACGCGGCAGGTCGACGGAGCCGTCCCACCGGTCGCGGATGATGCGGTTCGGCAGGTCGGGCACGAGCGCCAGAGGGCGGGCGATGCCGATCATCTGCGTGATGCCTTCGTCCAGCGCGCGTTCCATGTCGCGCGCGTTGCGGAAGCCGCCGGTCAGGGCGACCGGCACGGTCAGTTCGCCTTTGATGCGGCGCGCGAAATCGGTGAAGTAGACGCCGCGACGGCGGTCCTCCGCAGCGCCGCCGCTGGTCTGGATGACCGGTTTGGCGTAGGTGCCGCCGGAGATGTCGATGAGATCGACGCCGCGTCTCTCCAGCTGCTTCATGACCCAGATGGATTCCTCCTCGCTGAAGCCGCCAGGCACGCCGTCCTGCGCATTGAGCTTGACCGCCACGGGGAAATCGGGGCCCACCGCCTCGCGCACCGCGTCGAACACGTCGAACAGGAATCGGGCACGGTTTTCGAGGCTTCCGCCGTATTCGTCGGCGCGCCGGTTGTCGAGCGGCGAGAGGAACTGGTTGATGAGGTAGCCGTGCGCCGCGTGGATCTCCACGCCGGTGAAGCCCGCCTTCTTCGCGATGCGCGCCGTGACGGCGAACCGGCGGACGATGTCGCGGATCTGCCCGTGGGTGAGTTCGGTCGGTTCGGCGAAGAACCTGCCGTATTCGCCGTCGACGCCGCCGGCGCTCGGGGCGAGCGGATGCGGGTTGATGGTGATGGGCGACTGGCGGCCGGGATGGTTGATCTGCATCCAGCAGTGCACGCCGTGCCCGGTACCGGCGGCCGCCCACCGGCGCAGCATGTTCAGGTCGCGTTCGTCCTCGACGGCCACGTTGCCGGGTTCGCCGAGCTGCGTGCGGTCGACCATCACGTTGCCGGTGACGAGCACGCCGACCCCTCCCCTCGCCCACGTGCGGTAGAGGCGCACATGGGCTTCGGTCGGCTCGCAGCCGCGGCCGGCGAGCGCCTCGTTCATCGCGGATTTGTAGAACCGGTTCTTCACTCTCACGCCGCAGGGCAGGGTCAACGGTTCGGCGATCGGCGTCGCGGGTGCGGTCACGGTCCTGTCGTTCGTCATGATTCCAACTTTCCATACGTCCATATTTATACAGTTGTCCAATCTATCATAAAGTTGGACATATGCAAAATCATGGACGATGGGCTATGCTGGACGATCATGAAGAAGGATCTCAACGCCAAACTCACGCGCGGCACGCAGCGCACGCTCGACGCGTTCTTCGACGCGATGACCGCCCTGCTCGCCGAGAAGCCGTTCACCGGAATCAGCGTCAACGCGCTGTGCGAACGGGCCGGCTATCCGCGCGCCACGTTCTACAACTATTTCGAGGACCGCGACGACCTGCTCGACTACTGCTGGACGGCGTTGTCCGATCAGGCGAATCTCTCCGATCTCGCGTCATCGGAACCGGAACATCGGGTGGATACGGCGCTCGACGCGATGGCCGACCTGCTGGAGTCCAACGCGGACCTGCTGCGCGCGGTGCTGGAGCACAATCCGCCCGAGGGGCCGCTGTTCTCCAGTCTGCGCATGTTCATCGAGCGGAAGTCGCATGAGATCATGAGCACCTGCGTCGACCGTGACCGCTTCGACCTGCCGGCCGATCTGATCGCCGACCATTACGCGAACACCGTGATGCTCGTCCTCGACTGGGCGTATCTGCGCGGGCACACGCTCACCCGCGAGCAGCTGCACACCTATACGCATACGCTGCTCGCCGGCATGGAGCGGGGATAGGCGAAGGCCCACCGCGAGTCACCGGGCGGGAGCACTCCGCATCTCAGACGAACAGGCCGACCATCTGCGCCGCCAACGCGATCAGCAGGGCGCAGGAGATGACGAACCACACGCCGCCGACCACCGCGGTTCCGATGCCGACGCCCTTGCACCATGACGGCACGGGCTTGCGGCGGTACACGCGCCAGGCCCTCCACGCCAGCAGCGCCGCCCCTTCGACGGCGAGCAGGAAGGCGATGCCGAGGCATACGCCCGCTCCGACGGCCAGGGCCGCGCCCACGCCCAAGATGGCCAGCTCGACGGCCATGACGGCGAGCATGACGATATACAGCGCGATCAGCACTATGAACAATCCGGCGATGATCATCGGCCCCTCCCCCTATGCTCCGGACGCTCCGGATCCGTCAGCGGACGCGGACGCCATGGCGTCTCCGGCGTTCCTTCGATTATCCCCGCCGTACCGGACCGTCAGCCCCTGCGACGGCCCGCGCCTTCGCCGCGCAGGAACACGAGCGGGATGACGATCAGCGGGACGGCGCATGCGCCCATGGCCAGATACGTCAGGTTCAGGCCGTGCATGTCGGCGGCGGCCATGCCCATGCCGCCGGCGTGCGCGGACGCCGCCAGCGCCGTCATCATCCCGACGAACACGGCCTGGCCGATCGCTCCGGCGATGGTGCGCAGCGCGGTGAGCAGCGCGTTCGCGTCGGCGAGACGCCCCTCGCCCGCCGCGCTCGTGCCCCAGGTGACCAGCGGCATCATCAGGCAGCCGATCGCCAGCGAGCGCGCCACGTTGATCGTGGCGGCCACCCAGATCGACGCGGACAACGGCAGCAGTCCCATGCACAGGTTGCTGGCGGTCAGGCAGACGCCGCCGACGAGGAACAGGCGCTTCACGCCGAACCGGTCGTAGAGACGGCCTGCCATCGGGCTAATGACGGCCATGGCGAGCGAGCCGGGCAGGCTCACCAGACCGGCCATCGACGCGGAGCCGCCTTTGATGGTCTGCACGTAGAGCGGCAGCATCACCGACGATCCCATCATCGCGAAGTACAGCAGCATACTGCCGACCACGCTCAACGCGAATCCGCGACGACGCAGGATGCGCACGTCGAGGAACGGGCGTTCGCGCCTCAGCTGCAGCATCACGAACCATACGGACGCCGCGACGCCCGCCGCCAACGGGAGCAGCACCGTCATGCTCGTGAACGGCATGGAGCCGATGCTGCCGATGCCGAGCGTCACGCCGCCGAACGCGACGACGCTCACCGCGAACGACAGCATGTCGAAGGACCGTTCGGACGTGTTGAGCACGTTGCCGAACACGAGGCACGCGGCGGCCAGCGACACCGCCATCACGCCGGCCACCAGGTAGAAGATGGAACGCCAGCCGAACGCGTCGACCATCATACCGGACAATGTGGGCGCGATCACCGGCGTGACGCCGACGGCGAGCCCGTACCAGCCCATGACCGTGCCGCGGCTGTCCGGATAGATGGTCATGAGCACGACCTGCGCCATCGACATGAGCAGTCCGTTGCCGCACGCCTGGATCACGCGGCCGACCATGATGGCGGCGAACGGCACCGGGGCAACGCAGACCAGCGAGCCGACGATGAACAGCGCGGCGCCGGCGAGGTAGAGCGGCTTGGTCGGGAACCGCGTGATGAGGAACGCGGTCAGCGGCATGACGATGCCCATGGCGAGCGAGTAGCCGCTGGTGAGCCACTGGCCGGTCCGCATGTCGATACCCAGATCGTGCACGATGGGCGGCAGCGCCGTGGTGAGCGCCGTGGCCATGATGGTCGTCGCGATGCACGAAAGCATGATGTTGACGAAGATGAGCGCGCGGCGACGCTCGCTCAACGAGGTGGGTTCAAGATAGGACATGGTGCTGCTTCGTACGGTTTCGTTTCTGGGGTTCACACGCCGGCGAGGTCGAAGACGCGTTCGATGACGGCGTCGTTGAGCAGACGCCCCTTGCGTGTGGGGATGACATGGGTGCGGCCTTGCGCATCGGTCTCGATGACGATGAGGCCGTCCTCGACCATCGGCCGCAGTTGCGCGGCGTCGATGGGTCGCAGGGACGTGGAGCCGTCCGACTCGCGTGCGGAGTCGATGGCCCGGTTGATGCGGGTCAGGTCGAGACCTTCGCGGATGCGCAGGCCGAGCATGATGAGCTCCTCGAGGTTCTCGCCAGGCGTGATTGTCTCGCTGCCTCCCCACGGGACGCGGCTCTCGTTGATGGCTGTGGCCCACATGCGCGGGTGGGCGATGTCCCACGCGCGCAGGGCGTGCGTCGCGGCGTTGCCCCCGGAGGCGACGGCGTTGTAGTGCGAATGCGCGCCGGGGCCGAGACCGGCCCAGTCGACGTTGCGCCAATAGCCGAGGTTGTGCCGGCTCTCATACCCGGGTTTCGCCCAATTGGACACCTCGTACCATGCGAGACCCGCGGCCGTGAGCAGGTCGTCGGCGATCTCGTATTTCGCCGCCTCGTCGTCGTCGTCCGGCTTGGGCAGGGTGCCGGCGGCGATCCGACGGCCCATCTTGGTGGTCGGCTCCACGGTCAACGCATAGGCGGAGATGTGGTTCACGCCGAAATCGATGGCCGTGCGCACCGACGTGCGCCAATCATCGAGGCTCTCCCCCGGCGCGCCGTAGATGAGGTCGACGCTGGAACGCAGACCGGCCTTGTCCGCCGCGTGCACACCGGCTGCCACGTTTTCGGGCGTATGCGTACGGTCGAGCGTCTTCAGCACGTGCGGCACGGCGGACTGCATGCCGAAGGAGATGCGGGTGAACCCGCCTTCGGCGAGACGGTCGATGTAGTACTCGTTGACCGTGTCCGGATTGGCTTCGGTGGTGATCTCCGCGCCGGGAGCGATGCCCCAGATGCGGCGGACGGCGTCCAGCATGGCCACGAGGTCGTCCGCGGAGAGGATGGTGGGCGTGCCGCCGCCGAAGAACACGGTGTCGGCCGGAGGCTCCTCGATGCCGTGCGCCAGCTGCCATTCACGCGTGAGCTCCATCTCGCGCACGACCATGTTCGCATAGTTGCCGCGCGACGCCCCCGCTCCGAGGTCGCGCGCGGTGTACGTGTTGAAATCGCAGTACCCGCAGCGCCGCATGCAGAACGGCACGTGGACGTAGACCTCGAACATCAGCCTTCGGTCTTCTGGGCGGCGCGGATCTTGTCCTTGGTGTCGCGGTCGTTCGCATCCTCGCCGGTGGACAGGGCGGCGATGAACGCCTCCTGCGGCACTTCGACGTGGCCGAGCATCTTCATGCGCTTCTTGCCGGCCTTCTGCTTCTCGAGGAGCTTGCGCTTACGCGTGATGTCGCCGCCGTAGCACTTGGCGAGCACGTCCTTCCTGAGCGCGCGGATGTTCTCACGCGCGATGATGCGCGAGCCGATCGCCGCCTGGATCGGAATCTCGAACTGCTGGCGCGGGATGAGCTCGCGCAGCTTCTTCGTCATCATCACGCCGTAGGAGTACGCCTTGTCGCGGTGCACGATGGCGCTGAACGCGTCCACCTTCTCGCCCTGGATGAGGATGTCCACCTTGACGAGGTCGGCCGACTGCTCGCCGTCCTCATGGTAGTCGAGCGAGGCGTAGCCCTTGGTGCGGGACTTCAGCTGGTCGAAGAAGTCGAACACGATCTCCGCCAGCGGAATGCGGTAGTGCATCTCCACGCGGTCGGTGGAGATGTATTCCATCGTGCCCATCTGGCCGCGATGGTCCTGGCACAGGTCCATGACCGCGCCGATGAAATCCTTCGGCGTGATGATGTCCGCCGCGACCATCGGCTCGACGATCTTCTTGATCTTGCCGTCCGGGAACTCGCTCGGATTGGTGACGTGGTGCTCGGATCCGTCCTCGCTGGTCACCTCGTAGGTGACGTTCGGCGCGGTCTGGATGAGGTCGAGTCCGAATTCACGGCTGAGACGCTCGGAGACGATCTCCATGTGCAGCAGGCCGAGGAAGCCGCAGCGGAATCCGAAGCCCAACGCGACGGACGTCTCCGGCGTATAGACGAGGGCGGCGTCGTTGAGCTTGAGCTTGTCGAGCGCCTCGCGCAGTTCGGGGAACTGCGCGTTGTCGATCGGGAACAGGCCGGAGTAGACCATCGGCTTCGGGTCGCGGTAGCCGGGCAGCGGCTCCGTGGCGGGGCGCACGGCGGAGGTCAGGGTGTCGCCCACCTTCGACTGGCTCACGTCCTTCGCGCCGGTGATGATGTAGCCGACCTCGCCGGCGCCGAGCGCCTTGGTGCGGGTCATGTCCGGGCTGATCACGCCAATCTCGATCGGATCGTGCGTCATGCCGATGCCCATCATGTGCACCTTCTCGCGGTCGTGCAGCTCGCCGTCCTCCATGCGGATGTAGGTGACGATGCCGCGGTAGGAGTCGTACACGGAATCGAAGATCAGGGCGCGTGCCGGCGCCTCGGGGTCGCCTTCCGGAGCCGGCACCTCCATGACGATCTGGTCGAGCAGGTCGGCGACGCCTTCGCCGGTCTTGCCGGACACACGCAGCACGTCGCTCGGCTCGCAGCCGATCAGGCCGGCGATCTCCTCGGCGTGTTTGTCCGGTTCGGCGCTCGGCAGGTCGATCTTGTTGAGCACCGGGATGATGGTGAGATTGTGGTCGATGGCCATGTACAGGTTCGACAGCGTCTGCGCCTCGATGCCCTGCGTCGCGTCGACGAGCAGCACCGCGCCCTCGCATGCGGCCAGCGCGCGCGACACCTCGTAGGTGAAGTCCACATGGCCGGGGGTGTCGATCATTCCCAGCGTGTATTCGGTGCCGTCGAACGTCCACGGCACGCGCACGGCCTGCGACTTGATGGTGATGCCGCGCTCCTGTTCGATGTCCATGCGGTCGAGGAAGCGGTCGCGCATCTCGCGTTCCGGCACGATGCCGCTCAGCTGCAGGATGCGGTCCGCCACGGTGGACTTGCCGTGATCGATGTGCGCGATGATGCAGAAGTTGCGGATCAACGACTGGTCGGTGGAACCGGGCTGGTTGTGCTGGGTGGCCACTGAGCATGCCTCCTAATCGACTGTAGTCAAACCTTCATTAGTGTACGCGAAATAAGAGACCCCGCAAACCGACGGGTTTGCGGGGTTCCTCGACCATCCGCTCAACGGAGCGGATTCAGTCTCACAGGGCGTTGATCGCGAGGGCGAGGCCGGACTTGCGGTTGGCGGCCTGGTTCTTGTGGATCACGCCGGCGCCGGCGGCCTTGTCGAGCTTGCGGGCGGCGACCTGGTAGGCGGCCTGGGCGGCGGCCTTGTCACCGGCGGCGATGGCCTCGCGGGTGGCGCGGACGGCGGTCTTCAGACCGGACTTGACGGCCACGTTGCGCTTGTGCGCCTTCTCGTTGGTGATGACGCGCTTCTTCTGCGACTTGATGTTTGCCAATGTAACTCCAAACGACGTTTGCTATAAGGACATACGAGACGTAGATGATAGCACGCCGTGCGGATAACACGACGCGCCGTCTTCGGCCGGCCGGCGCGGCCCTTCCGTCCCCATACCGGACGGGCGTCGGGAGGGACGTCAGACGTCGTCGTCATCGTCCCAGCGGGCGCGCGGCCCGCGGCCCGCGGAGCCGGATTGCGGCGTGATGTCGGGGCGCCTGAGGTAATGGCTCTCCCCGGGCAGATAGACGTTGTGCCGCTCCACGGCGCCCGGGAACGTGATGTTGTAGATCACGGAGGACAGACGCATCCCGACGATGAGCACGATGATGAGCACGTCGAGCCCGATCTCCTGCTCGGCGTTCAGCAGTCCCGCCATACGCCCCTTGCACACGAACACGGTGCACACGCATCCGATGGCGGAGGGCACCGCATACCAGTGTTTGTCGCGGATGATCATCGGCACGTCGTTGAGCAGGATGTCGCGGGTGAGACCGCCGCCCAGCGCGGTCGCCATGCCGAGGAATCCGGCGGTCATGCCGGACGTGCCGAGGTACATGGCCTTCGCCGTGCCGTTGACCGCGAACAGGCCGAGCGCGAGCGCGTCGAGCGTGATCATCGACCATTTGAGCTTGTTGACCTCCGGGTGGACGATCGCGATGGCGACGCCGGAGACGAGCGCGGTGACCACCGACCATCGATCGGTGATGCCGACGGGAGGCACCTCGAGCAACACGTCACGCAGGATGCCGCCACCCAGGGCGGTGAGCCACGCGATCACGAGGATGGCGAACAGGTCGTACCGCTTGCGCACGGCCGCGAGCCCGCCGACGAGACCGCAGCAGAACACCGCGAGATATTCCACGCCCATGAAGAACGCGTTGCTCTCCAACGCCACCTGCATGAGCAGCCCCCTTCCGTCGTTACAGGACGACGACGCATACGACGACCGCGATCAGCACGACGGCGACCGCGGATCCCGCCAACAGGCCGACGGACGGTCCACGCCTGCGGGCGGCATGCCGCCTCGCCTGACGCTTGCGGTCCCCCCGCGGCTCATCGGCACCCCCGCGTCGATGGCGTCCGCGCCTCGCCCCCCTCTTCCTGCCGGCGGCGGCCCCGTGCCGTCGTCGGGTACGCGCCGGCCGCGATGCATCCGCATCGTCGTTCCCGTCGACGCCATCCGCTTCCGATGATGCGGGGACCGCCGGCTTCTCGTCGTCCTCGGTCCGCAGCCGCGAGATGTCGTATTCCGGCATCGTGCGCGCCAGGGCGGTGAGTTCGGCGCTGACGTGGGATTCGGAGCATTGCTCCGCGATGCGCCTCACACGATTGAGCATGAGGTCGAAGGACTCCTCGTCCGCATGCGTGGATTCGCTCTCGTCATCCTCGAATCCGGCCATATGCTGGCGCTCGATCAGATCGTTCACATACGAATGGACGTCGATATGGAGGTTCTCATCGAGATCGAGCAGGACGGAGCGGGACTCCGGCACATGTCGCGATGCACCGTGAGTCTCCGTTTCCCTAGTCTGTGCAACGTCCACGAACGCACCCGTCAATCGAATCTAGTATGCAATGGCCATGTCCCGGCTCCCCGGCGGGATGAATCAGATGAAGCTGTCGGTGGCCCCCGACGACGACTTCAGGCTGCCGGGGAACTTCGACGGATCGACCAGCGAGGGATCCGTGTCGCCGCCGGCGTCCACGCCCACCAGCACGTTCTGAATCGTCTTCTTGGCGTATTCGCCGCCCGAGACGCGGGAGCGTCCCGCCGCCGCGGACAGGGAGCCGTCGTCCAGGGAGTCGAAGGAGCTCAGCAGCACCGAGCGCATGTCGCTCACACGGGTCATGAGCTGGGATTCCATGTCGCGCAGGCTGTCGATGCGCGACTGCAGACGCGAGATCTCGCGGTCGGCGGCGGCGCGGCGCTGACGGGTCTCTTGCTCGGAGGTCTCCTTGGCCTCCTGGATGATGGAGACGCGGAACTTCTCCGCCTCCTCCTCCTTCTCGGTGGCCACCTGATTCGCGTTGGCGAGCACCGACTTGGCCTTGGCGAGGATGTTGTCGGACTCCTGCTGGGCCTCCAGACGGCGCTGGTTGATGCTCTTGAGCATGTCGTTGATCTCGGCGGAGGTGTCCTCGCGCTGCTTGGTGATCACGGAACGGGCCTGCTCGAGCTCGTCGGCGGCCTTCTTGAGCGTCTCGGCCTTCGAGATCTCCGCATCGCCGAGAATCTGCTTGGAACGTTCGTTCGCGTCGCTGAGCATCTTCGCCGATTTCGCCTTCGCGTCGTTCAGCATCGCCTCGGACTTGCTGCGGGCCTCGTCGAGCTGGCGACGGGATTCCGTGAGATTGCGCTGGGCCTCCTCGCTGGCGCCGGCCTTGATGCGTGCGGCCTCCTGCTCGGCGTCCTGGCGCTGTGCGGCGAGGGTCTTCGCCTGCTCCACCTTCTCGGCGGCGAGCGTGGTCTGCCAGATGGCGCGCTGCTTCTCCAGATCGGCCTTGGTGGCCTCGCGCATGTTCTCGAGTTCCATGTCCAGGGCGCTGCGACGTTCCGAGATCTCCTTGGCGGCACGCTTCTTGTCGGCATCAATCTTCTCCGCCGTGTTCTTCTGCAGCAGCTTGGCCTCCTCGTTGGCACGTTCGAGGATGCCCGCGGACTTCTTGCGTGCCTCGGCGAGGATGAGCTGCACGTCGTTGTTGGCCTGCTGGACCATGTCCGCGATCTGCTGCGTGGATTCACGCTTGTGGTCGGCCGCCTCCCTCTTGGCGCGGGCGATGAGCTCCGTGCTGGTCTTCTCGGCGGCGTTGAGCAGCTGCTGCGCGCTGGCACCCAGATACTTCACCGAGTTCTGGGCCGTGTTCTGGGCCTCCTCCTCGGCCTTGGCGGCATGCTTGCGTGCATCGGCGAGCTGCATCTGGGAGGACTGGTAGTCGCTCTGCAGCTGGGAGAGGGAGTTCTTCAGATCGTCGATCTGCTGCTGCAGCGTCGAAGTTTCCTGGGCCATGTGCGTGACGTATCCGTCGACCGACTCCTTGTCATAGCCGCGGAACGCTGTAGGAAACCCCATCTCCATCTGCCCTATCCCTTTCTCATGGATGCCTCGCCGTGTATGCTGCTCCACATAATAGCATGGCGGTCAGCGCATCCTCGTATATGGCTCCATTTTCCCCGCCGCGAACGGCATCGTCCCCCTACTGCAAGGCCCCCACGGGTGCGAATCGCACCGCGGGGGCCGGATTCGGCGAAACGCCTCAGCAGACCTTCCACATCCAGTTGTGCGGATCCTCGATCTCGCCGAGCTGGATGCCGAGCAGTTCGTCGCGCAGCGACTGGGTGAGCTCGCCGACGCCGCCCTCGGCGACGGTCACGTCGAACTTCGGGGACTTGAAGCGGCCGATCGGCGTGATGATGGCGGCGGTGCCGCAGGCGAACACCTCGGTGACCTCGCCGGACTTGATGTCCTCGAGCAGCTGCTCGAGGGCGATCATCGTCTCGACCACGTCGATGCCGCGGTCCTGCAGCAGCTGGATGAGGGAGCGGCGGGTCACGCCCGGCAGGATGTTGCCGGTCAGCGACGGGGTCTCCACATGGCCGTCCTTGTGGACGACCATCATGTTCATGCCGCCCAGCTCCTCGAGGTAGGTCTTGGTCGCCGCGTCGACGAAGCAGACCTGCTCGCAGCCGTTCTCGATGCCCGTGTACTCGCCGAGCAGGGAGGCGGCGTAGTTGCCGCCGCACTTGGCGAAGCCGGTGCCGCCGGGGCCGGTGCGGAACCACTTGTCCTCCACCCAGATGCTCACCGGCTTGACGCCGCCCGGGAAGTACGGGCCGGACGGGGAGGCGATCACGCAGTAGTCGACCTCGTGCGGGGCGCGCACGCCGAGGAACGGCTCGGAGGCGAACATGAACGGACGCATGTACAGCGTGTACTCGCGACGGGACGGGACCCAGTCCACGTCACGCTTGACGAGCGCGGCGACGGAGCCAATGAAGTCGTCGACCGGCAGCTCGGGCAGGTACAGGCGCTTCGCGGAGTTCTGGAAACGCTCGGCGTTCGCGTCCGGGCGGAACAGCCAGGTGGAGCCGTCGGCGTGACGGTAGGCCTTGAGGCCTTCGAAGCATTCCTGCGCGTAGTGCAGCACGGATGCGCCCGGGTCCATCTTGAGCGGCGCGTACGGCTCGATGCGACGGTCGCCCCAGCCCTCGCCCTTGGTCCACGTCATGTGGGCCATGTTGTCGGAGAAGACCTGGCCGAAGGCCGGCTTGTCGATGAGTTCGGCGCGCTTGGCGTCGGAGGCCGGATTCTCGTTCGGCAGTACGGTGAACGGCTCGACCAGCTTGTCGAGCGCCGCCGGATCGTGATGCGTGTTCTCAGTCATGTTCACTTCTTTTTGTTGCATTCGGCCGTGCGATGGCGGCCTTTCGAAGGGGATTGCCGCGCGCTTGTGGCGCCCGGTGCTGTCAGTTACTTTCGCACATCCCGCAACCGCGGATGTGCGCCGGTTCACATTATGAAAAACAAAAGGGAAGACCCGCGAGACGTGTCGCGGGTCTTCCCGGGGATCATATCGTCAGGCCGGCCTCACGCCGGCGGCGATCACTTGGCGTCGGCGGCCGGGGCGGCAGCGGCGTCGGCGTCGGCGGCCGGGGCGGCGGCCTCCGGGGCGGCGGTGGACTCGGTGGCGTCCTCCGGCACCTCGACGGTCACGACGGACTCCTCGGCGTTCTCGACGTCGAGCTCGACGCCCTCGGGCAGGACGACGTCCTTGGCGAACACCTTGGTGCCGTCGGTCAGGCCCTCGACGTTCACGACGATGCGCTCCGGCAGGTTGGCGACGTCGGCGCGGACCTTGAGCTCCTGGATGTCGACGAACGCGACGGCGGCGCCCTTCGGGGTGCCCTCGACGAACACCGGCACCTCGACGTCGATCTTCTCGCCGGCCTTGACCTCGTAGAAGTCGATGTGCTCGACGATGCGCTTGACGGGGTTGCGCTGCACGTCCTTGACGACGGCCATGGCCTTCTCGTCGCCGAAGTTCAGCTCGAACAGGGCGTTGGTGTGGCGCAGGGAGAGGGTGGTCTCCTTCATCGGCAGGGTGAGGAACTTCGGGTCGGCGCCACCGGCGTAGATGGTGGCGGGGATGAGCTTGGCGACGCGCATGCGGCGGGCCGCGCCCTTGCCGAACTCGTTGCGGACTTCGCCGTTGAGGACGATCTTGGTAGCCATATCTGGCCTCCTTGGGTTGTATGGACGTATGTGTCACTTGTCGTTCTGTCTTTTGACGCCACGACGCGCCGCAGAACGCCCCCTAGGAGGTTCATCACGCCGAGTCGATAACGGAAGCGCGGACTCCGATGGAATCCTCGTCTTCCCTCGCCAAAGCAACAGCAACCAAGTATACGGGAACCGAGGACAACCTCGCGGCTACAATCAAGGGAGGAAACGTTTTTCAGGGAATCGAGTTGCGATGAGGCGAGTCACCAGGAACATGCTGATCGGGGCGGGCGCGGGCGTGGGCGCCGTGGCCGCCGGATTGCTCACGACGGCCGAGCTGATGTTCCATCTGTCGCTGGACCGGGAATGCTCGCATTGGATGGAGCGTCTGATGAGCAACGGCGCGGCGTCGGACTATCTGGAGACGCCTCATCGGGACGCCGACGAGGAGACGGAGGCCGCGCACTGGTTCGAGACGGCGAAGCAGCCCGTCTCGATGCGTTCCGAGGACGGTCTGAAGCTCCACGGCTGGCTGTTCGACCCGGACCGCGCCTCCCCCGCCCGGCATCTGTATGCGGTCTGCATGCACGGCTACACCGGCAGACCCTCGGAAATGGCGAAGTACGCGCACCGGTTCGCCCGCATGGGATTCACCGTGCTCGTCCCGGCGCAGCGCGGCTACGAGCTGAGCGAGGGACGCTACATCGGCATGGGATGGCTGGAGCGCCGCGATCTTCTGGGTTGGATCACCCTCATCACCGCGAGCGACCCCGAGGCCCGCGTCCTGCTGCACGGCGTCTCGATGGGCGCCGCCACGGTGATGATGACGACCGGCGAACCGGAGCTGCCCCGCAACGTCGTCGCCGCGATCGAGGACTGCGGATACACGTCGGTGCGCGACCAGTTCCTGTTCAACGCGAAGCACATGTACCATCTGCCCCATCGTTGGATGGGCGTGCCGATCGTCGACCTCATGTCCGCGATCTCGCGCCGGGTCGCCGGGTACGGCTTCCGCGAGGCGTCCTGCGTGCGCTCGCTGCGCCATACGATCATTCCGATGATGTTCATCCACGGCGAGGCGGACGCGTTCGTCGACCCCGCGTTCCTCGACCGCAACATCGCCGCATGCGCGGGGCCGGACCGCGAACGTCTGCTGGTGCCGGGCGCCGGTCATGCCCTCGCCGCGAGCACGGATCCGGAGCTCTATTGGAGCCGCGTCGCCGCGTTCGTGACGCGCGTGTTCGCCCTGTGACGGTTCGTCCCGTGGCCGGCATCGCCTCCGGAACGACCTGGAAACGACGGGAGCCCCTCCGAGGAGGGGCTCCCGTGCGGTTGAAGCCGGTACGCCGGCACAACGAATCGTTCGCATAATGCGTGCGGCCTCTAGGCGCACCGAAGGAAGCGGTACGAAGGTACCGCGACCAAGGAGCGACGACGAGGCGCTCCATTACGCCAGCAATTCCTTGACGGCGGCGATGACGGCCTGCAGGCTCTTCTTCGCGTCGCCGAACAGCATCTGCGTGTTGTCCTCGAAGTAGAGCTCGTTCTGGATGCCGGCGTAGCCGGTGCCGCGGCCGCGCTTCATGACGACCACGTTCTGCGCCTTGTCGACGTCGAGGATCGGCATGCCGGAGACCGGAGTGCCCGGACGGCGGGCGGCCGGGTTGGTGACGTCGTTGGCGCCGACGACGAGGGCGACGTTGGCGGACGGGAACTGCGGGTTGATCTCCTCCAGGTCGACGAGCTCCTCGTAGGGCACGTTGGCCTCGGCGAGCAGCACGTTCATGTGGCCGGGCATGCGGCCGGCGACCGGGTGGATCGCGTAGGAGACCTCGACGCCGTGGTTCTTGAGCAGCTCGCCGAGGTCGGCGAGCTCGCGCTGGGCCTGCGCCTGGGCGAGGCCGAAGCCGGGCACGAAGATGACCTTGTCGGCGTAGACGAGCTGGACGGCAAGATCGTCCGGCGAGGTCTCCTTCATCGTGCCCTCCGGGCCGTCGCCTGCGGCCGCGGCGTCGGAGCCGCCGAAGCCGCCGGCGAGGACGGACAGCAGCGGACGGTTCATGGCCTGGGCCATGAGGATGGACAGGGTCACGCCGGCGGAGCCGACGAGCGCGCCGGCCACGATGAGGGCGACGTTGTCGATGGCGAGGCCGGACATGGCGACGGCGGTGCCGGTGCACGCGTTCAGCACGGAGATGACGACGGGCATGTCGGCGCCACCGATCGGGATGACGAACACGAGACCGTAGCCGAGGGCGAACAGCGTCGTGAGGATCGACCACAGGAGGCGCTGGCCGGGCTGGACGCACAGCATGACGAAGCTGGCGACCGTGAGGACGATGAACGCGATGTTCCACACGCCCTTGCCGGGCAGGGTGAGCTTCTTCACCCACTTGACGCCCTGCAGCTTGCCGGCGGCGATGAGCGAGCCGGTGAACGTGACGGAGCCGATGAGGATGCCGAGGCCGGCGGTGATGAGCACGACGAGGTCCGGCACGCCCTCCTTGGTGAGGATGTCGTTGAGGGCGACGAGCGCGGCCGCGCCGCCGCCGACCGTGTTGAACACGGAGACGAGCTGCGGCATGTCGGTCATCTTGACCTTCTTGGCGGAGACGACGCCGGCGACCGCGCCGATCAGGATGCCGACGACGAGCACGACGACGGCGACCGTGTTGACGAAGCCCTTGGCGAACAGCACGATGAACGCCATGAGCACGGCGACGACCATGCCGAACGCGGAGATCTGGTTGCCCTTGCGGGCGGTCTTCGGCGAGTTCATGAAGTGCAGGCCGACGACGAACATGACGGCGGAGAACAGGTAGACGAACCAGGCGACGATGTCGATGGTTCCGACGGTTGCGGAGGCCATTTACTTATCCTCCCCCTTCTTCTTGTTGGACTTGAACATCTCGAGCATGCGGTCGGTGACGACGTAGCCGCCGACCACGTTCATCGTGCCGAGCACGGCGGCGAGGAAGATGAACACGTAGGCGAGCGGCGAGTTCGCCTCGGCGGCGACGATGACGACGCCGACGATGACGATGCCGTGGATGGAGTTCGCGCCGGACATGAGCGGGGTGTGCAGGGTGGCGGGCACCTTGCCGATCACCTCGATGCCGATGAGCAGCGCCAGCACGAACAGTGTGATGGAGACGACGAGCGTGGGCATTTGCGTTCCTTCCCTTCCTTACTTCTCTTCGGCCGCGGTCCCGGCGGCCCCGACGCGGCCGGCGACGACGAGCGCGGCGTCCAGCTCCTCGGACGGATCCTGGGACAGTTTGCCGTCACGCACGAAGTGGGCGAGCACGTCGGCCACGTTGCGCGCGAGCAGGTCGGACGCGGTGGTGGCGACGCCGGAGGCGAGGTACGGCGCGCCGATGATGGTGACGCCGCCTTCGGTGGTCCGCGTGCCGATGGCGGATCCCTCGACGTTGCCGCCGAGCTCGGACGCGGCGCAGTCGACAATCACGGCGCCGCGCTTCAGGCCGTCGACGCCGGCCTTGGTGAGCAGCACCGGGGGCCTGCGGCCCGGGACCTTCGCGGTGGTGATGACGATGTCGAAGCCGGCGGCCTTCGCGTCGACGGCGGCCTGCTGCTCCTTCTGCTCCTCGGGCGTCAGGGCGCGCGCGTAGCCGCCCTCGCCCTGGCCCTTCGAGAAGTCGAGGCCGAGGTCGAGGAACTTCGCGCCGAGCGATTCGACCTCGCCCTTGGAGGCGGGGCGCACGTCGTACGCGGTGACGACGGCGCCGAGACGGCGCAGCGTGCCGATGGCCTGGAGTCCCGCGATGCCGGCGCCGAGCACGAGCGCCTTCGCCGGACGGATCGTGCCCGCGGCGGTGGTCATCATCGGCAGGAACGAGCCGTAGGCGTCGGCGGCGAGGATGGCCGCCTTGTAGCCCATCACCGAGTTCTGCGAGGTCATCTCGTCCATCGACTGCGCGCTGGACAGCTGGCGCGGCAGGCGTTCGATGGCGACGCCCACGATTCCGGCCTCATCGAGCGCGGCGACGTAATCGGCGTCGGTGAACGAGCCGAGCATGCCGATCACCCATTGGCCGGCCCTGAGCTCGGCGACGGTCCCGGCGGACGGACGGTCGACGAAGCCGAGCGCGTCGGCCTTGGCGATCACCTCGTCGCGCGGGGCGACCGTGGCGCCCGCCTTCGCATAGTCCTCGTCCGTGTAGTGAGCCGCGGCGCCGGCGCCGCGTTCGATCAGGCAGGAGATTCCGCTCCGCCCGAGCCTGGTGACGATGTCCGGGGTAAGCGCGACGCGGGATTCCGTATCCGACGTCTCGTCCAGCACACCGAAAGCCACCGTGGCTTCCTTGATTTCAGCCATGAGAGCCCTTTCTGACATTGGCCGTATCGTGTCGTACGTCGCCCAAGTGTAGCCGAAGACCCACGGCGCGCCGGGAGAAACGTCCACGGACGCCTGCGTTTCCTACGCCACCGTAAGGTGACGTGTCGCGTTCCGGGCGCTAAACTGGCTGTTCTGAGACAGGACCAGACAAGGAATTGGGTCAAGGAGCAGCACGTGTCCGTTTTTTCCACGTTGAAGCAGCAAACCACGAACATCACGCGCAAGGCGTTGCGTCTTGGCACCGACTTCGTGCATCCGGTCGGCGACGACGCCGGCAACGAACCCGACTACGCCGGCGAGGACATCGCCCGCGAGGAGTCCATCGAGCTGCCCCACACCGACGTGTGGGGGCCGGACCGTCCGACGGTCACCGAAATCGACCCGGCTTCGGGGCTGCTGACCACCACCACGCAGGGCAATCCTCCGCTGGACATGGGCATGTCGATCTACGACATCTACGCCGACCGCGCCGAGCGCATGGGCGACGAACCGCTGTACACGTACAAGGAGGACGGCGAGTGGGTCACGAAGACCGCGAACGAGTTCCTCGCCGAGGTCCGCGAGATCGCCAAGGGACTGCTGCACTACGGTCTGAAGAAGGGCGACGGCGTGGCGTTCATGTGCCGCACCTCCTATGAATGGGATCTGACCGATGCGGCCGTCATGGCCTGCGGCGGCGTGCTGGCCACCATCTACGACACGGATTCCGCCGAGCAGATCCGCAACATCGTCAACAACTCCGACGCCCGTCTGCTCATCGTGCAGGACACCGCCATGCGCGACAAGGCCGACGGCGCCGTCGAGGAATGCCCGTCGTTGGAGCACATCGTGTGCATCGAGACCGGCGGTCTGGACGAGATCAAGGCGTACGGCAAGTCCGTGTCCGACGAGGAGCTGGACGAGCGCATCGACTCGGTGCAGAAGACCGACCTGTGCTCGATCGTCTACACGTCCGGGTCCACCGCCGCGCCGAAGGGCGTCGAGATGACGCACGAGCACTACTGCCAGACGGCGCTGAACCTGCCCGACTACATGCCGGACCTGCTGCATGACAAGAAGAACACGATTCTGCTGTTCCTGCCGCAGGCGCATTCGTTCGCGCGCGCCATCAACTACATCGTCGTCGCCTCGAACGTCCACATCTACATCGCGACCGGCATCAGGACGCTGATCTCCGACCTGCAGGTCGCCAAGCCGTCCATCATGATCGTCGTGCCCCGCGTGCTGGAGAAGGTGTACAACGCCGCCTCCCAGAAGGCCGGTCACGGCGCTAAGGGCATGGTGTTCGCCTCCGCGGTCGTCGCCGCGCAGGACTACATGAAGGAGGTCTCCGAGAAGGGCCATGCGGGCGCGTTGACGCGCACCAAGCGCGCCGCGTTCGACCCGGTGGTCTACAAGTCGCTGCGCGAGGTGCTGGGCGGCCGCGCCAAGTGGATCGTCGCCGGCGGCGCCCCGCTCGACCCGGAGCTGATGGCGTTCTTCCGCGGCGCCGGCGTGCCCGTGTACGAGGGCTACGGCCTGACCGAGACGACCGCGCCGTGCGCGTTCAACGTGCTGGGCGTCCCGTTCCACGCCGGTTCGGTCGGCATCGCGTTCCCCGGCTTCTCGCTGCGCATCGCCGAGGACGGCGAGATCCAGGTCAAGGGCCGCGCCGTGTTCCCCCGCTACCACAAGAACGAGGAGGCCACCGAGACCTCCTTCACCGAGGACGGCTGGTATGCGACCGGCGATCTGGGCCGCATCGACAACGACGGATTCCTCTACATCACCGGCCGCAAGAAGGACCTCATCATCACGGCCGGCGGCAAGAACGTGGCGCCCGGCCCGATCGAGGAGGTCATCCAGCGTTGCGAGATCGTCTCGCAGGCCCTGGTGCTCGGCGACAAGCGCCCGTTCATCTCCGCGCTCATCACGCTGGACGAGGAGTCGCTGCGCCCGTGGCTGGAGGCGAAGGGTCTGGACGAGAACATGTCCATGGAGGAGGCCGCGAACAACGCCGCCGTGCGCGCCGAGGTGCAGAAGTGGGTCGATCAGGCCAACGAGGGCGTCTCCCGCGCCGAGTCGGTGCGCAAGTTCATCATCCTGCCCGAGGAGTTCACGCAGGAGAACGGCCTGATGACCGCGTCGATGAAGGTCATCCGTCCGAAGGTCATCAAGCGCTACGCGACGCTGCTCGCCACGCAGATGTACACGAAGAGGACCGCGCCGCGCCAGTGAGGCGCGTCTCCCCGTCCGCGTGCAGGGAGCATGCAGGGAGATATATGGAGGGGCCCGTGACGGAACCGAATCGCAGGTTCCGTCACGGGCCCTTCCATATGCGGCGGCGGCCTTACGACGCGGCCGTCACTTCTTGCCCGCGTAGATCACATTGTCGATGAGGTCGCGGTACCGCTTGGTGATGGCCTCGCGGCGCGCCTTCATCGACGCGGTGACGAGCCCGTTCTCCTCGGTGAAGTCGTCGGGGACGATCTCGAACTTGCGGATGGATTCGGCGCGGGAGACGAGCTCGTCGGCCTGGTTGACGGCGCGTTCCACCTCGGCGCGCACGATCGGGTTGCACGCGGCCTCGGCCAGGTCGGCGCACGGCTTCGCGCCCTGCGCCTGGAGCCACGTGTTCGTCTCCGCCAGGTCGAGCGCGACGATGGCGGCGACGAACGGCTTGCGGTCGCCTACGACGACGCACTGGTTGACGACCGGCGAGGTCATCACCGACGCCTCCAGTTCGCCCGGCGAGACGTTCTTGCCGCCCGCCGTGATGATGAGGTCCTTCTTGCGGCCGGTCACGGTCACGAAGCCGTCCTCGTCGAGCGAGCCGAGGTCGCCGGTGTGCAGCCAGCCGTCGCGGATCTGCTCCTTGGTGGTCTCGGGGTGGTTGTGGTAGCCGACGCATACGGCGGGGCTCTTGATGCACAGTTCGCCGTCGTCGGCGATGCCGACCGCCGTGCCCTGCATGGGCAGGCCGATCGTGCCGATCCGGTATCCGGCGGTCGGATTCACGGTGGCGGGCGCGCATGTCTCCGTCATGCCGTAGCCCTCGAGCAGCGGCAGGCCGATGCCGTTGAAGAAGTGGGCGATGGACCTGTCGAGCGGGGCGCCTCCCGAGACCGCGTATTCGACATGCCCGCCGAACACGTCGAGGATCGACCGGTAGACGAGCCTCGCGTAGAACGCATGCCTGAGGTTCAGCGCGAACGGGATCGGTCCGCCGGACTGCTGCGCCTCCGACCAGGCGCGCGCCGTGGCGGCCGCGCCCGCGAAGACGCGTCCCTTGAGACCGGCGCCGGCCTTCTGCGAGGCCGCGTTGTAGATCTTCTCGAAGATGCGGGGCACGGCGAGGATGAACGTCGGCTTGAACGCGGCGAAATCGGCGAGGATCGTCCTCAGGTTCCCGGACAGGCCGAGCGTGACGTTGCCGGCGAAGCAGAAGAACTGCATGTAGCGTGCGAACACGTGCGCGAGCGGCAGGAACAGCCATAGCCGCGCGTATTCGGGCATGGCGATGGCCGGCATCGACCTCACGCCCGAATAGGTGATGAAGATGAAGTTGCCGTGGCTCAGCTCGACGCCCTTCGGCGTACCCGTGGAGCCGGACGTGTAGACGATGGTGGCGAGGTCGTCGCCGCGGACGGCCTGTTCGCGTTCGCGGAACTCCGCGTCGGTGACGCCCTTGCCGTACTCCTCGAGCGTGTCGAGCGCACCGAAGTCGATGACGTACACGTCGCCGAGGTCCGGGCACCGGGAGCGCACGGACTCGACCTTGTCGCGCTGCATGTCGTTCTCGGCGAACGCCATGCGCACGTTGGAATCGTTGAAGATCATGCTCACCTGCGCCGGCGAGTTCGTCTCGTAGACGGGTACGGTGAGCGCGCCGATCGACATGATGGCCATGTCGAGCGCCGTCCACTCCCAACGGGTCTTCGAGATCACGGACACCGCGTCGCCGGGCATGACGCCGCGCGCGATGAGGCCTTTGGCGAGCGCGATGACCTTGTCGCGGAATTCGACGGCGGTGAACGACCTCCACTCCCCCGTGCCGGGTTCCTTGTATTCGATGAGGGACCGGTCCGGGGTACGCGCGGCGCGCTCCTCCAGTATCGAGAACAGGTTCCTGTCGGTGTCGATCGGCTGTTCCAGCGGCCGCAAGTATTCCGTGATCATCGTCTCCGTGACCTCCTTGGCTGTGTCGTCACCGATTGTACCGTGCGTCCGTACGGTGCGACGGTCATTCCACCGGTTTGAGCGCGATGCGCCTGGGCCCGGCCAGCGTCTCGGGATCGAGGTAGTCCTCGCCGCGTCTGACGCCCCAGTGCAGGCAGGCCCCGTCGCAATGGTCCGAGCGCGCGCCCACCTCGCCGAACGGCTCGTCGCGGATGGTCCGCGCCCCGACGGGCAGGTCCGTGACGGCCGGTTCGAAGGTGAGCGTCAGTCCGTCGTGCCGGACGCTCACCACCTGTTTGCCCGCCACCGTTCCGGCGAACGAGACGACGCCGTCGGCGGGCGCAAGCAGTTCGTCGTGTTCCGCGGCCGCGAGATCGATGCCGCGATGGCCGGGCAGCCATGGCCGATCGGGGGCGTCGAACGCCTGCAAACGCTCGGCGCGGCGCAATGGCCATGACAGCGTCCGGCGGCATTTCCCGTCCGCATCGGCTCCGATCCCCTGCGCCAGCGCGACGTTCCGGTTCCGGACGGTTCCGGACGGTTCCGCCATCGTGGATACGGTCTCCATGCCGGTCGCGCACCATGCCGTCATGACGCCGGTCCCGGATATGGTCCGGTCCGTCGGACGCCCGACCGCGACGGCGTCCCGGCGGACCGCGTCGGCGGCGGGCAGGAACGTCACGATGGCGATGGCGGCCACCGCGATGAGCCGCATCCGGATCTCCCGGCGGCGTTCGGCGAGGCGTCGTCGTCTCCTGGCCATCACCGCGCGTCTGCGCCGTACGGCGCGTCGTGCTCCGTCATTCTGTCGCCATCGCCCGTCCATGTCGGCTCCTCATCATCGGCATCGTCATCCGGCCGATGCCGGATATCCGTCATCACCAACGATGACGCGGCGGACGGGTCCGGGTCCAGCCGTACGGGGAATGTGGATAGAGCCCCCGGAAATCTTCACAATCGCCCGCGGACCGTGGGTGCCGGATACGGGCGGCCGGGGAGGAGATGCAGGAGATGTCCGGAATACGCATGCCCGGAATACGAAAGAACCCCGCACGATGGCGGGGTCCGGGATGGAGCGGACAACGGGACTCGAACCCGCGGTCTCAACCTTGGCAAGGTTGCGCTTTACCAACTAAGCTATGTCCGCATAGAATCCCGCCGTGAGAAGCGGGATTCAGTGGGCGATGTAGGAATCGAACCTACGACCCCTTCGGTGTGAACGAAGTGCGCTAGCCGCTGCGCCAATCGCCCGAATCGCTTCGGTATTCAGTTATCAGGCCGAATCACTTCGGCATGGTGGGCGATACAAGATTCGAACTTGTGACCCCTTCCGTGTCAGGGAAGTGCGCTACCTCTGCGCCAACCGCCCGGGCCTGCATCCAGCAGTCGACCGAATCGCTTCGGTTCGCTGAGAGGTGGGTACGAGAGTCGAACTCGTCTATACGGCTTTGCAGGCCGCTGCCTAACCGCTTGGCTAACCCACCGTAAGGTCGTCAACTCATCGGACCTTAGAGCGGACAACGGGACTCGAACCCGCGGTCTCAACCTTGGCAAGGTTGCGCTTTACCAACTAAGCTATGTCCGCATTTGGCCTTGGGGATTTCTCCCCGCCGAAGCACGAGTCACTACTATATCCATCCGCGGGCGAATTGCAAACACGGCGTGTCGCGGTTGCGCCGCACCCGCCTCCGGTTCGGCGTCGAGCACCGGAGAACGGCGGGATTCCGCCCCTGCACGCCCATGGCGAACAGCGGGCGAATACGCGTTCGGGCGGCATCGGCCACCGCTATTGTGGAAGGCATGAGCGAGGAACGGGATCCGCGGCAGAGCGTCATGCTCGCCGCCTTCGAAGGGTGGAACGACGCATGCCAGGCGGCGACCAACGTCATCCGGCATCTGCTGGGCCGCTACGAGGCGCGCGAGATACGCCACATCAGCTGCGACGGCTATTACGACTACCAGGTGTCCAGACCGATGCTGTGCCGGGTCACCGGACGGCCGCGCATCATCTGGCCCCAGACCACGTTCTACGAGATCGCGCTCTCCCCCGACCGCCGCATCTACGCCCAGATCGCGCCGGAACCGAACTACCGTTGGCGCGAGTACTGCCGGCAGAGCCTGCATATCGCCGACGAGTTCGACGTCGACCGCATCGTCACGCTCGGCTCGATGTACGCCGACTGCCCCCACACCCGTCCCCTTCCGATCGACGTCTCCCACGACCTCGACGGATGCGGCAGCAGCTGCGACTGCGGTGCGAACGACGGCGAGGGCGGGTACAGCGGCCCCGTCGGCATCCCCACCGTATTGGACGACATGGCCCGGGAGCAGTCGTTCGACACCACGTCGATGTGGGTGTCCGTCCCCCAGTACACCGGCAACGACGATTGCGCGCCCGCCACGCTCGCCCTGTTGCGCCGCCTCGGCGAGGAGCTCGGCTGCGACCTCGACGAGGGCGATCTGCCGTCGCGGGCGGACGAGTGGAAGGCGAAGGCCTCGATGCTGCTCAGATGCAGCGACCAGCTGGCCGACTACGTGCACCATCTCGAAAGGCAATGGGACCGCGCGGAGGCGGCGCGCGCGGCCGCCTCCGAGAACCCCGGTCAGGCGGAACGGCTCGTGAGGGAGACGGAGGATTTCCTCAGGAACCTGTGACCGGCGGCGTCCGACCGACAGGAACGCCGCCGTCCGACCCGCGTTCAGCCGCGTTCACCCCAGCAGGGAACGGCACATGGAGCGGTATTCGCCCACGTAGCCGCCGCCGAAAAACACGCAGTGGCCGGCGATCGGGTACAGACGCCACAGGGTCATACGCTCCTGCCAGCCGGCCTTGAGCGGATGGACGCCCTGATAGCCGTCGAGGATGTCACGCAGATAGGTCATGCCGAACAGTCCGAGCATGGCGAGGTCCTCCTCGCGGTGGCCGCCGTGCGCCGCCGGGTCGATGAGCACCGCCTCGCTGTAGCCGCGATCGGCGGTCCACATCACGTTGCCGCTCCACAGGTCGCCGTGCACACGCGCCGGCTTGTCCGAGGCGGCGCGGCCGAGCAGGTCGGGCATCGCGTCGATGACCTGTTCGGTGAGCGCCATATCCGATTCGTCGAGTTCGCCGCGGCGGATGCCGAGCTCCACCATCGGGCGGAGACGGCCTTCCGCATAGTAGGAGACCGGATCGTCCCATTTGCCGGTGTCCATCGGCACCGGGTCCTGCAGCGGGCCGAAATAACAGGTGCCGTCGTACCCGGCCGGCGCGGAGCCGAAATGCGGGGCGCCCGCGTCATGCATGCGTGCGAGCGCCGCGCCGAAGTCATGCGCCGCCTTGACGGTGGGCATCGCGGAATGGACCTTCTCGATGTCGAGATGGTCGTCGCCCCAGCCGATCACCTGCACGACGCGGGGGCCTCCCTGCGGCATCGCCTCGCCGAGCCATTCGAGGCCCCTCCCCTCGCATTCGAAGAACCCCTTCGGGGCGTATCCCCTGCTCTTGCGGTACGTATCCATGAATTCGCTCCTTCGTTGACGGGCCCGCGGCCCTGGTCCTCGCCCAATTGTGGCCTCATTGTGTGCATTGTGCAAGACATCATCCGCGATGCGCCATGCATGAGTGCGGTCTTAGACCCCTATGAGTACAGTGGTCTTCGCAATTGACGAACATCGCAATACCCGAGTTCTAGAGGTTAGAGGGGTTTATGAATTTCTTCCAAGCGATTTTCCTCGGTCTCGTCCAGGCGCTGACCGAATACCTGCCGGTGTCCTCCAGCGCGCATATCCGCATCATCGGCGACCTGATGATCGGCTCCGATCCGGGCGCCGCGTTCACAGCCATCATCCAGCTGGGCACGGAGCTCGCCGTGATCCTGTACTACCGCAAGGACATCATCCGCATCCTCGGCGCGTGGTTCGGCTCGCTGTTCGGCCGTGAGGGCAAGGACTGGAAGTCCCGTCTGGGCGCGAAGAACCCGGACACGCAGATGGGCTGGTTCATCATCATCGGCACGATGCCGATCCTCATCGCGGGCCTGCTGTTCAAGAATGTGATCGAGACGACGCTGCGCAACCTGTGGATCACCGTCACCGTGCTTGCCGTGTTCGGCGTACTGCTGTGGATCTTCGACAGCCGCGCCAAGCAGGTCAAGACGATGAACCAGATGACCGCCAAGGACGCGCTGATCTTCGGCGTCGGCCAGATGCTGGCGCTCATCCCGGGCGTCTCCCGCTCCGGTGGCACCATCACGTTCGGCCGCGCCATGGGCTACACCCGCGAGGCCGCCGTGCGCGTGAGCTTCCTCATGGCGATCCCCGCCGTGTTCGGCGCGGGCATCCTGGAGGCCGTCTCCGCGGTGAAGGACGTCAGCGCCTGCGAGGCCACGAAGGCCGCGGACGCCTGCGCCGCGATCGGCGGCGCCGCCTGGCCGGGCTGGGGCCCGACCATCGCGGCCACGATCGTCGCGTTCTTCGTCGGCTACATCGTGATCATCGGCTTCCTGAAGTTCGTGAGCACCTTCTCCTACAAGGCGTTCGCCATCTACCGCATCGGCCTGGCCGTGGTGGTGGCTGTCCTGCTCATCGCCGGCGTCCTGCCGGCCATCGACCCGTCCGTGGCCGGCTGACCTCGCCTCCGCCGATTCACGCGGCGGACGGATGGCATGACGAAGGCCCCGTTGCGTGGTTCATGGGAATGAACCACGCAACGGGGCCTTCGTCGTAGGGCACGGCCGGGACGGACTACCGGCGGCGGAACAGCCGCCGTAGCCGTCGAAGCGCTCTTCAGCCCAACGCGTCCTTCAATTTGCTGAAGAAGCCCTTCCTGCCGGACTGGCCGCCGGTGGAGGGACGGGAGCTCTGCGCCACGTGGGTGGCGTCGCCGTCGTGCGAGGAGGCGAACCGCTCGATGAGGGAGCGCTCCTCGTCGTTGAGCTTGGTGGGGATCTCAACGGCGATATGCGCGATGAGATCGCCGCGCTCCCCCTGCTCGCGCATGCGGGTCACGCCGAGGCCCTTCAGTGTGACGGTGTCCTCGGGCTGGCAGCCGGCCGGGACGGTCACGGTCTGCTCGCCGTCGAACGTGTCGATGGTGAGCTCGTGGCCGAGCACGGCCCAGCTCATCGGCACGCGCACCCAGCAGTGCAGGTCGTCGCCGTCGCGGGTGAACTGCTTGTTCGAACGGATGCGGATGTCCACGTACAGGTCGCCGGCCGGGCCGCCGCCCTCGCCGACCTCGCCCTGTCCGGCGAGGCGGATGCGCGAATCGTCGCCGATACCGGCGGGCACCTTGACGCCCACGTTGCGGGTGACGCGGACACGGCCGTGGCCCATGCACGAGGAGCACGGCTTGGAGATCACGTCGCCGTGGCCCTCGCAGCGCTCGCACGGCGCGGAGGTCATCATCTGGCCGAGCATCGTGCGCACGACCTTCTGGCGGTGGCCGCTGCCGTGGCAATCGGGGCAGGGGACCGGCTTCGAGCCGTCGGCGGACCCGGAGCCCGAACAGTCGGGGCACAGGCCGAACGTGGTGATGCGCACCTGCTCGGTGCCGCCGAACACGGCGGTCTTCAGGTCGATGGTCATGCTGGCGAGCGCGTCGCGGCCGGGCTGGGTGCGCGGGGTGGGCCCCTGCGAGCCGCCGCCGAACGCGCCGCCGAAGAACGTGCTGAACACGTCGCCCATGTCCCCCATGCCGCCGAAGCCGCCGGCGCCGAACCCCGCGGAGGAGTTCGGGTCGTTCGGGTCGATGCCGGAGTCGTACATGCGGCGCTTGTCGGGGTCGCTCAGCACCTCGTAGGCGTTGTTGACCTCCTTGAACTTGTCCTCGAATTCGGGGCCGGCGATGTCGGGATGGTATTTGCGGCTCATCCGGCGGTACGCCTTCTTGATCTCGTCGTCGCTCGCGCCGCGCTCGACGCCCAGCACCTCGTAGTAGTCTGCCACGGTTCGTTCGTTCCTTTATGCCTGTATCTTGTGTTGCTAGCGGGTTATTGTGCCATAAGGAGGGGTCAGCGCGACCGGTCGTCGGCGGCCGGCGAAACCCCCTGTCCGGCGTCCGGAGGCGGATCGGGACGCGAGGGTTCGCCGTTGGCGAGGAACGCGGTCAGGTACCTCGCGACGGCCCGCACGGCGGCGATGGTGTTCGCGTAGTCCATGTGGGTGGGACCGATGGATCCGACGAAGGCGACCGGCTCGCCGCCGGGTCCGTGGACGGCGGCCGTCAGGCGCGGGACGCCGCCGTCCTCCGTCGTCCGCATCCCGCCGTCGCCGTCGGGGCCGGCAGCGTCCGTCGACGCGTCGTCGCCCGTCTCGGTCCTGCCGTAGCCGCTGGTGACGACGGCGGCGTGGAGCAGGCCCGGCGTGTGCGTTTCGGATCCGATGGCCACGCCGACGCCGTCGCCGCGCGCCGTCTCCTCGCTCAACGCGCTCATCAGCCGCATCAGCACGACCTGTTCCTCCAGAGCGTCGAACAGGGGCGCGAGATCGGCCATGGTGCGCTGCTGGTGGGCGAGACTGGACGCGCCGGACATGTACAGTTCGCTGCCGCACTCGTCGTCGTGCATGACCGCGAACGCCTGCGCGAGCTGACCGGCGAGCGCGGCGACGGTGTGGAAGCGCCGGTCGGCGCCGAGCGCGCGGATTCGCTGCGCCGCCTGTGCGAGCGACATCCCGCCGCATTCGGCGTTGACGGTGTCGGTGAACAGCCCGAGCAGTTCGGACGACGGCATGTCGGGCACGGCTATCGTGTGTTGCGCGACACGCCCGGTGTCGGTGATGACGACGGCGAGCAACGTAGCGGTCGCGACGGGCACCAGCTCCACGTGGCGCAGCATGGAGCGCGCGAGCGACGGCGAGGCGACGACGGCCACCTGGCCGGTGATGCGCGCGAGCAGCCGCGCGGCGCGCTGCAGCGTGTCCTGCAGGCTCGCCGAGCCGGACAGGAAGCTGTCGATGCCGCGGCGCTGCGCGCCGGACAGGGGCACGACGGTGGCGAGACGGTCCACGAAATAGCGGTAGCCCTTCTCCGTGGGCACGCGCCCGGCCGACGTATGCGGCTGGATGAGGTAGCCCTCCTCCTCGAGCGCGGCCATATCGTTGCGCACGGTGGCGGAGCTGACCCCCAGATCGTGCTGTCTGGTGAGCGAGGCCGAACCGACCGGCTCCTGGGAGCGGATATAGTCCTCGACGACGGCGCGCAGGACCACCATGCGTCTCGTCTGCGGCATGCACGCCTCCTTCGTTACGTACCCGGCGGGCACATTTCATCCATCATTCATGTCGTGTTCCGCGGCGCTTCATGCAGCAGCCGAGGACACGGCGCGACACGCGCATGCGGGGCCTCGGCGGGCCCTCCGATCGCCTCGGGAGGCGCCGGGAACGGCTCTCCGCACGCGTCATCGCGGTATTCCATTGTATTAGCACTCCCCCGTTTCGACTGCTAATCCGTTCGTCGCCAGCGTAGCGACACATATTGTGAACGCTAACAGAACAGAAGTTACCAAAACACGCCAAAATCACAACGCTACGTCGCGAAATGAAGGTAGCATGGGTAACGCAATGTGAGGGCGACAGCGCCCGGCACAAGCCGGATACGCGGCCCGACCAAGCGGAAGGAAAGACATCCATGACCGAATTCAAGGAGACCGAGCTGGACGAGCGCGCCATCAAGATGGCCAAGGTCCTGTCGGCCGACGCGGTTGAGAACGCCGGTTCCGGCCACCCCGGTTCCCCCGTTTCCCTGGCGCCCGTCGCCTACACCCTGTACCAGCACTTCATCAAGCATGATCCGAACGATCCCAACTGGGAGGGTCGCGACCGCTTCATTCTTTCCGGCGGCCACGCCTCCCTCACCCAGTACGTCCAGCTGTACTTCTCCGGCTACGGCGTGACCCTGGACGACCTCAAGCACTTCCGCGGCGGCGCCGACACCCGCACCCCGGGCCACCCCGAGTACGGCCTGACCCCGGGCATCGAGATGACCACCGGCCCGCTGGGCCAGGGCTTCGCTTCCGCCATCGGCTTCGCGTACGGCGAGCGCTTCCAGCGCGGCCTGCTCGACCCGAACACCCCGAAGGAAGAGTCCCCGTTCTACCACAAGATCTGGGCCATCTGCGGCGAAGGCGACATCGAGGAGGGCATCTCCGGCGAGGCCGCCGCCCTGGCCGCCAACCAGAAGCTCGGCAACCTGACCGTGATCTTCGACGCCAACCGCATCCAGATCGAAGGCGACACCAACCTGGTGCTCGCCGAGGACGTGCTCAAGCGCTTCCAGTCCTACGGCTGGTACACCGACGAGTTCAGCTTCATCCAGCCCGACGGCTCCTACAAGGAGGACGTCGAGGGCCTGGCCGACGTCATCGCCAAGGCCGAGGCCGCCGCCCCGGACCAGCCGAAGCTCATCAAGGTCCACTCCCTGATCGCCTGGCCGACCCCGGGCAAGACCAACGATCCGTCCTCCCACGGCTCCAAGCTGGGCGCCGAGGCCGTCGCCGGCCTCAAGAAGCTGCTCGGCTACGATCCGGAGGAGAGCTTCCACGTCGACGAGGAGGCGCTCGCCCACGCCCGCAAGGTCGCCGAGCGCGGCCTCGAGGCCCACAAGGAGTGGGACGAGAAGTTCGACGCCTGGCGCAAGGCCAACCCGGACAAGGCCGCCCTGTACGACCGTCTGAAGGCCGGCGAGCTGCCGGAGGGCTTCGACAAGGCCATCGACGACCTCGAGGCCACCTTCGAGGTCGGCAAGTCCGTCGCCACCCGTGGCGCCTCGGGCTCCGTCCTCAACGCTATCGCGGCCGTCATGCCGGAACTGTGGGGCGGCTCCGCCGACCTCGGCGGCTCCAACAAGACCGATCTCAAGGGCGCCGCCACCTTCGCGCCCGAGGAGTGCGCCACCAAGCAGTGGCCGGTCTGCAACGAGTTCGGCCGCCAGCTGCACTTCGGCGTGCGCGAGTTCGCCATGGGCTGCATCACCAACGGCATCCTGCTCGGCTCCCACACCCGTCCGTTCGGCGGCACGTTCTTCATGTTCTCCGACTACGAGCGCTCCGCCGTCCGTCTGGCCGCGCTGATGGAGATCCCGAACCTGTACGTCTGGACGCACGATTCCGTCGCCGTCGGCGAGGATGGCCCGACCCACCAGCCGATCGAGCACCTGGCCTCCTTCCGCGCCATGCCGCAGCTCGAGGTCGTCCGCCCGGCCGACGCCTTCGAGACCGCCGAGGCCTACCGCTACTTCTTCGAGAAGAAGAACACGCTGCCGACCGCCATGGTGCTGTCCCGCCAGGGTCTGCCGGTGCTCGCCGAGACCGCCGCCAAGGCCAAGGACGGCGTGCGCAAGGGCGCCTACGTCCTGGTCGATACCGAGGGCACCCCGGACGTCATCCTGCTGGCCACCGGTTCCGAGGTCCAGCTGGCCGTCTCCGCCGCCAAGACCCTGGCCGGCGAGGGCGTCAAGGCCCGCGTGGTCTCCGTCCCGTCGCTCGAGTGGTTCGAGGAGCAGGACGCCGAGTACAAGGAGGCCGTGCTGCCGGCCGCCGTCAAGGCCCGCGTCTCCGTCGAGGCCGGCGTTGCGATGCCGTGGTACAAGTACCTCGGCTCCTACGGCAAGCCCGTCTCCATCGAGCAGTTCGGCCTGCAGGGCTCCGGCTCGCAGAACCTCATCGACCTCGGCATCACCGCCGAGCACGTGGTCGAGGCCGCCAAGGCCTCCATCGCGGAAGTCGAAGCCGCCAAGTGATCCGGCGGGTGCCGCCGCCCACGAACGACGTGGGCGGCGGCACCCCTCCCCCAATCAGATTCAAGATTTGTTCCATGCGAAAGCGGCATGGAATGTTAGGAAGGAACACAATGACTGAAGCAACTCAGCGTACGTCCGACAACGGCGTCTCCATCTGGCTGGACGACCTGTCCCGCTCCCGCATCGAGTCCGGCTCCCTGCAGGACCTCATCGCCAACAAGAACGTCGTCGGCGTCACCACCAACCCGTCCATCTTCCAGAAGGCCCTGAGCCAGGTCGGCCCGTACGACGCGCAGCTCAAGGAGCTCGGCAAGGTCGACGTCGAGACCGCCGTGCGCGAGCTCACCACCACCGACGTGCGCAACGCCACCGACATCTTCCGTGAGATCGCCGAGAAGACCGACTTCGTCGACGGCCGCGTGTCCATCGAGGTCGACCCGCGTCTGGCCCACGAGACCGAGGCCACCGAGAAGCAGGCCGTCGAGCTGTGGGAGAAGGTCAACCGTCCGAACGCGATGATCAAGATTCCGGCGACCCTCGAGGGCCTGCCGGCCATCACCGCCACCCTGGCCAAGGGCATCTCCGTCAACGTCACCCTGATCTTCTCGCTCGAGCGCTACGAGCAGGTCATCGACGCCTACATCGAGGGCATCGCCCAGGCCGCCGCCAACGGCCACGACCTCAAGCACATCGGCTCCGTCGCCTCCTTCTTCGTCTCCCGCGTGGACACCGCGGTCGACAAGCTGCTGGAAGCCAACGGCTCCGATGAGGCCAAGGCTCTCGAGGGCAAGGCCGCCGTCGCCAACGCGCGCCTCGCCTACGAGCTGTTCGAGAAGAAGTTCGCCTCCGATCCGCGCTGGGCCGAGCTGGCCGCCAAGGGCGCCAAGGTCCAGCGTCCGCTCTGGGCCTCCACCGGCACCAAGAACCCGGCCTACTCCGACTGCAAGTACGTCGATGAGCTCGTCGCGAAGCACATCGTCAACACCATGCCGGAGAAGACCCTGAACGCGCTGGCCGACCACGGCAACGGCGCCCCGTCCATCGAGGGCACCTACGAGGAGTCCCACGCCATCATCAACAAGCTGGCCGAGCTGGGCATCAACCTCAAGGACGTCACCGACAAGCTCGAGGCCGACGGCGTCGCCGCCTTCATCAAGTCCTGGGATTCGGTCCTCGCCGACGTGCAGTCCGGCATCGACCGCGTCAACGGCTGAGACAGGCGCATCGTGCGGACGCCCACGCGTCCACATAACGGCTGAATAGCTGGAACCACAAGGCTCCCGACCGCATGGCCGGGAGCCTTTGCGTATATGGTGGGCACTCGGAAGACGCGTCGGGCGCACCCTATGGAAACGGCCCGCCCGACGCCGCACGATACGACACGACACGACGTCCGGAGACGGACCGACCGGAGCGAAGGAGGCCCACCCTCATGCATCTGACCGCAAGGCAACGTCTGGTGATGACGTTCACGTTCTTCTCGATGTTCTTCGGGGCGGGCAACCTCATCTTCCCGCCGTTCGTCGGCGCGCAGGCGGGCTCCGCCATCGTGCCGGCCGGCGTCGGGTTCATCGTCTCCGCGGTCGGCCTGCCGATCCTCGGCGTCATCGCCGTCACCTTCGCCGGCGGCTTCGACGCGCTCGCCTCGCGCGTCTCCCCCGGGTTCTCCCTCTTCCTCGGACTTGCGATCATCCTCACCATCGGCCCGTGCTTCGCGATCCCACGCACCGCGACCACCTCGTTTGAGATGATGGTGGCACCGTTCGCGTCCGGCTCCTCCAAATGGATGGCGCAGCTCGCCTATTCGTTCGTGTTCTTCGCGCTGGCGTTCCTCTTCGCCCAGCACCCCGAACGCCTGTCCAAGGTGCTGGGACGCTTCATGGGCCCGCTGCTGCTCGCGCTCATCGTCATCCTGTTCGTCGCCTGTCTCGTCCACGGCGGCGTCGCACCGCATCCGAGCGGCGACTACGCGATGAACCAGATGGCCCGAGGCTTCCTCGACGGCTATCAGACGATGGATCTGCTCGCCGCCCTGTACTTCGGCATTGTCATCTCGGCGAACATCCGCGCCCAGAGCGTCGACGACGAGAACGAGGTGCGCCGCGAGACCGCGTTCGCCGGTCTCGGCACCGGCGTGCTGCTCGTGCTCATCTACGGCGCGCTGAGCTACGTGGGCGTCGTGTCGGGAGGCATCACGGCGATTGACTCCACGACGGACACGGGCGCGACCGTGCTCACCAACCTCACCTCCTCCGTGTTCGGCGCGGCCGGAACCGCGTTCCTCGGCGTCGTGTTCGTCATCGCCTGTCTCAACGTGTGCACCGGCCTGATCTGCACGTGCGCCACCTACTTCCACACGCGGTTCCGCTCCGTCGCGGGGCATGGCGTGAGCTACCGCGCATGGCAGGTGGTCTTCACCGTGTTCAGCTTCGTCGTGTCGAACGCGGGTCTGAGCGCGATCATCAAGGTCTCCGTGCCGGTGCTGTCCGCCCTCTACCCGCTCGCCATCGTGCTCGTGCTGCTCGCGCTGACGCATCGCGCGCTCGGCGCGCGCTTCCCGCGCGTCTACCAGTGGACGATCCTGCTGGTCGCCATCCCATCCGTCGCCACATGCGTCGCCTCGCTCGCCGTCGTCTTCGGCGGCTCGCTGCCGTGGCTGGACGCCACGCTTCGGCTCCTCCCGTTGCAGGAGCAGCAACTCGGCTGGCTCGTCCCCGCGGCCGTGGGCATGGCGGTGGGCGTCGTGGATTCGCTGGCCCGGAGGAGGGCCGGCGACCGTTCGTGACGCATCCCGCCCATGGCGACTACTATGAGGGTGAGTCAACGAATCCCCGATGATGAACAGGAGCGTTTCATGGGTGAAGTGGTCACCGACAAGGACAGGGAATACGAGGCCGAGGAGCGTGCGAGCGCGCCGGGCGCCGACCAGGCGATGGCCGACCGTGTGAACAACCGTTCGCTGCGTCCGCGTTCCGAGGCGTTCAAGGAGTTCATGCGCTCCGGGTGGGCGGACGACGAGCCCGACATCGAGCCGCTCGAATCCTCGAAGTTCACGCCCGCACGCCTGAAGGCCCTGGGCGCGGCGTTCCCCGGCGAGCGTCTGGTGATTCCGGCCGGACAGCCCAAGGTGCGCAACAACGACTGCGACTACATGTTCCGTCCGGACACGGCGTTCGCCTACTACACGGGTCTCGGCGTGGACTACGAGGCGGGCGCGGTGCTCGTGCTCAACCCCGTCGACCCGGATTCGCCCGAGGCGAAGGCCGGCGAGACGCATGTGCCGGAGCTGTTCGTCGCCCCGCGCGCCGACAACTCCACCACCGACTTCTTCATGAACGCGCATTACGGCGAATACTGGGTGGGTCCGCGCGCCGGCCTCAAGGAGATGACGGCGATGACCGGCATCGAGACCCATGACATCGCCCAGCTGGCCGACGCCCTGTCCAAGGACGTCGGCGGCGAGGCGGGCGCGGTGCGCGTGCGCGTCATGCGCGAGACCGACCCGCGGATCACCGCCCTCGTCGAATCCGTGCGCGAGGCGAACGGCGCGGCCGACCCGGACCGCAACGCCGCGGCGGACGACAAGCTGCACGAGTTCACGTCCGAGGCGCGCATGGTCAAGGACGCGTACGAGATCGGCGAGATGCGCAAGGCGGTGGCGGCCACGAAGGCCGGCTTCGACCGCCTGCTCTCCTCCCTGCCGAAGGCGCTCGACAAGCCGCGTTCGGAACGCATCCTCGAGGGCGCGTTCAACGCGGTGTCGCGCGAATTGGGCAACACGGTCGGCTACGATTCGATCGTCGCCTCCGGCCCGCACGCCCCGATCCTGCATTGGATGCGCAACACGGGCGTCGTGAAGAGCGGCGACATGCTGCTCGTCGACGCCGGTGTCGAGGTCGATTCGCTGTACACGGCGGACATCACCCGCACCTTCCCGACGAACGGCAGGTTCACCGATCTGCAGAAGCGCCTCTACCAGGCCGTGCTGGATTCCCAGCAGGCCGGTTTCGAGGCGGCGAAGCCGGGTGCCACGTATTCGGACATCCACCACGCCTGCATGCGCGTGATCGCCGAGCGTCTGCACGAGTGGGGCCTGCTGCCGGTGGACGTGGAGGAATCCCTCTCCCCCGAGGGCCAGCAGCATCGCCGTTGGCTCGCCTGCGGCGTGGCGCACCATCTGGGCCTCGACGTGCACGACTGCGCGCAGGCGCGTTTCGAGTCCTATCAGGGCGCGCCGATTCGTCCGGGCATGATCTTCACCATCGAGCCGGGCCTGTACTTCCGCGAGGACGATCTGCTCATCCCGCCGGAGTACCGCGGCATCGGCATCCGCATCGAGGACGACGTGCTCATGACCGAGGACGGTCCCGAATGGATCTCCGCCGGCATCCCGAAGCGAATCGACGACGTCGAGGCATGGATGCGCGAACGCGCCGAGGCCGCCGGGAAGGACCTCGCATGACCACGCCGCAGTTCATCCTCGACCTGAGAAAGAAGATCGGCCACGATCCGCTGTGGCTGATCGGCGTGACCGGTTGCGTGCTCGACGACCGGGGCCGCGTGCTGCTCGGCCGCCGTTCGGACACGGGCGAGTGGGCGATGGTGTACGGCATCAACGAGCCGGGCGAGCAACCGGCCGACACGGTGGTGCGCGAGATCAAGGAGGAGACGGGCGTGGACGCGGTCGTCACCGATTTGGTGGCGGTCACCTCGGACACACATGTCATCACCTACGCGAACGGCGACAACGCGCAGTACATGGACCATTCGTTCCTGTGCTCGCTGAAGCCGGGAGGCAACGCCGAACCGTTCGTCGGCGACGACGAAAGCCTCTCCGTCGGCTGGTTCGCCCTCGACGAGCTACCCGAGCCGCTGGCGAGGAGCACGGTGGAACGGCTGAAGCTGTTCCGCACGTATCTGGAGAACAAGGCGAAGGGAGACGCGCACGCCCTGTTCCTGTTCGCCGGCGAACGCCGATGAACCGCGCGGCGCGGGAGCGCGTCTTCAGGCTGTTGTATCCGACGGCGACGCTCTCCCGCTCCGCGCTGGGCCGGCTCGCCGGACTGTCGCGCGCCACCGTGTCCGACGTGGTCAACGACATGATCGACGAAGGCCTCATCCGGCGTACCGGACGGGAAGCGGGCTCCGACGGGAGCGGCAGGCGCGCCGCGCTGCTCGGCATCGACACGACGCGGCTATACGCGATCGGCGTCACCGTACCGTCACGGGGGTCGCGGAAGCCTTCCATCGACGGCGCGCTCACCGATCTGAGAGGCGTTCCCCGGAACCATATGGGCGTCGCCCGTCCCACGGGCCCCGGCGACAGGGGGATCGTCGACGCCGTCGCACGGCTCGTGGACCGTCTCCGCAACGACGCGGACGGCGTCCCGGTCATCGGCGTCGGCGTCGCCGTGCCCGGAACGAATGACGAGGACGAGGGGACGGCCTCCGGACTCGAGGCACGGCTCAGGACCCGGATCGAGGCGGAATCCGGCATCCCCGTGACCGTGGTCGCCGACACGGTCGCTTCCGGCACGGCCGAACGCTTCTTCGACGACGTCGGCCCGAATCTCATGCTCGTGAGATTGGACGACGGCGTCGACGCGGCGACGTTCATCGACGGCGTTCCCGTCGGCGGCGGATACGGGTCGGGCGTCCGCATCGGCCGTATCTCCCTCGATCCCGATCACGGGCTTCCCTGCCCCTGCGGCGGGCGCGGATGCCTGGAGACGATTCTCGGCGCGCCGGCGCTCAGGGAGCGTCTGGACGGAGCGGACGATTCCGGCCGGGACGCGATCCTGCGCGACGCCGGTTCGCGCCTCGGCTCCGCCATCGCCCTGACGGCGGGACTGCTCGCCCTCGACGACGTGCGCGTGCTCGGCCCCGACGATGTCGTCGGCGACGGATTCCTCGATGCGGCGCAGCAACGTCTGGACGCGATGACCTCCTCCCTGCCATGCGTGCGTACGCGTATCCGGCGATGCCGGTACGGGGCCGACGGGGTCCTGCGCGGTGCGGCCATCGCCGCGGTGCTGCGACGTCTCGCACCGTCATCGCGGTGAGTTTCCCGATGTAATAGCACTTTTCGCCGCGCGACACGCAAACGTTTTCGCAACACGCCGAACAAATCTTAATTGCGTTCATGTATTAACCGCGTTAATATGTCCACGAAGTTCAGATTCAACGGCGAGCGGACAGCCACTCAATCGCGCAAGGAGGTGTCGAGATGAATAGCAGTACCCAAGCGAACACCACGGCATCCCAGGCGACGGTGGCGGAATCCAACCGTTCCCGCGTGCTCCAGCACCTGTATCACAACGGCGTCAGCTCCAGGGCGCAGATCGCCAAGGCGTTGGGCCTCACCCCCGCCGCCATCACCAAGATCACCGCGCAGCTCATCGAAGCCGGCGCGATCGAGGAGACCGGCGACATGGAGGGCGCGAAGAACCGTCGTTCCATCGGACTGACGCTTGACACCGAACGGTTCCACATCATCGGCGTCAAGTTCGCACGCTCGCTCGTGCAGGTCGGCGTGTTCGACCTGTGCGGCAACGCACTCGGTCTGGAGGATCTGCCGCCGGTCACCAACGAGACCATCGGCGAGGCCGTCAGGCTCATGCACGTCCGCATCGAGTCCCTGCTCGACGCGGATCCGTCCATCATCGCCATCGCCATGGCCGTCCCCGGCCCGTACATGCGCGACGAAGGCCGCACGGCCGTCGTCTCCTCCATGCTCGGATGGCGCGACGTCAACTTCATCGAGGAATTCGGCCACGCCTTCCGCGTGCCGGTGTTCATCGAGCAGGACGCCCGCGCCGGCGCGCTCGCCCACTACCTGTTCGATCCCGAATCGCACGGGGAGGACGACATCTCCTACTTCCTCGTCGGCGAGGGCGTGGGACTCGGCGTCATCGAGAACGAGCGCATCATCAACGGCGCCCTCGGCGCCGCCACCGAGATCGGCCACGTCTCCATCGACATCGACGGCAGGCCGTGCGACTGCGGCAACCGCGGATGCCTCGAACGCTATTGCTCCACCCCCGCCATCCGCGAGATGCTCATCGAGGAGGGCGGTCCCGTGCCGCACGCCGAGCTGATGAGCAACACGGAGGCGACCCGCGCCCTGTTCTCGCTCGCCAGGGAAGGCGTCGACAAGGCCGTCGAGATGGTACGCCGCATCGGCCGCTACATCGGCTATGGATGCGTCAACATCTTCAACACGTTCAATCCCCGGCTCATCATCATCGGCGACATCGTCTCGGAAGCGGGACGCCTGCTGCTCGACGAGGTGATTGCCACGGTGCGCAGCCGCTCGATCCCGGAGATCTGCGACTCCACCGAAATCAGACTGTCCACCATGCCCACCGACGCGACCGTCTGCGGCGCCGCGGCGGTGGCGGCCACCCAGTTCCTCGACCATCCTTCGATGTTCTTCGACCTGAGCTGACCGCGAAACCCAAGATTTCCATACGGAAAACCAATAGAAGGAAAGGAACCATCATGTCCAAGCCCATCGTTCTCTCCCTCGGCGAGCTCCTGTGGGATATGCTGCCCTCCGGCAAGCGCGCCGGCGGCGCCCCGGTGAACTTCGCCTACCATTCGATGATGAACGGCGCGGACGGCTACTCCGTCTCCGCCGTCGGCGAGGACGAGCTCGGCGACGAGCTGCTCGCGGAGACCGCCAAGGCCGGCATCCACGCCGTCATCCAGCGCAACGCCTGGCCGACCTCCACCGTCGAGGTCGAGCTCAAGAACGGCATCCCGGAGTACACGATCGTCAAGGGCGTCGCCTGGGACCACATCCTGTACACCCGCCAGCTCATCGACGTCGTCAAGCAGGCCGACGCCGTGTGCTACGGCACCCTGGCGCTGCGCTCCCCCGAGTCCCACGCGACCATCACCGAGCTGCTCAAGCACACCAAGCCGGGCGCGATGAAGTTCTTCGACATCAACCTGCGCGGCGACCACTACTCCAAGGAGCTCATCGAGGAGCTGCTCGGCGTCGCCACCGTCTTCAAGATCAACGACGAGGAGCTGCTGCTCCTGCGCGACATGTTCGACATCCGCGGCACCTCCGGCGAGGACGCCTGCCGCTGGTTCCTCGAGCAGTACGATCTCGACTACGTGATCCTGACCGCCGGCTCCGCCTACTCCACGATCATCTCCAAGAACGGTGAGATCTCCACCGTCGACACCCCGCGCGTCGAGGTCGTCGACACGGTCGGTGCGGGCGACTCCTTCTCCGGCACCTTCACCGCGCGCATCCTGCTCGGCGACACGCTCTCCGAGGCGCACCGCAAGGCCGTCAACACCGCCGCCTTCGTGTGCACCCAGAACGGCGCCTGGCCGGAGTACCCGGCCCAGATGACCGACTACCTGGCCGAGGCCGGCAAGTAAGCCGCGCCACGACCCGCGGGAACGGTCCGCGCACGACGGGTTCCACCCGATCGGCGGATCGTTCCGACACCACCTTTCCTGGCATAGAGCCCGATATCCGGCGACGTCCGTGCGACAATGACCGCCGCCCGCCCGTCGTCGGGTATCGGGCCCACCGCTGACGCCAGGCAGCCATAACTGAATATCGAATATCGACAATTTCGTCAGTCTCATTACAGGAAAAAGGGAATTATTACAATGAGCAACGAAACCGCCAAGACCGGCAACGCCGGATTCGCGAAGATCCTTCCGGTGATGTTCGCCTTCTTCGTCATGGGCTTCGTCGACCTCGTCGGCACCGCGACGAACTACGTCAAGGGCGAGTTCAACCTCGCCGACGGCACCGCGAACCTGTTCACCACGATGGTGTTCTTCTGGTTCCTCATCTTCTCCGTGCCGACCGGCATGCTGATGAACAAGATCGGCCGCCGCAAGACCGTGCTGTGGTCCATCCTCGTCACCCTCGTGGCCATGGCCCTGCCGATCATCGCCTACGTCGCCCTGTCCGGCACGCCGCGCCTCGTCCTGATCGTCATCTCCTTCGCCTTCCTCGGCATCGGCAACACCCTCATGCAGGTGTCCCTCAACCCGCTGCTGACCGTGTTCGTCAAGGGTGACAAGCTCGCCTCCACGCTGACCACCGGCCAGTTCGTCAAGGCCTTCGCCTCCCTGTTCGCCCCGTACATCGCCATCTGGGGCGCCACCAAGCTGAACATGTGGTGGATCCTCTTCGTGATCTACTTCGTCGTCGGCATCGTCGGCTACATCCTCCTCGCCTTCGACAAGATCGACGAGCCCGCCCCGGACGCCGGCACCACCACCATCGGCCGCTGCTTCAAGCTCCTGTTCTCCGACGGCATCGTGTTCCTGTGCTTCCTCGGCATCGTCGCCCACGTGGGTGTGGACGTCGGCATCAACGCCCAGGCCCCGCGTATCCTGACCGAGCACACCGGCGACACCTACACCGCCATCGCCGCCACCGCCACCATGGTCTACTTCATCGCCCGTATGATCGGCTGCTTCACCGGCGGCATCGTGCTCCAGAAGATCAGCAACAAGGTCGGCCTGCGCATCTGCGGCGTCATCATGACCGCCTCCGCCGTGTGCTTCGCGGTCTTCGCCCTCGTGCAGGACAACCCGCCGGTGTGGCTGTTCTGGGTCGCCGTCGCCCTCGTCGGCTTCGGCAACTCGAACGTGTTCTCCTTGTTCCTCTCCCACGCGCTCATGTACCGTCCGGACCGTCAGAACGAGATCTCCGGCCTCATGCTCATGGGCCTGATCGGCGGCGCGATCTTCCCGCCGATCATGGGCGTCGCGGCCGACGCGGCCGGCCAGTTCGGTGGCATCCTCGTGATGGCCGTCGGCTGCCTGTACGTGCTGGTCATGGGCTTCGCCTACAAGGTGCTCGAAGGCAAGAAGGCCGAGGCCTGATTCCTTCCCTGACGTGAACGGTCCGAGACCGCGCGTCTGAACCGCAAGGGGGTGGGTCTTTCCCGGAAATGATTTCCAGGAAAGACCCACCCCCTTGTTCGTGTGCTCCTCCACGGCGCGGAAACCGTCGCGGCCGCGGGTCTCATCTCCGCACACGCAGCGTCGCCAGCTGGAACGGCCCGAACGCGAGCGACACACCGCCTCGGCCCGCCGTCACCTCGCCATCGAGCGCACGTGGCAGGTCGGGCGCGGGCGGCTCCCCTTCCGTCAGATCGGTCTCCGAGACCACGCATCCGTCAAGCTCCGGGTCGAGGCGCAACGTCGCCCGCGCCTGGCCTCCCGCCGCCTCGTACAGGCGCAGGACGATGTCGCCGGAACCGTCGTCGGCGGGTTTCACCCAGTCGAGCACGACGACTCCCTGCATGTCGTCGAGCACGACGAGCGGCGGGACGGCCGCCGCGCCATCGATGTCCGGAGTGTTGAGCCGCGCGGCCTCGGTGAGCGTCGCCGGCATGTCGGCGGCGGCGAGCACCGACCAGTCGAACGCGTGCCGTCCCATGTCGGCGTCCGGATCGGGGTAGCGCGGCGCGGACAGCAGCGATGGCCGGATCATCACGCCGCCCGCACTCCCCCGCACCGGGTCACGGCGGATCGACGACACGTCGGCACCGTAGGTGGAGCCGTTCACAACGGCGACCGCATAGCCTCCATCGGATTCGGCGACGCGCACGAACCGGTGCGTGCAGCTCTCGTATGCGGGGTTCTCCCCGATCGGACCGGCCGTGACCGGCCGTTCCACGAATCCGTACGGACATTCGAACCGCGCACGGTCGGCGTGCACGGCCACGGGGACGTCGACCTTGAGCATACGTTCCGGCGCATGCCAGTCCACGTCGGCATGGAAGTCGAGTGCACGCGCACCGGGGCGTAGCGTGACGCGCGTGCGTATCCGCACGCCGTCCGCCGCGGTCTCGGCGACGGCCTCCGCCGCGCCGTCTCCGGTTGCGGCGACACCGATGAGCGCGCCGTCCGCGAGCGGCGTCACGGTGTCGAACGCGTCCCGTTCCAGCTCCCATGCGTCCCATTGCGACGGCTCGTCACGCAGCAGCTCGTAGCGGCCGAGGGCCGTTCCCTCGGGCACGATCTCGCGATCCGCGGCGAGGTCGATCAGGGAGTCCACGGTGCCGTCCACGGCGATGTGCGCGCGGAGGAGTCCGTTGTCGAACGTCGTGCCGTCGGCGTCGCGGATGATGTGGACGGCGCGGACGCTGCGCCCGTCGCCGTCGCGAGCATCCTTCCGGACATCCCCGTCCGTGGCCGATGGGCTGTCGCCACCGTCGCCGTGCGCGGCGAGCAGGTGCGTGGTCTCCGTCGCGATTGCCCGCAGTCGTGCGATGTCGCGCGCATAGGCCTCCCGCGCTTCGCGGTGGACGCGGGCGATGCCGGTGCCGGGCAGGATGTCGTGGAACTGGTCGGAGAGGAGCCGCTTCCAGATGCGGTCGAGCTCGTCGCGCGGCGGCGTGTAGCCGGGGACGCGTACGAGCGCGGTCGCGGAGAGACGGTCGACGACGCGCAGTAGGGATTCCTCCTCGCGGCAGCGTCGTTTCATCTCCTGCTGGGCCGTGGTCGTGCCGCGATGGAGTTCGAGGTACAGTTCGCCGCGGTGCACGGGCGCGTCGTGTGCATCGTGTGCATCGCCGACGATGTCGCGCCGCAATGCGGCGAACAGCCGGTCGGGCGTGCCGAAGCCGACCCGAGGCGCGCCTTCGAGGTCGTGCGCGCGGCGGATCCTCGCGATCATCTCGCGGGTGGGCCCTCCTCCCCCGTCGCCGTGCCCGTAGAGGATGATCGCGTCGCCGACGAGGTCCTTGTCGGCGAGGTCGCGTTGCGAGCGCATGAGCTCGTTCATCTCCATCGTGGAACCGTAGGTGGCGGATGGCGGCATGTGCGCGAGGATGCGCGTGCCGTCGATGCCCTCCCATAGGAAGGCGTGGTGGCGCGGCCGGTCCGTGTCGTTCCAGGAGAGCTTGCTGGTGAGGAACCAGTCGAAGCCTGCGCGGCGGGCGATCTGCGGCAGGCCGGCGGCGAAGCCGAATGAGTCGGGCAGCCAGACGCCGTGCGGACGTACGCCGAGATGTTCGCGGAAGTAGGCGAGTCCGGTGGTGAACTGGCGTACCAGCGATTCGCCGGCGGGCATCATCGCGTCGGATTCGACCCACATGCCGCCCACGGGGACGAAGCGGCCCTCGTCGATGCGCCGGCGCATCCGGGCGGACAGGTCGGGGTGGTCGTGTTCGAGCCATGCGTAATGCCGGGCGGAGCTCATGACGAACGTCATGTCGGGATCCTCGTCCATGAGGGCGAGCACGTTGGCGACGGTGCGCGCCACCTTGCGCCGGGTCTCGCGCATCGGCCACAGCCATGCGGTGTCGATGTGCGCGTGGCCGACGGCGACGTGCCGCACGGCGCTCGGCGCGGCGGGCGACGCGAGCACGCCGGCGAGTTCCCCGCGCGCCTGCGGGACGCTTGCCGCGCGGTCGCGTTCGTCGTAGGCGTCCAGCGCGCGGCGGAGCGCCCCGGCGAGCCGCCATCGGCGCGGATCGTCGGCGGCGAGTTCGCGGATGAGGCCGGACACGGTTTCGAAATCCATCATCAGGGCGTGCAGGTCCCGGTCGAACAGGGTGACGTCCACGCGGTTCAGCGCATACGGCAGGTCGCGCACGCCGGTCGGGTCGCCGCCGAGCGAAGTGGGCGCGTATCCGCCCGCCTCGCTCAGGTCAGGGTTGCACGCGGCTTCCAGGTAGAGCGTGAACCGGCCGTCGGCGTCGAGTCCGGCGATGTCCGTGCCGTCGGCGCGGACGAGCGGCACCCATCGGTTGCGCGGGTTGACGGCTTTGACCGCCGTGCCGTCGGCGCGGTAGACGAGTCCCTCCGCCTGGAATCCCGGCCAGTCGGGACGGTTCCAGCCGAGGTCGGCGACGAGTTCGACGTCATGGCCGCGTGCGGCTTCGCGGTCGACGTGGCCGGATATCTCGAACCATGTGGTCCCCCAGGTCGTCCCCCACGGCCCGGGCACGGTGAACGGGCGGAATCCAGCCGTTCCCGCGCGGGCGCGCGCGAGGAACGCGTCGGCGGGTTCCGGTTCCCCAGGGTTGGCGGCGGCGCGCACGTCGCATGGGGCGAGCGTGGCGTGGACGTATGGCGCGATGCGTTGCGCGACGACGCGGTCGCAACGCGCAAGCTGGTGTTCGATATCGAGCGGCATCGTCCTCCACGATACCAGCGCCGCACGCGCCTTATCGGGGACGTTCCGGCGGCACGGCTCGAAGGCCCGTCGGGGCGTGAGGGGAAAGACGGGAAGGGCCCCGGCTCCACCCATGGGGATGGAACCGGGGCCCTTGCGCCGCGGCGGAAGACCGCGTCCGTTCCCGGCGGAATCAGGCGATGGCGGCGTCGGCCTCGGCGCGACGCTCGGCGAGGGCGGCGCGGATGGCCGGCTCGTTCTTCTCGAAGCGGCGGTAGAGCAGCATGATCGCGATGACGACCGCGTAGACGATGACCGGCAGCCAGATGAAGCAGAACTGGATGGCGCCGAGGGCCTCGGCGGTCTGCTTGGCGTTGGCGACGTAGCCGGCGGCGGCCATGATCTTGGAGGGAATCAGGTTGCCGAGGCCGGAGCCGAACTGGATGCAGAAGGAGGCGCCGACGGCGGACAGCAGGCCGGCCGCGCGGATGCCGTTCTTGTATTCGCCGTAGTCGACGGTGTCGGCGAGCATGGCGAACGGCATGGCGAGCGCCATGGCGGCGCCGAGGATGGAGATGGCCCAGAACACGACGAACAGGGCGAAGCTGTGGGAGGCGGTGAGCAGCAGGAGCTGGCCGACGATGGCCATGACCATGCCGAGGATCATGGTGTCGGTCTTGCCGGCCTTGCCGAGCTTCTTGGAGATGTTCGGGATGAGGAACGTGGTGATGAGGCCGAGGATCTGCATGCCGTTGAGCACGGTGGCGAGGTTCTCGTTGTTCAGGTTGTACTTGGCGTAGTACACGGCGACGGACATGCGGTCCTCCTGGGCGATCCAGAAGATCACGAAGGCGACGATGAGGATGATCCACGGCCAGTTGCCCTTGATGGCGTGCAGGCTCTCCTTGAACGGCAGCGGGTTCTGGGTCTTCGGATCGTAGTTGTGCTCCTTGATGTTGCGGAACGCGAAGAGCAGGAGGGCGACGGCGATGACGCCGTAGACGGCGAAGGTGAACATGAAGCCGACCTTCTGGTTCGTCTGGCCGGTGATGGCCTTGCCGGCCCAGTTGACCAGCGGGATGGTGCACACGGCGGTGATGAACGTGCCGAGCAGGCCGCCGGACAGGCGGAAGGTGTTGGCCTTGACGCGTTCGGCCGGATCCGGCGTGAGGTTGGACAGGATGGCGGTGATCGGCGTCTGGATGCCGGTGTAGACGAGGCCGGCGGCGAGGATGTAGGTGACGGTCGCGTAGATGACCTTGCCCATCGGCGGCAGGTCGGGGGCGGTGAACGCGAGGAACACGGTGATGGCGAACGGCACGCACATCCACAGGAAGAACGGGCGGGACTGGCCCCACTTGGTCTTGGTGTGGTCGACGATGGAACCCCAGACGGGGGCGCTGATGCAGTCGCCGATGCGGGCGATCAGCAGAATCCAGCCGGCGGCCGCGGCGGTGATGCCGAACACGTCGGTGTAGAAGAACATGATGTACGTGCCGAGCGACGAATACAGCAGGTTGCCCGCCATATCGGTGCTCATGTACGAGACCTTCTCCTTGAGGGGCAGGACGCCGTTGAAGCCGGTCTCCGCCTCGTCGCTTCCCACGGTCGCGCCCGCCGCACGGGGCTCGGACACCGTTGCGCTGAATGCCATGGCTCATCCTCTCTGAATGCTGCGCGAATGTTCGCATCGTGTTCGCATCTGTGTTCGCATCTGTGATGCTCGCGTTCGCTTCTATGCCGTGATTGTCGGCTGTTGGTTGTTGGCGTGAAGAATATTCACGCGACGAGCCCACGAAAACCCATGAAAAAACAGCTTCTTCACATTTCCATCATCATTGTTATGGAATATATACCAGAAAACGGCCGATTATAACGCTTTCACAACGGTATGGTAACGATGCCATAACGAAATCACCCTATGGAAAACGCCCTATATTCCATTATATGGGTAAATTCCTCTCACATAATGGAATATAGGGCGTTTGGCGGGGTTCGGACCGTCCGGCGGCACCGGTCAGTTCTGCCAGTAGTATCCGAAGAAATCGGCGATCTTGTCGGTCGCGTCCTTGAGCACCTCGATGCGCGGCAGGTAGACGATGCGGAAGTGGTCGGGCTCAGCCCAGTTGAAGCCGCCGCCGCGCGTGATGAGGATGCGCTTCTCGTGCAGCAGGTCGAGCGCGAACTGCTCGTCGTCGTGGATGTTGAACCGTTTCACGTCGATCTTCGGGAAGATGTAGAACGCGGCCTTCGGTTTGACGGCGGAGAGGCCGGGGATCGCGTTGATTGCGTTGTAGATGTATTCGCGCTGCTCGTAGAGACGGCCTCCGGGCACGACGTAGTCGTTGACGCTCTGGTGGCCGCCGAGCGCGGTCTGCACGATGGACTGGGCGGGCACGTTCGAGCAGATGCGCATGTTCGCGAGCATGTTGATGCCCTCGATGTAGTCCCTGGCGATGCGCTTGTTGCCGGACAGCACCATCCAGCCGACGCGGTAGCCGGCGATCATGTGCGACTTCGACAGGCCGGAGAAGGTGACGCAGAACAGGTCGGGGGCGAGCGAGGCGATCGAGGTGTGCGTCAGGCCGTCCATGACGAGGCGGTCGTAGATCTCGTCGGAGAAGATCATGAGGTGGTGCTCGCGCGCGAGGTCCACGATCTGCTGCAGCACCTCCTTCGGGTAGAGCGCGCCGGTCGGGTTGTTCGGGTTGATGAGCACGATGGCGACGGTGCGGTCGGTGATCTTGGCGCGCATGTCGTCGATGTCCGGATACCATTCGGACTGTTCGTCGCAGACGTAGTGGACGGCGGTGCCGCCGGCGAGGTTCACGCAGGCGGTCCACAACGGGTAGTCGGGGCTTGGGATGAGCACCTCGTCGCCGTCGTCGAGCAGCGCGGACATGCACAGGTTGATGAGCTCGCTCACGCCGTTGCCGGTGTAGATGTCGTCGATGGTGACGTTCGGCAGGTTCTTGAGCTGCGCGTACTGCATGATCGCCTTGCGCGCGGAGAACAGGCCCTTGGACGGCGAATAGCCTTCGGTCTCGGTGAGCTGGTGGGCCATGTCGTAGACGACCTCGTCCGGCGTGCGGAAGCCGAACGGCGCGGGGTTGCCGATGTTGAGCTTGAGGATATGGGTGCCGTCGGCCTCCATACGGGCCGCCTCGTCGACGACGGGGCCGCGCACGTCGTAGAGCACGTTGTCGAGCTTGTGCGACTTGCCGAAGGTGCGTCGGCGCGGAGTCGCCGGCTCGGGGGCCTCGTCCCCATCCGTCGTAGCGGGAGCCGTGGCGGACACTCCCCCGTCCGAGGCCGCGGCGCCGGCGGACGGCGTGGCCTCGCCCGTCGTCGTGCCGCGCACGCCCCTGAGCCAGTCCGCATCCACGTTGAGTTCGGCGGCGAGGAATTCGAGGATGTCCTCGCGCGGCATGGTCTTGCCGGCGACGTACTGGCTGATGTGGCTCTTGCCCATCCTCACGCCGCGGGCCTCGGCGGCGCGCACCAGATCGACCTGCTTCAGCCCCCTGTCGTTCATCGCCTCGTGAAGTCGTTCCGCGAACACCGCTGTGGACATGTCTTCCTCCAAACCATGAAGTTCAATATCCATATTGAACATTGGTTCATAACCTAGAGGGAGTTCAAGACAAGTTCAATTCCGATCGCGTCGCGTACCATATGCCGGACGAGCCCGCTGCCGGCGGATTGAACTTTCCGTCCGACCCGCCGACGGCATGCCATCGTCACGCCATCGTCACGCCGTGTGCGGGGTCATAGCAGATGCGTCTCGATCCACTGGGCGACGCCGTCCTCGTCGTTGGACGGGCAGATCTCGTCCGCGATGGCGAGGACCTTGGGATTGGAGTTCGCGACGGCGACGGAGCGGCCGGCGGACCGCATCATGTCGATGTCCACGAGATCGTCGCCGAAGGCGACGGCATGCTCCGGGGCGACGCCCATGCGCTCGCACAGGATGCCCAGCGCGTCGCGCTTGTTCGCCTTCGGGTTCATGAACATGTACAACGTGCCTTCGGAGACGGACAGCGCGAAATCGTCGGGGATCAGGCGGCGGATCGCCTCGCGCTGCTCCCCTTTCGGGAACGCGATGATCTTGTCGGCGGTCCCCTCGGGCACGTCCGTTTCGGTGAAGTCGGTCAGACGCCAGGTCTGGGTCTTCCAGTAGACGCTGACGTCGAAGTTCGTGTACCTCACGTCGTCCATGACGATGCCGACCTCGAGATCGGGCATCGCGTCGAGGAGGGACCGGCACACCTCGCAGGCGCGGGACGACGGGAATCCGATCTTCATGAGATGCCCGTCGGCGGGCATGCGGCCCGAGGTGAGCATGTCGTAGTCGGATTTCGCGGGCTCGAAGTCGATGAGCGCGCCGTTCAGGTAGATGCAGGCGTCGACCGGCAGCCGCTCCGCGAGGGCGTATCCGGTGCTCACGGGTCTGGCCGTGGCGATGGCGAACCGGTACCCGGCGTCATGCAGGCGTTCGACGGCCTCGATGGACCGTTCGGTGAGGTGTCGCCCCTCGAAGGTGGGGGCGCCGTGCAGCAGCGTGCCGTCGAGGTCGGCGACGACGAGCCGGGATTCCGGCGGGACGTGCGCGGCCGGAATCACAGCAGTCCCTCGCAGTAGGAGCGGACGAGCTCGGCGGAGTGGTGGAGCTTCGCGTGCTCCTCCTCGGTGAGTTCGAGTTCGACGATCTCGTTGGCGCCGTTGGCGCGCAGTTCGGTGGGCACGCCGAGGAACACGTCGTGCTCGCCGTATTCGCCGTCAAGCAGCGTGGAGACGGGCACGATGCGCCGCTCGTCCCACAGGATCGTCTGCACGATGCCGGCGACGGTGGAGGCGATGCCGAAGTTGGTGCCGCCCTTCGCGGCGACGATCTCGTTGCCGCGCATGCGCGTCTTGCGCTCGATCTCGGCGGTGGAGACGGAGGCGAAACGGCTCTGGTTGTCGGCCAGGAACTTGGCGAACGGCTTGCCGCCGAGCGAGACGGTGGACCATGCGGCGAACTGGGAGTCGCCGTGCTCGCCCATGACGAACCCGCCCACGTTGCGCGGGTCGAGTCCGGTCTCCTCGCCGATGATGGTCTTGAGACGGGAGGTGTCGAGCGCGGTGCCGGTGCCGAGCACCTGCGTGCGCGGCAGACCGGAACGCTTCCACGCGTACCAGGCCATCACGTCGACCGGGTTGGAGACCATGACGATCACGCCGTCGAAGCCGGAGACCATGACATGGTCGACGACGTCACCGACGAGGCCGACGGTGAAGCCGAGTTCGGCGAGACGGGTCGAGTTGGCCGGCGGCTTGCGCCCCACGGTGACGACGACGATGTCCGCGTCGCGGCAGTCGGCGTAGTCGCCGGTGCGCACCTTGACGTGACGGTCCTGGAATTCGCTGCCGTCGTCGAGATCGTGGCTCTCCCCCGCCGCCTTGGCGGCGAAATGGTCGATGAGCACGAGCTCGTTGCACAGTCCGTGCGTGACGATGGCGAACGCGGCGGTGGCTCCCACCTGTCCGGTGCCGACGATGACGACCTTGTTGCGGTTCATGGTGACCATGATGATGTCCCTTCGATGGTTCAGCGGCTCCCGGTTCCGGCGCGGAACCCGCCATAACGAACACGACCCATGGCCGACTGGCGGTCATGGGTCATACGATCACGGACGGATTACGTGTCAGATGAGGTTGAACTTGGTCATCAGGCCGAGGGCGATGATGATGGCCACCCAAATCAGGGCGATGATGACGGTCCAGCGGTTCAGGTTCTTCTCGGCGACGCCGGACGTGCCCGCGTTCTGGGTGAGGCCGCCGCCGAACATGTCGGACAGGCCGCCGCCCTTGCCCTTGTGCATGAGGATGAGCAGGGTCAGCAGGCAGCTGAGCACGACGACGACGATTTCGAGGGCGATTTTCAGAGCGGTCACGAGTGGATTACCTCCGGTTCGGTATAAGTCTGCGCTCCAGCATAGCGCAATGTCTTGAAAAAGGTGGAGACCCGGGCGGTTTCACCGGGTGGCTTTGGCGGTGAGCCGGCAGATGCGGGTCAGCTCGTCGACGTCGAGCGCCGCGCCGCCGATGAGGAAGCCGTCCACGTCGGGCTCGCCGATGAGTTCGACCGCGTTCTTCGAGGAGACGGAGCCGCCGTAGAGGATGCGGACGGTGTCCGCCACGGTGTCCCCGAACGTGGCCCTGAGATCGTCGCGGATGGCCTGGGCCGCGTACTGCGCGGACTCCGGCGTGGCGACCATGCCGGTGCCGATGGCCCACACGGGCTCGTAGGCGATGATGAGCTTCGCCGCCTCGGCCTCGTTGAGGTCGCGGGTGACGTCGTGCACCTGGCCGACGGCGAAGTCGAGCTCGATGCCCTGGCGGCGCTCCTCGAAGCTCTCGCCGACGCACAGGATCGGCTGCATGCCGGCGGCGAGGACGGCCCTCACCTGGTCGACGATGTTGGCGTCGTCCTCGGGATGGTATTTGCGGCGCTCCGAATGGCCGATGATCACGTACGAGCATCCGAGGTGCGCGATCATGTCGGCGGAGATGTCGCCGGTGAACGCCCCCTGGTCGGTGACGGACACGGACTGCGCGCCGTAGCGGATCTTGAGCTTGTCGGCCTCGACAAGCACCTCCACGCTGCGCAGCGAGGTGAACGAGGGGAACAGGGCGACCTCCACCCTGCGGAAGTCGAAGTGGGCGTCACGCAGCTGCCATGCGAACTTCTGCACGAAATACGTTGCCTCGAGATGGTCGAAGTTCATTTTCCAGTTGCCCGCGACCAGCGGGACGCGTTCGGACGCCATGGATCCCTTCCTAGAAATACGTGAGAAATACGCGATACGTGAGAGACACGCGAAACGGGTGCGTATGGGGTGCGATGAGAAGCGTGTGCGGGGCGAAACGGCATGGCTCCCCACGCCACGACGGGACGTGGACGCGGGGAGCCGATGCGGAACCGATGTCAGGCGAGCACCTTCAGGCCCGGCAGCTCCTTGCCCTCGAGGAACTCGAGGGAGGCGCCGCCGCCGGTGGAGATGTGCGAGAAGCCGTCCTCCGGGAAGCCGAGGTTGCGCACCGCGGAGGCGGAGTCGCCGCCGCCGACGATGGTGAACGCGCCGGCCGCGGTCGCGTCGACCAGGCCCTGCGCGACGGCCTTGGTGCCGGCCGCGAACTCCGGGATCTCGAAGACGCCCATCGGGCCGTTCCACACGACGGTCTTGGAGTCGACGATCTTGTCGTGGAACAGCTTCTGGGACTCCGGGCCGATGTCGAGGCCCATCTTGTCGGCCGGGATGGCGTCGGCGGCGACGACCTCCGGGGCGACCGGGGTGTCACCGGCCGGGAAGCCGGCGTTCACGACGATGTCGGTCGGCAGCACGAGCTCGACGCCGTTCTTCTCGGCGGTCTCGATGTAGCCCTTGACCTTGTCGAGCTGGTCCTCTTCGAGCAGGGAGGTGCCGACCTCGTAGCCCTTGGCCTTGAGGAAGGTGAACACCATGCCGCCGCCGATGACGAGGCGGTTGGCCTTGTCGAGCAGGTTCTCGATGACGCCGAGCTTGTCGGAGACCTTGGAGCCGCCGAGCACGACGGTGAACGGGCGCTCCGGGTTCTCGGTGGCCTTGGACAGAGCCTTGACCTCCTTCTCGACCAGCAGGCCGGCGGCGGCCGGCAGATCGGCGGCCACGTCGTAGTTGGAGCCCTGGGCGCGGTGGACGACGCCGAAGCCGTCGGAGACGAAGACGTCGCCGAGGGCGGCGATCTTCTTGGCGTACGGGGCGCGCACGGCCGGATCCTTGCTGGTCTCCTCCGGGTTGAAGCGGACGTTCTGCAGCAGGACGACGTCGCCGTCGTTCATCGCGGCGACCTTGGCCTGGGCGTCCTCGCCGTAGGTGTCGGCGGCCAGCGGCACGTCGACGCCGAGCAGCTCGCCGAGACGGGCGGCGACCGGGGCCAGGGACAGCTCCGGGACGACCTTGCCCTTCGGACGGCCGAGGTGGGCCATCAGGATGACCTTCGCGCCTTCCTCGCGCAGGGCCTTAATCGTCGGCAGGGCGGCCTTGATGCGGCCGTCGTCGGTGATCGTGGTGCCGTCCAGCGGGACGTTGAAATCGGCGCGGACCAGGACGCGCTTGCCCTTGAGGTCTCCGAGATCCTTGAGTGTCTTCATGAATATCCTTTCCTAACCGCTTGCGCGGGAAAGTGGCGGTTTCTTGCCACTTCGCATAATACAACAGGCCCGCCGTCCGGGCGGGCCTGACACAGGAATTTTTGGAACGTATCGCCGAATCGTTATGAAAACGTTCAGGAACGCGACTTGGCGGTCTTCTCCGCGAGCTGGAGCAGACGGCGGATGCGTCCGGCGATGGCGTCCTTGGAGATCGGCGGCTCGGCGAGACGGCCGAGCTCCTCCAGGCTGGCGTCGCCGTGCTCGAGGCGCAGCTGGCCGGCGGCGCGCAGGTTGTCCGGCACGTCCACGCCGGCGGCGTCGAACAGTTCGAACGCCTTGCGCACCTTGTCGCACGCCTCGGCCGCGGCCTTGGCGGAGCGGCGCATGTTCGCGTCGTCGAAGTTGGCGAGGCGGTTCGCCTTGGAGCGGGTCTCGCCGTCCGAGCGCTTGCCCGTCCAGTCGCGGGCGGAACGCATGGCGCCCATCGAGTTGAGCATGCGTTCGATGGAGTCCGGATCGGTGAGCGTCACGCGATAGGATTTGCTGAGCTGGCGCGGCTTGGCGGTGATGCCGAGTCGCCGGGCGAGGCCGGCCAAGGCCATCGCGGCCTCGTTGCACGGGCAGATGATCTCCATGTACGGGTTCTTGCCCAGGTCGGACAGGATGCCCTTGGCCATGAAGGCGCCGCGCCATGCGGCGCGCACCTGGGCGATCTTGCCCTGCACGATTTTGACGGGCAGGCCGCGCACGGCCTTGTTGCGGTCGATGAGGCCGGTGGCCACGGCCAGGTTCACCGCGCCGCGCTCCACCTTGACCACATGGTACTGGTGGGAGCCCTTCGGCGTCGTCCTCGTGGAGCTGATGAGCTTGGCCTCGAGGTTGTACAGGTCCTCGATGTTGTCGCGCAGCCACTGGGCCGCGACCAGGGAATCGAAGGTGGCGAGCATGACGATCTGCTTCTGGGCGTTGTTCATGAAGCCGCCGGCGAAGCGGATCATGGCGGTGACCTGCGCCTTCCTGGCGTCCGCCTTCTCGTCCTCAAGCGCCGCGAGCTCGCTTTTCACATCATCCAGAAGAGCCAAGAGCCAACCTCCTAAGTCTCGTCCCTCTCAATGGTTTCAGGGGTTCGGGTCTGCAAGCGGGGACTCTTCCCCGCCGTCCGCCGAATCTGTGATACCGACCATCTTGGACAACAGTCGCGCCGTTTTCACTTTTTCGCGGCCGACGTCTCGACATGTGGTCAGCGCCGCGACGGGCGCGTTCACCGGCGTCTGCGCTGTTCGCGGGCGGAAACGGTGACATCCAGCCCGTGTGAGCGCAAACGTTTCGCCAGGGCCTCGCTCATGGCGACCGACCGGTGCTGGCCGCCCGTGCAACCCACCGCGATCGTCACGAAATGCTTGTCCTCGCGCGCGTATCCGTCGATGGCGACGAGCAGCGCCTTCTCGTAGGCGTCGAGGAATTCGGACGCCCCCTTGCTGTTCAGCACGTAGTCGGCGACGGGCTTGTCCCATCCGGTCAGCTCGCGCAGGCTGGGCACCCAGAACGGGTTGGGCAGGAACCTCACGTCGGCCACGAAGTCCGCGTCGGTGGGGGTGCCGTATTTGAACCCGAAGCTGAAGATGTGCACGGAGACCGTCTTCGGACCGGATCCGACCATCGCCTCGTACAGTTTGGTGGATAGCTGGTGGATGCTCAGCGCGGAGGTGTCGATGACCATGTCCGCACGCTCCTTGAGGTTCGCGAGCAGCGCCCGCTCCTCGTTGATGCCGTCGATGAGACGGTTGCCGTGCTGGAGCGGATGGGGCCTGCGCACCTTCTCGTAGCGGGTGACGAGCACGTCGTCGCTGGCGTCGAGGAACAGGATGCGGGTGTGCACGCCGAGGTCGTCGAGATGGCTGAGCACCTCGTTGAGGTCGTCGAAGTATTCGCGCGACCTCACGTCGATGACGGCGGCGAGCTTGTGCACGCCCTTGCCGTCGCCGGCGTTGGTCATCATGTCGACGAGCGGGACGAGCAGCTTGGGCGGCATGTTGTCGACCACGTACCAGCCCATGTCCTCCACGCAGTCGGCGGCGTGCGAGCGCCCCGCACCGGACATGCCGGTGATGAGCAGCACCTCGAAGCCGTTGGCGGGCGCGGGCTCGTCGTCATGGGACGCGGCGGCTGCCGCGTCGTTCATCGCGTCATGGTCCTCCATCACAGCGCCTCCTCCAACGCCTTTCTCATGGCGATCTCCAGATGGTCGTCGTCGACGGTGACGTCCTGCAGGCGGCGGTCGGCGTCGGACGGCGGATCGTCGTCCCAGATGCCCGTCATGAGCAGCACCTGGATGAGCGCCTGGTACAGGAGCATCTCCTCGCCGCCGATCGCATGGCCGCCGTGGGCGCGCCACGCCTGCATGAGCTTCGTGGGACGCGGGTCGTAGACCACGTCGAGCAGCATGCCGCCGAACGCGTTGCCGGAGCAGTCGAGCGTTTCGGCGAGGCCGTCCGCGGCATGCCCGGGAATCGTGTTGATCACGTAGTCGGATTCGCCGGCGGCGGCGGTCACCCCGTCCGCGTCGGACAGGTCGATCTCGTCGTAGGGGCGGCCTTCGACGCCGCGGAACGCCTTCGCGGCGGAGTCCAGTCCGAGGTCGCGGCCGGGATGGCGCGCGGCGATGGTGATGCGTTCGACGCCCGGCAGCATCAGGCAGGCCGCCGCGGCCGACGTGGCGGTGTTGCCGTTGCCGACGATGAGCGCGCGGCGTCCCGCCCGCCCGTCGCGATGCACGCCGAGTTCCCGGTCGGCGTGGTCGAAGGCCAGCTGGATGCCGACCACGTCGGTGTTGTAGAGCCTGATCGCCGGCTTCCCGTGGGGCCATGCGGGATCGTCGTGGGTGGCCTCGTCCCAGTCGAACACCGCCGTGTTGGCGACGTTGAGCTCCCGCGCCCACACGTTGCGGGGCGTGCCGTACGGCTGGATGGTCTTCTTGAGCGGCATCGTCAGGCTGAGACCACGCCACGTGGGGTCGAGCCCCTTGAGGAACCCGTCGAGGTCCTCCTCCCCCACCTCGTGCCTGTCGTACGTCCAGTCGTCGAGTCCGAGCGAACGGTACGCCGCGTTGTGCAGCACGGGCGACAGCGAATGCGCGATGGGCTTGCCGAGCACCGCGCACCGATTGGCGATCGTCATGCTTCCCTCCTTGCCTTCCCGGTTCTCCCGACCATCCTACTCGGGCCGTCCGGACCGCGGTCGGAAGCCGTCTGCTCATGGCCGGCGCGTGCCGGGGCCGCCGGTGCCGCCGGCGCCGTCCGCACCGTCCGCGTGCAGGGCGTCGTAGATGGCCTGCGCCTTGGCATGGCCTATCCCCTTGACCTGCTCCAGCTCCTCGACGCCGACGCCGCGCATCGCCTTGACCGAACCGAACCGCGCGAGCAGCCGTTTCTGGTAGGCGGGTCCCACGCCGGGGATGCCGTCGAGGGCGCTGCGCAACGCCCCCTTGCGTCTCGTCTGCCGGTGGTAGGTGATGGCGAAGCGGTGCGATTCGTCGCGCACGCGCTGCAGCAGGTACATGCCCTCGGATTGGCGTTTGAGGATGATCGGGTAGTCGTCGTCCGGCACCCACACCTCTTCGAGCCGTTTGGCGAGCCCGCATACGGCCACGTCGTCGACGCCGCAGTCGGCGAGCGCCTTCGCGGCGGCCATGGCCTGCGGCCTGCCGCCGTCGACGACGACGAGGTTCGGCTTGTAGGCGAACCGGCGCCGGTCCGTGTTCTGCTGGACCGTGTCCTTCCTCGTTCCGTCGTCTTCCGCGACCGTGCCGCTTCGGGCATCGGCGCGCGCGTCCGTCGCCGTCTTCGCGCGTCGTTCCGCCTCGATGCTCTCGCCGGAGTCGCCGGCGATGTTGCCGTGACGGAAGCGCCGCGTCAGCGTCTCGTAGAGGGCGCTCAGGTCGTCGAGCGCGCCTTGGCCGTCCTTGCCGCGGATGGCGAAGCGCCGGTATTCGCTTTTCTTGGCGACGGCGTCCTCGAACACGACCATGGAGGCCACCTGGAAGGCCCCGCCGACCGTGTTGGAGATGTCGTAGCATTCGATGCGCAGCGGGGCGTCGGCGAGGCCCAGCGCGTCGGCGACCTCGTTCATGGCGCGGGTGCGTGCGCCGATGTCGGCGATGCGGCTCATCTTGGCGCGGGCCAGCGCCTGCGCGGCGTTGTCGTTCGCCCGGTCCATGAGCTGCCGCTTGTCGCCTCTGCCGGCGACGCGGATCGTGACCGCGCCGCCGCGCAGTCCGGTCAGCCAGGTTTCGAGCTCCTCGCGCCGGGACGGTTCGAGTTCGATGGGCGTGATGACCTCGCGGGGCACCGGGGCGATGGGGGCGAGCAGGTCGGCGCGCCCGGTGACCTCCTGTCGCGCGTTGCGTTCGCGCGTCGCCCGCGCGCGGGACGCCGCGTCGGTCGCGGTCACGCGCTGCGTGGACCCGATGGCGTCGCGCCGTTCCTCGACCTTCGCCGTCGCGTTCCCGGCCGCGGCGTCGTTCCGCGCGTCCGAGTAGACGCCCACGAGCAGGTCGGCCATGAGATCGGCGTCGTCGACGTCGTCGACGCGTTCGACGCTCCAGTTGCGTTCGCCGCGGATCGTGCCGGCGCGCACGTGGAACGCGTGCACGGAGGCTTCGATCTCGTCGGTGGCGAAGCCGAACACGTCGGCGTCGACCTGGTCGTCGAGCACGACCGCGTTCTGCTGGACGACGGTGGAGAGCATGGCGATCTCGTCGCGCAGGCGCGCCGCCTTCTCGAATTCGAGGTCGGCGCTGGCGGCCTTCATGTCGCGGGTGAGCTGCGCGATGTACGACTTGCCGAGTCTGCCGGTCATCACGCCGACGAGCCGTTCGCACATGCGCCGGTGCTCCTTCGCGTCGATGCGGCCGACGCACGGCGCGGAGCATTTGCCGATGGAGGCGAGCAGGCAGGGCCGTCCCGTGAGTTCGGCCTTGCGGTAGACGCCGTCGGCGCAGGTGCGCACGGGGAAGGTGCGCAGGAGCCGGTCGAGTCCGTGGCGCAGGTCCCACACCTTCGCGTAGGGGCCGAAGTAGCGGGTGTCGCGGCGTTTGCGGCTGCGCGTCACCCACACGCGCGGCACCGTCTCGCCGACGGAGACCGCGAGGTACGGGTAGGTCTTGTCGTCGCGGAACTGCACGTTGAACCGGGGGTCGAACTCCTTGATCCACGTGTATTCGAGGGTGAGCGATTCGAGTTCGGTGCCGACGACGGTCCATTCGAGGCTGCGGGCGGTGAGCACCATGGTCTGCGTGCGCGGGTGCAGCAGGTACAGCGGCTGGAAGTAGTTGGCGAGCCTGTTGCGCAGGTTCTTCGCCTTGCCGACGTAGATGACGCGGCCTTCGCCGTCGCGCCATTTGTACACGCCGGGTTCGGCGGGGATGTCCGAGGATTTCGGACGGAACAGGTCGCGCGAGTCGCCGAGCAGCGGCGCCCCGTTGCGGTTCGTCTTCGCCGTCGCGCCGTCGGCGTCGGACGTGCCGTCCGTCGCCTCCCCGCGCAACGCGTCGGCGGTCCGCCGCCATGCCTCGGGCGAGTGCCGTTCGATGTCGTTGGTCACGGCGTCGCCTTTCAGAGCATGCCTTTGAGGAAGCGGCCGGTCCACGACGATTCGCATTGCGCCACCTGTTCGGGCGTGCCCTGCGTGACGACGGTGCCGCCGCCGTCGCCGCCCTCGGGCCCGAGGTCGATGATCCAGTCGGCCGACTTGACCACGTCGAGGTTGTGCTCGATGACGATGACCGTGTTGCCCTTGTCGACGAGCCCCTGCAGCACCTTGAGCAGCTTGTTCACATCCTCGAAGTGCAGGCCGGTGGTCGGCTCGTCGAGGATGTACACGGTCCTGCCGTCGGACCTGCGCTGCAGTTCGGTGGCGAGCTTGACGCGCTGGGATTCGCCGCCGGAGAGCGTCGGGGCGGGCTGGCCGAGGCGGATGTAGCCGAGGCCGACGTCCACGAGGGTCTTGAGGTACCGGGAGATGCCGGTGTACGCCTTGAAGAAGTCGGCGGCCTCCTCGATGGGCATGTCGAGGATGTCGGAGACGGTCTTGCCGTTGTACTTCACCTCGAGGGTCTCGCGGTTGTAGCGTTTGCCATGGCAGGTCTCGCATTCCACGTACACGTCGGGCAGGAAGTTCATCTCGATCTTGAGCGTGCCGTCGCCATGGCATGCTTCGCAACGGCCGCCCTTCACGTTGAAGGAGAAACGGCCGGGCCCGTAGCCGCGCACCTGCGCCTCGGGCGTCTTGGCGAACAGGGCGCGGATCTTGTCCCACACGCCCGTGTAGGTGGCGGGGTTGGAGCGCGGCGTGCGCCCGATCGGGTTCTGGTCGACGTGGATGACCTTCCTGACCTGGTCGAGCCCTTCGACGCGGCGGTGCTTGCCGGGCACGATGCGCGCGCCGTTGAGCTTGTCGGCGAGGACCGGGTAGAGGATCGTGTTGACGAGCGAGGATTTGCCGGATCCGGAGACGCCGGTGACGACGGTGAACACGCCGAGCGGGAAGCTCACGTCGATGTTCTTGAGGTTGTTCTCGCGCGCGCCGACGACCTTGAGCTGGGCGGTCCTCCTCACCTTGCGGCGGTGGGCGGGCACGGCAATCTCGCGGCGGTGGGCGATGTAGTCGCCGGTGATCGAGCGTTTCGCCTCGACGAGATGCTTCGCGGGCCCCGAGTAGACGACCTCGCCGCCGTGCTCGCCGGCGCCGGGGCCGATGTCGACCAGCCAGTCGGCCTCGCGGATCGTGTCCTCGTCGTGCTCGACGACGATGAGCGTATTGCCGAGGTCGCGCAGATGGTGGAGCGTCTCGATGAGACGCGCGTTGTCGCGCTGGTGCAGGCCGATGGACGGCTCGTCGAGCACGTACATGACGCCGACGAGGCCGGAACCGATCTGCGTGGCGAGACGGATGCGCTGCGCCTCGCCGCCGGACAGGGTGGCGGCGGCGCGCGACAGGGTGAGGTAGTCGAGGCCGACGTCGTTGAGGAAGCCGAGGCGGGCGCGAATCTCCTTGAGCACCTCGCCGGCGATCTTCGCGTCCGCGCCTTCGAGCTTGAGCCCGTTGACCCAGGCGAGCCCGCGCACGACGGGCATGTCGCACACGTCGAAGATGGACAGGCCGCCGACGGTGACGGCCAGCACCTCGGGCTTGAGACGCCTGCCGTGGCACACCTGGCAAGGCACTTCGCGCATGTACGACTCGTAGTACTCCCTCATCGACTGCGAGTCGGTCTCCTCGTGCTTGCGCATGAGCGAACGCACCACGCCTTCGAAGCCGGTGGAGTATTCCCTGAGACGGCCCCAACGGTTGCGGTAGGAGACGTCGACCTTGAACTCGTGGCCGTAGAGGATGTCGTGGCGCACGTCGGCGGGCAGGTCCTTCCACGGGGTGCGCATCGAGAAGCCCATCTCGCGGGCGAGGCCTTCGAGCAGATGGCCATAGTACTGGGCGGTCATCTTCGTGTTGCTCCACGGTTCGATGACGCCGTCGGCGAGCGACTTGTCCGGGTCGGCGATGACGAGCTCCGGGTCGATCTCGAGCTTGAAGCCGAGACCGGTGCAGGCGGGGCATGCGCCGTAAGGCGCGTTGAAGGAGAAGGTGCGCGGCTCGATCTCGTCGAGTTCGAGCACGTGCCCGTTCGGACAGCTGCGGTGTTCGGAGAACGGCCGACGGCGGGCGGGGCTTCCCTCCTCCTCGTCGACGAAGTCGATGACGATGGAGCCGTTGGCGAGCTTCAGCGCCGTCTCGACCGAGTCGGTGAGCCGCTGGCGCATGCCGTCCTTGACGACGAGACGGTCGACGACGACCTCAATGGTGTGCTTCTTCTGCTTGGCGAGCGTGATGTCATCGGACAGCTGCCGCATCTGGCCGTCGATGAGCGCGCGGGCGTAGCCGTCGGAGCGTAGCAGTTCGAGCATGTCGACGAATTCGCCCTTGCGGCCTTTGACGACGGGCGCGAGAATCTGGAAGCGGGTGCGTTCCGGATAGTCCATGAGCGCGTCGACGATCTGCTGCGGGGTCTGCGAGGCGACGGGTTCGCCGCATTCGGGGCAGTGCGGCACGCCGGTGCGCGCGAACAGGAGACGCAGGTAATCGTAGATCTCGGTGATGGTGCCGACGGTGGAGCGCGGGTTGCGGTTCGTGGTCTTCTGGTCGATGGACACGGCGGGGCTCAGGCCTTCGATGAAGTCGACGTCCGGCTTGTCCATCTGACCGAGGAACTGGCGCGCGTACGCGGACAGCGATTCGACGTAGCGGCGCTGGCCCTCGGCGAACAGGGTGTCGAACGCGAGCGAGGATTTGCCCGAACCGGACAGGCCGGTGAACACGACCATGCGATTGCGCGGGATCGCGAGGTCCACGTTCTTGAGGTTGTGCTCGCGCGCGCCCTGGATGGTGATCTTGAGGTCGTTGGGGATGTGCGAGATGTCCGCCACGAGCGAACCGTCGTGCTCGACGAGCGGCGCCTTGCGGATCTCGCGCGTGAGGAACGAATCGCTGGTCATCACCTTCTCGACGACGACCTCGCCGTTCCTGCCGCCCGTCGTCTTCCGTTTCGTCGCCACGATCCCCGCCTTCCGTCAGTCGCCGCGGCACGCGTCCGGCCGCGGATTTTCCGCACCCAGAATACCCGAAACCCCGACGCATATCGAACACCTGTTCGACGGCGTGTCTCCCGGCCGGACCGTCATGCCGTCAGGCGACGTCCGCGGATTCATCCTCCCCTTCTCCGGCGAGGTCGGCCTCGCGCAGGGAGGTGAGGCCGGTGTCGGGGTTCTTGTAGGTGACGTAGGCCTTGGTGGAGACCTCGAGAATCTCGCCAGTCTTGCTTTCCGGCGCGGAGACGATCACCTGGAAGCCGAGGCGCGGCAGCACGGTGAGGGCGCGCTGCGTGTAGCGGCCGTCCGCCTTGATGAGCGCCTCGTCGAGGAACAGCGTCGTGTAGTTGGGTTTGAGACGGTTCTCCATGCCTCCGCCGAGCAGGTAGATGAGCGCGGCGCCGTAGACGAACGAGGTGAGCTCCTGCAGGGCTCCGCCGGACCGTCCGCCGGTGGAGGTGATGCGCTCGTCGAGCCCGTCCTCGTGGTGCACGATCGCGTAGAAGGACGAACGGCACCGCGGGTCGAGGTCGCGCGCGCCGTAGCTCTTCACACCGTTCGCGTCCCTCACCTGCGCGAGCTGGGCGCGCAGCAGACCGATGACGCCGCCGCACGAGGTGAACACCTTGCGCATCACCGCCGTATCGTCGCTCCCCGACGCCTTCCAGTCGTTGAGCGCGCCGATGGTCCGGGTCAGCTGCGAGGAGAAGCCCCGGTCCGGCTTGCGCACGTCCGCATGCAGGGACAGGCTGCCGTGCTTGGGGCCGAACCGCTGCCCGTCGAGCATGGCGTTGATGCGGTCGAGCTGGTCGCGGATGCCTGCCTCGTCGGTGTCGACGGCGCGTTTGATGGTCAGCAGGCTCATCAGCAGCTGTTCCAGGCAACGCCGGTATTCGGCGCCGGTCGCCTCGCCGGCGGTCAGTCGCGACAGTCCCTCCAGCTCGTCGAGATAGTACCGGCGGTCCACCACTGTGGCCGACAGCGCGTCGTCGTCCGCGGCGTACATGCCCTTGTACGATTCCATCCGGGCTTCGACGACCGTCTTCGCGGCCGAGACCTGGGAGGCGAGCGCGTCGATGCGGGCGGTCATGTCGTCGCGCATCCTCGCGATAACGCGTTCGGGGAACGACGTGCCCGCGGCCGGCGCGTCTGCGCCCGCCCCGATGATCATGTGGGCCCGCAGCGCAGCGTCCGCGATTCCCGAGAACCCGTCCTCATAGGAGTGTTCGAGCGCCGTTTCCGCGCTCTCGTCCAACGGCGCGGCGCCCACGCGCCCGGCGGCGTCCGCATCGCCGTCGGTCTCCCGCGACGCATGGCTCCGGTTGGCGTCCAGCCACCGTCGGGCGGCTTCGCAGGCGGACGCCGCGGCGTCGGCGTCACGTTTCTCGGCGAACCGGCGCTGCTCGTTGCGGTCGAGCTCCTCTCTCATCGATTCCTCACGTCGGACGAGCTCGGCGAGCTCCGGGTTGTTCCTGATCGCGGCGATCGACGCCTCGAGCCCGTCCACCGTGGCCGAGGCGGATTCCACGTCGACGCTCTCCCATGACGTGTAGGCGAGCTGCTTGGCGAGTTCGAGCCCGCTGCGCAGGGCCTCCGCACGCTGTTTCGCCTCCATGTAGTCGCTTTCCGCCCGTTCCGAGCGGCCGCGCGCTTCGGCGATGCCGTGCTTCAGCGCGTCCAGATAGGCCTCGGTGACATAACCGATGACCTCGCGACGGTCCTTGACGCCGTGCTGCCCGCGTTTGCCGCTTTTGATCTGCCCGTCGGCCTGCACCTGGCGGCGTTCGCGGTCGGCGTCGTCGATGGCGTCGACGCATACGGCGTCGAACCGTTCGGATGCGGTCTGCGCGCGCAGCCAATCGGCGAACGGCGAATCCTCGCGATACCGCAGCTTCGAGGACATCCACGGGCCGTCGCCCGCGGCCTTTCCGTCGTCCGCCCCGAAGCGCTCCGAGGTGTCGACGAACTGCCAGGTGCGTCGCGCCATCGCATGCGGGTCGATGGCGCTGATCTTGGCGGCGAAGCCACGTTCGTGGCGCTTGTCGACGAGGATGGTCTGCGCGATGGCGCCGTAGGTGACGTTCATGGCCAGACGCCACTGTTCCTCGTCCTCGCGCACGTCCATGAGTTCGGCGACGTACGGCAGTTCGCCGGCGGACAGTCCGGTGGCCCTGCAGAGCATGGCGCGGGTCTCGTCCATCTGCTGGGTGATGCGGGTGCGCTGCGTCTTCTGGCGCTCATAGTCGCGTTCGAGGCGGCGCAGCTCGTCGTTCGCCGCGGAGCGGGCGGCGACCGCGCGGTCGCGCGTCTCGTCCAGCTCCTGCGCCCGCCGGTCGTACAGGCGGGTGAAGTCCACGGCGGCGATGCGCCTCTCCGTCCAGGCATGCTCGTCTCCGGGCATCGTCTCGCCGATCGTCTCGAACCCGACCTCGATGCGCCCGCGGTTCGTCTTCACGTCGTCGAGCATGCGCCTGGCCTGTTCGAGTTCCATCTCCATCCGCGCGAGGTTGCCACCGTCCAACCCCCTGATGCGGTCGCGGATGGCGTCGATGCCCGCGCGGATCTTCTCGCCGTCTCGGTATGCGGTTTCGGCGGCGGCCTGGTGCTCGCGGTGCTCGCGTTCGTCGATGGGCAGCCGTGCGGCGACCTCGTCGGCCATCCGCGCGATCGCCCACCGCCGTATCGCCGCCGATCCGGCCTCCTTGGACGGATCGACCGGGTCGAATGTCCGGACGCGCCGGCATGCGTCGTCGTAGGCTTCGCATGCGTCCCGGATGCCGGTGAGCGCCGTCACGCGTTTCGCCTTGCGTTCCATTTCGGTGAAGTTCGCCTCGTAGCGTTCGTAATCGTCGACGGTGTCGCGCGCCAGGGCCAGGGCTTCGGGCACGCCGAGCACACCCTGCTTGAAGATGTCGTCGAGTCTCGACGGCGCGTCCGCCGATTGGATCTTGTGCAGCAGCCGACAGGCCTCCTCGCTCAGTCCCATCATGTCCCAGATGTGTTCGTGGAACGCGTCGGCGCTGGTGAAGGTCTCGCATCCGGGGTACGTGTCCCTCAGCTGCGTGGGGGTGAACGGATGGTCGCGGTAGGCGTCCATGAGCCGCGGGTCGATCGGCTTGCCCCATGCCGCGTACTGCCGGCGTATGTCGCCGCGGCCGTCGCCCGCCATCAGGTAGAGGAATTTGGCGCATGACAGCGTCTGGCCGCTGGTGGCGTTCACGTAGGTGTCGACGATGGCGCCCCATACGGCCTGCGGCGCCCCGTCGTCGTCGCGGCCGCGCAGGTAGACCGGCTCGTCGCCGCCCGCGGTGCTGCCGACGCCGACCATGCCGCGCAGGTACGTGTAGTCGCTGCGTTCGGAGCGCCCCGAGTTCGACGCCTTGTTGAACGGCGTGCCGGTCGGGTACAGCAGCGAGATCTGCGCGTCCACGAGCGTGGATTTGCCGGATTCGCTGGCTCCGGCGAGCAGCGTGACGGGGAGCTTCGGGTCGGTGGACGGCCTGAATTCGTGGTAGCCCTGGTACGAGCCCCAATTGACGAGACGGCGGCTTTCCATCATCCACCGGTCGGCGATCATCTGCAGTTCCCTGGCGGCCATGCTCACTCCTCCTCTTCCGCTTCGGCGCCGTCTTCGTCGGCGCCATCCACGTCGGCGCCATCGTCCGCGCCGTCATCGACGGCCCCGTCGCCGTCACCGCCGGCGATGCCGAGCCATGCGTCCGCCAGCTCCCGGTCGAGCACGACGGGGACGAGCGGCGTGATCCGGTACATGGCGTCGTCGTCGGTGTCGGACAGGTAGCCGTAGGTGACCATCGTGTTGACGAGCGTGCCCACCTGCTTGAGCACGCCCTCCTCGTCGTTGCGTGAGGCGAGGTATCCGGCGCCGGTGGCGAGCGCGGCGCGCATCTCGTCGAAGCCGACGATCCACTGCCCCTCCGGCACCTGCATGTTCTCGTATTCGAGCACGCGGATGCGCAGGAACGCGAGCAGGGCGGCCTCCTCGCGCCTGAGGCTGGTGCGCGTCTTGAGCGAACGCAATGGGACGTCGGGGCCAGTGACGGGCGTCGCGTACATGATGCGGTGGCGTTCGTCGTCGACGAGCTCGAGCATGTCGTTGTTAAGCGAGCGGATGACCGCGTCGCGGTTGTCGTCGACGAGGTCGTACAGCTCGCCTTCGATGTACCGTTCGCGTTTGAGCGCGATGGCGGCCCTGCGGGCGTCCGCGCCCATGTCGCCGCGATCCCCTTCGAACAGGGCGTCGGGGTTGGTCTTCTCGTCCATGATCATCCTTCCTCCATGATGGCGTCCAGTTCGTCCGCGCCGGCGATCAGCGCACGCGTGCGCCAGTCCCGAGGCCTGCCGTCGATTGTCACGCAATGCCAGACGGCGTCACCGTCCTCCCGCCCGCCGATCGCGCCGAGGAAGCCGACGAGTTCGCTTTCACGCCGATCGGATTCCGGTAGCCGGTTGAAACTGGCGGCAATGTCGATTCCGCCGTCGGCCGTCACCGGTTCCCTCCGGATGAGCGCGATCATGCGGCGCAGACGCGGACCACCGTTGTCGATCAGCGTCTTCAGGTCGACGCGCGGCAGGTCGGAGTCCCCGGCGGCATCCAGTCCGGGCGATGCCGCGCGGACCATCGAACGTGCCGGCCGCGTGGGCAGCGGGGCGAGCCTGACCCCGCCGACGTCGGTGGCGTAGGGCCTGCCGTCGGCGCCCGGATGGGCTTTCGCGTCGGCGTTGACGGCGGCGTACAGCCGGTTGAGCCGCGCGAGCATCGACCGGTACCGGGTGTCGGTCTGCTGGCGTACGAGCCTGCCGATCTCCTCGTTGGAGACACGCATCTGGGCGCGTACCGCCTCGATGCCGTCGTAGATGTGGGCGAGCTCGTCGCGCACCTGCCCGAGCAGCGCGGCGGACTCCCCCGCGAGGTAGGGCGTCCTCGCGATGTCGCGCATCGCCTCGTCGATCTGCTGGCGTCCCTCGTCGGTGATGATCACCTGGAAGGCGTCCTCGAAGCGGCGCCCCATGTCGGATTCGCCGAAGTTCGCGCGGTATTCGGCGTTGTAGGCGTTCAGGATCTCGTCGACGTCCATGTCGCCGGCCTGCATGCGCCGGCGGAGCGCGTCGCCGTTGTCCCGTTCGGCGAGCACGAGCTCACGCAGGTCGACGGGCACGCCGCGCAACGTGTTGTGGATGACGGCGATGATGTCCTCCACCTGCGAGTCGTCGAGCGTCTCATGCCGCATCCCCTGCTGGATGCGTCTGATCTCGTGCTTGCGCTCCTTGATCTCGCGGTTGAGCAGGCGCACGCGTTCGCCGGGGTCGGCGGTCAGCCGCATGCGAGCGTGCTCGATCTCCATGATGATGCTGTTGGCCTGCGCGCCGGACAGGGTGCGGGATTCGTCCTCCAGCCGCCCCAGCGCCTCGATGGCGCGGTGGGCGCGCGCGGTCAGCCGGTAGAGGAACCGGTGGGATGCGGCGTCGTGCGAGTTGGCGAGCCAGGCGTAGTCGCCTTCGCCCTCGCGGGTCAGGTCGACGAGCATGCGATGCGCGGCCTGGCCGAACGTGAGGTCGGGGTCCAGCGCGTATTCGCCGATGTCGGCGAGCGCGGCGAGTCCCTGCGCGAACCGTTCCTCCAGCGTCTCGCGCGGCAGTTCGCCGGTCAGCGGGTCGAACGCCGCCTTGAGCAACGCCACGTACAGGCGCGAGTTGCGTCGCAGCAGCAGTCTGAGCACGCCGGTCTCGTAGACCGGCCGCAGCCGTTCCATCTCCCGTCGCGCATCGCCCATGGCGCACCTCCTGCCGCCGTCCTCGATCGTTGCCGTGCGAGACGGGAACGACGGCGTGCCCCGCGTCTCTCCTAGAAGCTAACACACGCCCGTACGGGCCGGCATATCGGGTACGGTTTCCGTCGACGCGGCGTGTCGTGCATGATTTCGGCGGAACATCCGAATACGCCGTCGGCGGAACCCGACACGATCGGATTGCGACATCGCAATCCCATCCGTACGGTTTCACCCCGATATCCAGCGGTTATGCACAGAGTTATGCACCGTTATGCACATTGTTCACATGCGATTTGCATATACCTCACAGACGCGGCATGGTGGTGCGTGTCGGCGGACGACGAAGGTCCGCAAGGCGGCCAGCGTAGGCCGCGCATCGGGAGAAGGAGCGACATCATGTCGGACGAGATCATCATGCAGGACGAGGACGCGACGGCGCGGTCGTGGGTCCAGCTGTTCCGGGAGGACGTCGACAGGCGGTATGTGTCGGACGATCAGGTGGACAGGGCCGCGACGATCATCGGGACAGCGGCCCGCATGGCCGTCGAACGCGGATACGCCGTCGTCGACCCGTCCCGGGAGCTGTTCGCCGAGGCGAAGCGGTCCAAATGGCCGTGGCCGCATCTCGTCGTGCGGGACGAGGACGGGTTCATGTCCTCGTTCCACGTGTCGGAGCTGTCGAAGCCCGGCAGCCCGCCGAAGCCCCGCACGCTGACCGGCGTGCCGAAAAGCGACGCGCCGCAATGGGTGGAGGGACGGTCGCGCGAATTCGAACCGACCGGCATGCTGTCGCTGCGGGTCAACGGCGAACGTCCGTTCGCCCGCCAGCGTTCCCTGCGCGACACCGTGAACTCGCGGATGGACGAACGCCTTTCCACGCTGTTCGACGGGTTGGCGCACGAGATCGATGCTTCGCGGGAACGCGTCGAGGCGGATCGCCGGCACGAGGAGACCGTCGAGCAGGCGCAGCGCGCATGCCGCGGGGAGCGGCTGTACACGGCGTTGTGCGAGGAGGTGCGGCTGCATGAGGATCTGCAGAGCCAACGCGCCTATCTCGATCTGGTCGAACAGCGGCTGAGGCGCACGGATCCGGACCGTCTGGCGGACGCGTCGGAGGACATCGAACTGATGCGCAGCCGCATCGACGCGCGCGACCCGCTGCTGTCGGGAGGCGTCGACTGGTCGAACCAGCCCGATCCGACCGACGTGGACGTGTACGAGTACATGCGCCGCGACCGACACGCCACCGCGTTCGGCCATGAGGACCTGTACGGCGACCGCACGCATCGTCCGCCGTACCGTCCGCCATACCGGAGCATGCCGTCGATCGGAAACGGGTTCTTCGACTGACCCGCCGCCGGAGCGTCCATCGCCGTTTCTCGCGCATCGGACACGCTCTCCTCCGCGTAACGCGACGATGGCATACTTGCCGGCAACCTATGGATTTCGGCGGCGGGGTCGTGGTTCGTGAAGGGGAACCGCGACCCCGCCGCCGCATACGACGAATCCGAATGGATGCACAAGGAGTATGCCGTCATGCCGAAGGTATCGAAGCGCGCCGCCGAAGCCCTGTATCCGAGCGTGCGCGAGATGTTCGAACTCGCCGCGGGCGTGCCGGACGCCGTCTCGTTCGCGATCGGCGAACCCGGATTCGACACCCCGCAGCCGGTCATCGACGCCGCCTACCGGGCCGCGAGCCTCGGCGACACGCACTACACGCCGAACCGTGGCGCGGTCGCGCTGCGTGAGGCGTGGTGCGAGCACCGCAACGCGGCGGATGGCACCGACTACGATCCGGACACGGACGTGATCGTCACGGCGGGCGGCATGGAGGCCGTGTATCTGGCGATGCTCGCGACGCTCGACCCGGGCGACGACATCCTGATCCCCGACCCCGGCTATGCGAACTATTTCGGACAGGTGAGGCTCGTCGGCGCGAACGTCGTGCCGGTGCCGCTCGACGCGGGCCACGGCTTCCGCATGCAGGCGGCGGACGTGGAGGCGGCGGTCACGCCGCGCACGCGCGCGATCCTGCTCAATTCGCCGTCGAACCCGACGGGGGCGGTCATCGACGCGGAGCAGCTGGATCTCATCGCCGAAGTGTGCGAACGGCATGACCTGTGGGTGATCAGCGACGAGGTGTACCGCTCGTTCGTCTACGATCCGTCGGTCGAATGTCTGTCGATCGCCGCGGTGCCGGGCATGCGCCGCCGCACCGTGGTGGTGGACAGTTTCTCGAAGACGTTCGCGATGACCGGTTGGCGCATCGGCGCGGCGTTCGGCCCGAAGCCGATCATCGACCGGATGACGGTGATGCAGGAGGACATCGTCTCCTGTGTGCCGGGCGCGTTGCAGCAGGGCGCGGTGGCCGCGTTGGAGGGGTCGAACGAGATCCTCGACGAGATGACGTCCGTCTACCGCGCGAACCGCGACATGGTCGTCGCCGCCGTGGCGGACATGCCGCTTGTCTCATGCGCGACGCCGGACGGCGCGTTCTACGTGCTGGTGGACGTGCGCGACACCGGCATGGATGACCACGCATTCGCGGTCGATCTGCTGCATCGTGCCAAGGTGGTGGTGACGCCCGCTTCCGGGTTCGGTGGGCGTGGCCGTGGCTACGTGCGTCTGAGCTACGTGGGCACGCCCGAGGCCACCGCCGAGGGTCTGCGTCGTATGCGCGCGTATCTGGAGGACTACTCCTCGGCGACCAGTTCGAGGTAGGAGTCGTTCCACAGATCCTCGTCGCCGTCGGGCATGAGGAGCACGCGTTCCGGGTTCAACGCCTGGACGGCGCCCTCGTCGTGGGTGACGAGCACGATCGCGCCCTCGTATTTGGCGATGGCCTTGAGGATTTCCTCGCGCGAGGCGGGGTCGAGGTTGTTGGTGGGCTCGTCGAGCAGCAGCACGTTGGCGCGCGAGGTGACGAGCGTGGCGAGCGCGAGTCGCGTCTTCTCGCCGCCGGAGAGCACGCGGGCGGGCTTCATCGCGTCGTCGCCGGAGAACAGGAACGAGCCGAGGATGGATCGCGCCTGCGTGTCGTTCAGTTCGGGGGCGACGTGCGTGAGGTTCTCGAGCACGGTGGCGTCGAGGTCGAGCGTGTCGTGCTCCTGCGCGAAGTAGCCGATCTTGCAGCCGTGGCCGTAGTCGACGGAGCCGGTGTCGGGCTGTTCGATGTGGGCGAGCAGCCGCAGCGTGGTGGTCTTGCCGGCGCCGTTGTAGCCGAGGATGACGACGCGCGAGCCCTTGTCGATGGCGAGGTTGACGCCGGCGAACACGATGTTGGAGCCGTACGCCTTGGAGATGTCCTTCGCCATGATCGGGGTCTTGCCGCAGGGCGCGGGTTCGGGGAAGCGGATGTCCGCCACCTTCTCCTTCTTCTGCGCCTCCGACGTGTTCTCGAGGAGTTTTTCGGCGCGGCGCATCATGTTCTGCGCGGCGACGGCCTTCGTGGCCTTGGCGTGCAGGCGGATGCCCTGCTTCATGAGGCGTTCGGCCTTCTTCTCGGCGACCTCGCGTTCGCGGCGGCGACGCTCCTCGTCGACGACGCGCTGGTGCAGGTACGCCTTCCAGCCGAGCGAGTACATGTCGATCTGGCCGAGCTGGGCGTCGAGGTGCCACACCTTGTTGACGACCTCGTCGAGCAGTTCGGTGGAGTGGGAGATGACGAGGAACCCGCCTTCGTATTTCTTCAGGTAGCCGCGCAGCCATTCGATGGAGTCGGCGTCGAGGTGGTTGGTGGGCTCGTCGAGGATGAGCGTGTCTGCGTCGGAATAGAGGATGCGCGCCAGTTCGATGCGTCGACGCTGCCCGCCGGAGAGCGTGCCGAGCGGCCGCTCCATGACCTCCTGGGGCAGGCCGAGCGAGGAGGCCATGGCGATGGCTTCGGATTGGGCCGCATAACCGCCGGCCTTGTCGAAGTCCTGCATGGCCTTGTCGTAGCGGTTCATGGCCTTGGTCATCACATCCGGATCGGGGTCGGTCATCTCCTTTTCGGCCTTGCGGATGCGGCTGATGATCGAGGCGATGTCTCGCGCACTCATCATGCGGTCGAGCGCGGTCTGTTCGGGGTCGGCGGCGTGCGTGTCCTGCGGCAGGTAGCCGAGTTTGCCGGAGACGCGCACCTTGCCGGAGGTGGGCAGCATGTCGCCGGTGATGACGCGCGTGAGCGTGGTCTTGCCGGCGCCGTTGCGGCCGACGAGACCGATCTTGTCGCCTTTGGCCACGTGGAAGTCGCACGGGTGCAGCAAGGTCCTTGCGCCGATCTGAATCTCCAGACCCTGTGCATCGATCGCCATGTCGTCTCACCCGTCGCTTTCCGTGTCATGTTGCCGTGGATTTTGCCAACGAACACTATAACGGACGGGATGCCCGCTGCCGGGCGCGTCACTCGGCCGCCGCCGCGGCCTCCTTCACGCATCTGAGCGCGTTGAGCGTGCGCGGGTAACCGATGTAGGGCATGCACTGCGAGACGACGGCGATGAGGAACGCCTTGTCGTTGCCGACGGCGATGTTGGCTTTCGCGTGGGCGGTCAGCTGCGGCTCGCATCCGCCTTGCGCGGCCAGATAGCACAGGGTGATCATCTCGCGGTGGCGGGTGTCGAGCCCGGTGCGCGTGTAGTAGTCGCCGAAGCAGTTGTCGGCGAGCCATTTGTTGATGTGCCGCGTGTCTTCGGGGCCGGAATGTGCGAACCCACGCATTCCCTCGCCGAAGATCTCGATCTGCTTGGCCTCACCGGCGGCGGCGCGCGTGTCGGCGGTGACGGTCGCCCTGCCTTCAAGCGGCAGGCCGACGCCTTGGTCGGCGAGCACGTCGTTGGTGATGGTGAGGAAGGGCAGCACGCGCCCGAAGCCGCAGTAGGCGACCGCCTGATAGACGATCTCCTTGGCCTGGGCCGGGGTCACGCCGCTTTTCAATGCAACGGGCAGCAGCATCCCGTAGGCGTCCGTGGCCTGACTGCCGATGAGCGTGGCGAGGATCGCCATGGAACGCGTGGCGTCGTCGAGGTCCGGATGGTTCGCACCCGGCTCGTGCACGACCTCGTCGTAGGCGAAGGCCGAGAACAGGTCGATGAATTCGGGGTCGCACTGGGCGAGCGTGGGTTTGCCGTCGGCGAACAGTCCGCCGTTCCTTCTGCCGAACATGGTCCGTTCCTTCCCGCCCGGCCGCGACGGCCGGGCCTGTCTCATGCGCTCGGGGTTCCGTTTGCACGCCGCCGGCGCCGTATCGCCATACAGGATAGGGGCCGGCGGCCTTCGCGGTCAAATGCCCGAAACCGCATGATGGGGCATACGGGGCGGGCATGGCGGCGCGACTACACTGGTGGGTAGCCCGCGAGCCGCCGCCGGCGCGCCCTGTTCCGACGGCGCGCACAGGAGGGCGGACGGAACCTAGGAGGTCGCCATGGATACACCGAACGATGAGGAACGCCGCGAGGTCCTGCTGCACAGCGCCTTCACGGCCGCGGATGTGCGCGCGATGGAGCGTCCGCTGCTCGACGACGGGGTGCCGCTGATGCGCATGGCGGCGAACGCGGCCGCGCATACGGCCGCGAGGATGCTCGACGACGAGGGCGTCGATATCGAGGATGCGGTCGTGACGCTGCTCGCCGGCGGCGGCGACAACGGCGGCGACGGACTGTTCGCCGCGGCGCTGCTCGCCGAGGAGGGCGCCCAGGTGAACGCCGTGGCGGTGGGCCGCTCCCTGCATGACGAGGGGTTCGCCGCGTTCGTACGTGCCGGCGGCAAGGTGCTGGTGCTCGACCCCGACGCCGAGATCCCCGGCTGCGCATCCGGTTTTTCTGCGGGAGAGGCCGGCGAGCGTCTGCAGGCGGCGGTCCGTGTGGCGCGCCGTTCGCATCTGGTCATCGACGCGATGACCGGCATCGGGTTGAACGGTCCGCTGCGCGGAGTGCCCGCCGCGGTCGCCGCGGCGCTCGGCCTGCCCGCGGCGGACGCGCGCGGCGGCGACGGCCCGCTCCCCGACCGTCCGGCGCTGCCGGGTCGCGAATCGGACGGGGAGCTGCCGATGGTGCTCGCCATGGATACGCCGTCCGGTGTGGGCGTGGACGATGGCTCGCTGACGGGCGCCTACATCCCGGCGGATGAGACCGTGACGTTCGGCGCGATGAAGCCGTGCGCGATATTGCCTCCGGCGACGTTCGCCTGCGGTCGCATCACACTGGCGGACTTCGGCTTCGATCTGGACGGCGCGACGCCGCTCGTCGAGGCGACGGATCGGGAGTCGGCGTCCGAGGCGGTACGGCTTCCCCGTGTCGGCGACGCGAAATACTCGCGCGGCGTGGTCGGGCTGGTCACCGGCTCGTCGCGCTACCCCGGCGCTGCGGTGCTGACCGCGAGGGCGGCGGCGCGCACGAACGTGGGCATGGTGCGCTACCTCGGCCCGGAACGTGCGCAGGACATGGTGCTCGCGGCATTGCCTGAGGCGGTGCTCGGCAAGGGGCACGTGCAGTCGTGGGTGGTCGGTTCCGGCGTGCCGGCGGGCGATGATGCCGGCGATGACGTGCAGCGTGCGACGATCGCCGCGTTGCTCGGCCATTACGCCGCCGACGCGCAGGACGCGTCGTCGATGCCGCCGATCGTCGTGGACGCGGGCGCGCTCGACCTGCTGCCGGAGCGCGTCGTGCCACAGGTGGTGATCACGCCCCATGCGGGCGAATTGGCGCGCCTGTTGGGCGTCGCCGCGGCGCAGGTCGAGGTCGAACCGCTGCGTTGCGCCCGTCAGGCGCAGGACCGCACCGGCGCGACCGTATTGCTCAAGGGGGCGGCGACGATCGTGGTGGGCGAAGGCGCGCGCGTGCTGGTCGCGGGCGCCGCGCCGGCATGGCTGGGCACGGCCGGGGCCGGCGACGTGCTGGCCGGCATGACCGGCGCGCTGCTCGCCCAGATGGATACGGACGCCGCCGTGGACGACGTGGACGACGAGGAGCGCGCGGGCGACGGTCCCTCGCCCGCGCCGTACGATCCATGGACGGTCGCGCGCACGGCCTCGGCCGCCGCATACCTGCACGGCTCCGCGGCGGCGATCGCCTCGGAATCGGAGCAATGCGGCTGGGAGCCGCCGGAGCTGTTCGGCATGAACGCGAGCCGTCAGCGCTTCGACACGTTGGGCCATCCGATCGTCGCCTCCGACGTGATCGCTGCGATACCCGACTCGTTGGCGGACGCCATCGCCTGACGACATGGGCCCCGCATGGGAGGATTCCCGGCGGGGCCCGTTCATTTAGTTTATGGGGAGTCTGCGGTCAGTCGGCGGCGCCGGTGACGTCGAGACGGTACCCCATGCCCGTTTCGGTCTTCAGATAGCGCGGATGCGCCGGGTCGGGCTCGATCTTGCGGCGCAACTGGGAGACGTACAGGCGCAGGTAGCCGGTGTCCTTGACATGGCTGGCGCCCCAGATCGTGGTGAGCATGTCCTGCCGGGTGACGAGCTTGCCCGCGTTGCGCACGAGCACCTCCAGCACCTTCCATTCGGTGGGCGTGAGCTTGACGCGCACCTGCTGCCCCTGACGCCCACGGAACACCGCACGCGCGTTGAGGTCCACGGTCACGTCGCCGAATGCGACCGTCGGAGATTCGCTTTCCGCGGCGTTCTCCAACGTCACGCGACGCAGCAGCGCGCGGATGCGGGCGAGCAGCTCGTCGATCGAGACCGGCTTGGTCACGTAGTCGTCGGCGCCGGCGTCCAGCGCGGCGACCTTCTCACGTGCGTCGGTACGGCCCGAGACGACGAGGATGGGGGCCTCAGTCCATCCGCGCACGCCGTGGATCACGCCCATGCCGTCCATGCGGGGCATGCCGAGGTCGAGCACGAACAGGTCGGGGTGTTCGCGTACCGCCACGGTGATGCATTCGACGCCATCACGGGCAGTCACGATGTCGTAGCCCTGTGAATGCAGGGTGATCTTCAACGCCTTGAGGAACTGCGGATCGTCGTCCGCCACCAGAATCTTCATCATGCATCCGCCTCCTTCATATCCGTCATATCCGTATGCTCCTCGGTCGCGGCATTCACCGGCCGGGGGGCGTCGTCCGCTTTCGTGTCCGCCGTCACGCCGTCATGGTCCGCGGGATCGTCCGAGCCGCCGCGCATCACGCCGTAGGTGATGAACCTGTCGAGTCCGCGCTCGTCGGAACGTCCGCGGCCCGGCAACGGCAGGATGACGTCCGAGACGGCGTCCGATACCTTCAACGTGTCCTGTTCGAGGATATCCGCCGGATTCGGCAGCTCGTCCTTCGGTATCGGCTGGCCCGCCTCCAGCGAGGCGCCCGCGGCGCGCAGGGTGATGACGATGGTGAGCCCGCCGCCGGGCGTGTCCTCGGGCGATATCGAACCGCCCATCGATTCCACGAACCCCTTCGACAACGCCATGCCCAGACCGAGTCCCGTGGTGTTGTCGGTGTCGCCGAGCCGATGGAACGGCAGGAAGATGTCGTCCTTGCGCGAGTCCGGCACGCCGGGCCCCTGATCGGCGACGCGGATCTCGACCACGCCGTTGAACGCCGAGGCGGCGATGCGCACGCGTCGGTCCTTCGGCGTGAAACGGAGGGCGTTGACCACCACGTTCGACAACGCACGGCGCAGCAGGGGCGGGTCGGCCACGACCAGCGGCAGATCCGGGGCGATGTCGAGGTCGACGCTCCACGGCCCGATGCCGAGTTCGTCGAACAGGGGGATGATGGTCTCGCCCACGTCGGTGGCGACGAGCGACAACGGCAGGGCGCCTTCGCGGATGCGCGACACGTCCAGCAGGTCGGTGACGAGTTTCGTGAGCTGCTTGAGTCCGTTGGACGCGACCGACAGCAGATCCTCGCGGTCGCGGTCGCTCATCGTGGCGCCCATGCGCTCGAGTCCCGAGACCGCCGCGGTCGCGGAGGCGAGCGGACGGCGCAGATCGTGGCTCACCGCGTTGAGCAGGCCGGTGCGGACGCGCTCGGCCTGTGCGAGCGGACCGATTTCGCTGGCCTTGCGTTCCAGGTCGTTGTGCTCGAGCACGGTCTCGATCTGGGAGAGGATCGCCATGAGCATACGCTGGTCGGAGGCTTCGATGGATCTGCCGTAGAGCTTGAGCGCGGGGCCGTGCTCGTCATGGGCGATGGTCTCGGGCTCTTCGACGGACGCGCCAGCCGCCTGGTTCCCGTCGGAATCCTTCGCGGGCGCGGGCTCCCCGTCGGAGATGATGATGCGGCCGTCCTGCACGACGCGCACGCAGTCGAATCCGAACGCCTCGCGCGTGCGGTGCACGATCGCCTCCAACGGGTCGTCGCTGCGCAGCACCGAACCGGCCACGGAGGCGAGGATCTCCGACTCCGCGCTGGCGCGCTGGGCCTGCCTGGTGTGGGAGTCGGCCCTGTCGACGACGGCGGAGACGATGAGCCCCACGACGATGTACAGGATGATGGTGGCGACATCCGACGCGTGCATCACATGGAGCGTGCCCACCGGTTGCGTATACAGGAAGTCAAGCACGAGACCGCTGAGCAATGCGGACAGGGTGGCGGGGACGAAGCCGCCGATGACCGCGGCGATGACGACCAGCAGCTGGAGGATGAGCGCGTCGCGTTGGACGAACGCCATGGAGCTGAACGCCGACAACGCCCATGCGACGACAGGAACCGAGACCGCGGAGAACAGCAGTCCACCGATCGTGCGTCCCAGCGCCATGGGCGCGTGACGTCTCGACGGCATGCGGATGCCGGCCAGTCCCTTGTTGGCGAAGGTATGCGTGACGATATGCACGTCGATGTCGCCGGATTTCTCGATGATGCCGTTGGGCGTCGACGGCCTGCCCAGCCAGCGCGACAGCAGACCCCGTCTGGAGACGCCTACGATCACCTGGGTGGCGTTGTTGGCGCGCGCGAAATCGAGGAGGGCGTCGGCGATGTCCTCGCCGACGATCTGATGGAACGTGCCTCCGAGCTTCTCCACCAGGTCGCGCTGTTTGATGAGCAGCGCGGGGTTGGATCCGGCGAGACCGTCCTCGGGGGTGACGTGCACGGCGATCAGGTCGCCGCCGCCGGAAGCCCTAGCGACGCGGGCGCCGCGCCGCAGCAGCTGCTCGCCTTCGGGCCCGCCCGACAATGCGACGATGACACGCTCGCGCGTCTCCCATTTGGCTTTGATGTGGTGCTCGTCGCGGTATTGCTTGAGGGTCTCGTCGACGCGGCCGGCGAGCCATAGCAGTGCGAGCTCGCGCAGGGCCGTGAGGTTGCCGACGCGGAAGTAGTTGCTCAACGCCGCGTCGACGCGGTCCGGCTTGTACACGAGACCGGCGGAGAGTCGTTCGCGCAGTCCTTCCGGCGGAAGGTCGACGAGCTCGACGCGCGTGGCGGACCGCAGGACCTTGTCCGGCACGGTCTCCTTCTGCGTGCTGCCGGTGATGTCGCGGACCACGTCGTTGAGCGATTCGATGTGCTGCACGTTGATGGTGGTGATGACGTCGATGCCCGCATCGAGCAGGTCCATGACGTCCTGCCAGCGTTTCTCATGCACCGATCCGGGCACGTTCGTGTGGGCGAGCTCGTCGACGAGCGCGACCTGAGGGTGCCGTTCGATGACCTTGAACAGGTCCATCTCCTCAAGCCACATGCCACGGTAGCGGATGCGCCTGCGCGGCACACTCTCCAACCCCTCGGCCGCATGCTGCGTGGCCTTGCGGCCGTGCGTCTCCAACAGGGCTATGACGACGTCCTGCCCCTCCTCGGCGAGACGATGCCCCTCCTTGAGCATCGCGCAGGTCTTGCCAACGCCCGGAGCGGCGCCGAGCAGCACTCTGAACGATCCACGAGCCTCAGCCATATGCTTCCATTCCCCCGATCCCGTGCCGGTACCGCGTACTTCCCGATACCGACTGTATACGATGAACGCACCGAAGGGGTGACGGCGCAGCACTTCGCACCGTCACCCCTGTCGGTCATACGGCCGGACGTCAGTCGAGCTCGTCCAGCGCCAGATTCAGCGTGACCACGTTCACCGTGTCCTCGCCGACGAAGCCGAGACCGCGGCCGGTGGTGTTCTCACGCACCAGCTCCTCGACCTTCTCCTCGCTCAGGCCGCGCTCCTTGGCGACGCGCTTGACCTGGATGGCCGCGTACGCGGGGCTGATGGCGGGATCGAGGCCGGAGGAGGACGCGGAGACCGCGTCGGCCGGAACATCCTTGACGCTCACGCCCTCACGCTTGGCGATGGCCTTGCGCAGTTCGGTCGTGCTCTTGATGAGGTCCTCGTCGGCGTGGCCCTTGTTGGTGCCGGAGGACGCGGCCGCGTAGTAGCCCTGGTTGTCCTCGTCCTTGTTCGGGTCGGACGCGGCGGACGGACGCGACTGGAAGTACTGCGGCAGCGCGTCGCCGTTCTCGTCGGTGAAGGACTGGCCGATCAGCGAGGATCCGACGACCTCGCCCTGCGAGTTGGTGACCATCGAGCCGTTGGCCTTGTCGGGCATGCCGAGCTGGCCGATGCCGGTCATCACGAACGTGTACACGATCACGATGACGGTGAAGACCATCACGGCCTTGAACCCGGCCCAGTAGCTGCGCAGATTCAATGACATTGAGGATTTCATTGTTGCTCCTTATATGCCCTGCATCCGGTCAGAAGCCCGGGATGAGGCGGACGAACAGGTCGATAATCCAGATGCCGACGAACGGGGCGGCGATGCCGCCGAGACCGTAGATCGACAGGTTGCGGCCGAGGATCTTCTCGGAAGCCTCCGCACGGTACTTGACGCCCTTGAGCGCGAGCGGGATCAGCAGCACGATGATGATCGCGTTGAAGATGATCGCGGAGAGCACGGCGGACAGCGAGCTGTGCAGGCCCATGATGTTGAGCACGCCGAGGCCCGGGAACTTCTCCATGAACATGGCCGGGATGATGGCGAAGTACTTCGCCACGTCGTTGGCGATGGAGAAGGTGGTCAGCGCGCCGCGCGTGATGAGCAGCTGCTTGCCGATCTGGACGATGTCGATGAGCTTGGTCGGGTCGGAGTCGAGGTCGACCATGTTGCCGGCCTCCTTCGCGGCGGAGGTGCCGGAGTTCATGGCCACGCCGACATCGGACTGCGCGAGCGCGGGGGCGTCGTTGGTGCCGTCGCCGGTCATCGCGACGAGCTGGCCGTTGGCCTGCTCCTTCTTGATGTAGGCGAGCTTGTCCTCGGGCTTGGCCTCGGCGATGAAGTCGTCGACGCCTGCCTCCTTGGCGATGGCCTTGGCGGTCAGCGGGTTGTCGCCGGTGACCATGACGGTGCGGATGCCCATCTTGCGCAGGTCGGCGAAGCGCTCCTTCAGGCCCTTCTTGACGACGTCCTTGAGCTGGACGACGCCCAGCACCTTGACCTCGCCGTTGGCGTACTGCTCGGCGACGACGAGCGGGGTGCCGCCCTGTCCGGAGATGAAGTTGACCTTTTCGTGCAGGGCGTCGCGGACCTCGACGCTCATCGTGCCGCCTTCCTTGTCGATCCACGCCTCGACGGCGGAGGTCGCGCCCTTGCGGATGCGGTCGCCGTTCGGCAAATCGAGGCCGGACATGCGGGTCTCGGCCGTGAAGGCCACGTCCACGGCGCCCGGGACCTCGTCCAGATCGAAGCCTTCGGTCTTGGCGAGGGCGACGATGGACTGGCCTTCCGGGGTGGAGTCGGCCAGCGAGCTCAGAGCCGCGGCCTTGACCATCTCGGCGTGGTCCACGCCGGGGAGGGCGTGGAATTCGGAGGCCTGACGGTTGCCGTAGGTGATGGTGCCGGTCTTGTCGAGCAGCAGGGTGGTCACGTCGCCGGCGGCCTCGATGGCGCGGCCGGAGGTGGCGAGCACGTTGCGCTGGACCAGACGGTCCATGCCGGCGATGCCGATGGCGCTCAGCAGGGCGCCGATGGTGGTCGGGATGAGGCATACCAGCAGGGCGATCAGCACGGTCAGGCTCACGGAGGCGTCGACCGAGGAGGCCTGCGGGTTGATGCACAGCACGACGACCAGGAAAATGATGGTCAGCGAGCTCAGGAGGACGTCGAGCGCGATCTCGTTCGGGGTCTTCTGGCGGTTGGCGCCTTCGACCAGGGCGATCATCTTGTCGACAAAGCTCTCGCCGGGCTTCTGGGTGATGCGCACGACGATGCGGTCGGAAAGGACGCGGGTGCCGCCGGTGACGGACGAGCGGTCGCCGCCGGACTCGCGGATGACGGGGGCGGATTCGCCGGTGATGGCGGATTCGTCGACCGAGGCGATGCCGGAGATGATGTCGCCGTCGCCGGGGATGAGCTCGCCGGCGGCCACGACGACCACGTCGCCGAGCTTCAGGTCGGAGCTGGGGATCTCCTCGATGTATGCGGAGCCCTCACCCTTCTCCGGACCGCGCGCGTCGGGGTCGTTCTTCTCGTCGTATCCCTTGATGATATGCGCGGGGGTGGTGGTGCGGGTCTTGCGCAGCGCGTCGGCCTGCGCCTTGCCGCGCCCTTCGGCGACGGCTTCGGCGAGGTTCGCGAACAGCACGGTGAGCCACAGCACGACGGCGACGATCCACGTGAAGTAGACCGGCTCGCCGTTGGCGAGGGAGCCGTCGAAGATCTGGAAGATGCCAAGCAGGGTCAGGAACGCGGCGCCCACCCACACGATGAACATGACGGGGTTGTGCACCATGTTGCGCGGGTCGAACTTGCGGCACGCGTCCGGCAGGCTCTTGCCCAGCATGGCTCCGAGGGACTTGTTGTTCGATTGGTTGACGTCGCTCACGATGGAGTTCGCGTTGTTCGCGACGTCGTTGACAGTTGCGGAAGTCATATCACGCCACCAAACCTTCTGCCAACGGTCCCAGAGCAAGCGTCGGGAAGAACGTCAGCGCGGAAATCAGTACAATGACGAACACCAGCAGGACGACGAACAGGCCGTTGTCGGTCTTCATCGTGCCGGAGGTCTCCGGCACCTTGTCCTGCTTGGCGAGGGAGCCGGCCAGCGCGATCACGAGCGCGATCGGCAGGAATCGTCCGAGCAGCACGGCCAGGCCGAGCATGGTGTCGAGCCACGGGGTGTCGGCGGTGATGCCGGCGAAGGCGGAACCGTTGTTGTTGGCCGCGGAGGTGAACGCATAGACGACCTCGGAGAAGCCATGGCTGCCGCTGTTGTTGAGCGAGGTGTCGAAGATCGACTGGCGGGCGAACGGCACGGCGAAGCTCAGGGCGACGCCGGCGACGACCGTGATCGGCATGACGAGGAAGTACAGCGACGCCATCTTCATCTCGCGCGGGCCGATCTTCTTGCCGATGTACTCAGGCGTGCGGCCGACCATGAGGCCGGCGATGAACACGGCCACGATCGCCATCACGAGGATGCCGTACAGGCCGGCGCCCACACCACCCGGCGAAACCTCGCCGAGCATCATGTTGAGCATGTACATCATGCCGCCGAGCGCGGTGTACGAGTCGTGCATCGAGTTGACGGCGCCGGTGGAGGTGCTGGTGGAGGTCGTGCCGAACAGGCCGGACCACACGATGCCGAAGCGGGTCTCCTTGCCTTCCATCGAACCGCCGGTCAGCGTGGTGATCGGGTCGACGGAGAAGGACTCGGCCGTGACCACGAAGAAGAAGCTCGCGCCGAAGAGGATGACCATGGCGCCGAGCAGCGCGTAGCCCTGGCGGATGTCGCCGACCATGCGGCCGAAGGTGCGGGTGAGCGCCACCGGGATGCACAGCATGAGCAGGATCTCGATGAGGTTGGTCCACATGTTCGGGTTCTCGTACGGATGCGACGAGTTGGCGTTGAAGAAGCCGCCGCCGTTGGTGCCGAGCTCCTTGATGACCTCCTGGGAGGCGACCGGGCCCTGCATGATCTTCTGGGTGCCGCCGGCGACGGTGTTGACGTCGACGAAGCCCGCGAAGTTCTGCGCGACGCCGAGCGCGATGAGGACGACGCCCATGACGATGGCGATCGGCATGAGGATGCGCAGCGTGATGCGGGTCAGATCGACCCAGAAGTTGCCGATGGTCTCGGACTTGCGCCATGCGATGCCGCGCACCAGCGCGATCGCGACCGCGATGCCGACGGCCGCGGACACGAAGTTCTGCACGGTCAGGCCGGCGAACTGGACGGTGTAGCCGAGCGTGACGTCAGGCGAGTACGACTGCCAGTTCGTGTTGGTGACGAACGAGGCCGCGGTGTTGAACGCAAGCGGGCCTTCGACGTTCGGGAAGCCCAGCGAGAACGGCAGCCACTGCTGCACGCGCTGGAGCAGGTAGAGGACCAGGACGCTCAGCAGCGAGAAGCCGAGCAGGGCGCGCAGGTACGCCTTCCAAGTCTGGCCCTTCTTGGAGTCGACTCCGACGATCTTGTAGATCCACTTCTCGAAGAAGAAGTCCTTGTCGGACGTGACCACGTTGTACATGTAGTCGCCCAGCGGCTTGTAGATCGCCGCCAGGATGATGGCAATCAGCGCGAATGCCATGATCGCAAAAAGATATACCATGTGATGAACCTTTGTTCCCTAGACAGCTTCGATCAGAATTTCTCAGGACGGCACAGGGAATAGATCATGTAGGCGATTCCCGCCAGTCCCAGCACTACACCCAGCACGGTGAAGAACGTCATCATAGTTTGTCCACCCACTTTCCGAAGAGGTCGAACAGGACGAAGATGACAATCGTGCCCACTACATAGGCAACATCTACCCACCAGGGCATGTCTTTCTCCTTTTCATCAAACAAATCCGACGGTGCTGCGCCCGCCATGTCGGCGGGCGCGACTGCGCCATCGGGTCATTGCGTCTTCAATGCTATGGATGATGTGAAGGAACGGAAACGGTTTTTACGGGTCCCATACGCCTACGTATATGCCCGACGGCGATTCGCTAACGGTTCGCTAACACGCCCGGTCCGGAGGGGACGGACCGACAGGGATCGGCGGATCCGATAGATTCCACCCCGCCCGTACACTGGTGCCGTATCCGTTTGACCTCATATCGATACGCCCCGCATATCGATACCTTATATATCAATCAAGGAGACGCCATGCACGACTCCCCCATCACCGACGTGATCTTCGACTTCTGCGGCGTGCTGTTCGACTGGAGCACGCGCGCCTGTCTGGCGGGGCGCTTCCCCGACGATGTGGTGGACGCGATCTGCGCCGACGACGACCCGCACGGTTTCTTCCGCTACGAGGACCGCATGGACGCCGGCGAGGACTTCGCCCGCATCTATCCGGATGTGGTCCGCGAGCAGGGCGAGGACATCGCACTGATCTTCAGGTACTACATCGAACACTACGGCGACGCGCTGCCGCGCATGCTGCCGGGCATGGAGCAGCTGCTGCGCGATCTGAAATCCCACGGCTACGGCGTGTGGGGGCTGACGAACTGGTCGCACGAAACGATCCACATCGCCTTCGACAAATACCCTGTGCTGGACGACCTGCTGGACGGCACCGTCGTCTCGGGCGTGGAGAAGATGCACAAGCCGAACGCGGACATCTACGAGCTGGCGCTCTCCCGCTTCGGTCTTGAGGCGCAGCGCTGCGTGTTCTTCGACGACACCGCGAAGAACGTGGCCGGCGCGAAGGAGGTCGGCATCCATGGCCTGCTGTTCTCCGGCGCCGTGGCCGCCCGCGACTCCCTCGCCGCGCTCGGCGTGCGTCTGTAGCGGCTCGACGCGCCCCGGCCGGGCGTGCGGAGCCGCGAAGTCGGACGCGTGTCCGATGTCTCACATGGCGTCCACCGGCGTGGAAGCGACCGGCTATAACCTCACCCTTCGACCATCCCCACTGCTATAACTGATATTTATGACGCTTCTGCAACTCAAATACATCGTCAAGATCGTCGAATGCGGTTCTATGAACGAGGCCTCACACGAGCTCTATGTCTCGCAGCCGGCCCTGAGCTCCTCCGTCAAGGAATTGGAGAAGGAACTCGGCATCGAGATCTTCACCCGCTCCTCGCAGGGCATCGCCCTGACGGTCGACGGCGCTGAGTTCCTCACCTACGCACGCCAGGTCCTCGACCAGGCGTCGCTGCTCGAGGAGCGTTACAAGAACGCGAAGCCGCGCAAGCAGCTGTGCACCGTGTCCACGCAGCACTACATGTTCGCGGTCGAGGCGTTCGTCGAGATGATCGACTCCATCCACTCCGACGAATACGAGTTCACGATCCGCGAGACGCGCACGCGCGACATCATCGACTCGGTGGCGAACATGCGCTCCGACGTCGGCATCATCTACCTGTCCGACTTCAACAAGGACGTCATCGGCAAGCTGCTGCGCGAGAAGCACCTCGAGTTCCACGCGCTGTTCCGCGCGCCGCTGCACGTGTTCCTGGCGCGCACGAACCCGCTCGCTTCGAAGAAGATGGTCACGATGAAGGACTTGAAGCCCTACCCGTTCATCCAGTACGAGCAGGGAGAGGACGGCTCCTTCTTCTTCGCCGAGGAGGCCGTCTGGCCGGACTACTCCCCCAAGCAGATCAACGTGACCGACCGCGCCACGATCCTCAACTTCATCATCGGCCTCAACGGCTACACGGTGTGCACGGGCATCGACAACGGCGACCTCAACAACGAGAAGATCTGCACCGTCCCGCTCGACTCGGACGAGACGATGCTCGTCGGCTGGATCACCAACGAGCGCGCCAAGCTCTCCAAGGCCGCCGAAACCTATCTCGAGAAGCTCAAGAGCGTCGTCGCCGACCACGGCTACAAGCTCATCGACTGAACGCATTCAGGAAGCACCCGATGGCAGACACCACTCGGACGCCGATATGAGGAATGCCTTGCGCACGGCTTTTCGCCATGCGCAAGGCATTCCTCGTTCATGCGGGAAACGGCTCGATCACACTGCACCGCACGGGTTCAGGCACGCCGCCCATGCGTCACCAGCAATACGTGTTCCCCACCCTACTCCCGTCGATCGCCTCCGGGGATGACCGACGTGGCCGCGGTCGCCGCGAACCCTTTGAGCACTTCGACCATCACCCCGCGGTCCCCGGCGTCGATGCCGCGGGCCGCCACGAGCATCGCCGGCAACGATTGCGCCCAATGCGCGGTGAGCTCACCGAACGTAGGGTATCCGCCCGCCTCGAGGATGGCGAACAGACCTTCGATGAACAGCCGCCGCCGTTCGTCGTCGTACCGCGCCATCCAGTCGTTCAGCGTGCGGGCCGCGTAGCGAGCCCCGCCCGTAAGGCCGTCCGCGTGCACGAACCGGCCGTCCCTCACCTGCCAGTTCAAGGCGAAGTGCTGCATGATGCCGAGCCCGTCGCTCGTCACCACCTCATAGCCCGCCGCGGCTTGCTCACGCTGTTCGAACAGCATGCCGATGACCGACGATTCCGGCACGGACTTGTGCACCTTGGCCGATATGCGCCGGTATTCCGGCGATTCCAGAAACGCCTCGTCGAACCCCGGGCCGTCATGCGAGTACACGGCCGTGACGCGCGACGCGACGTCGTCCGGCATCGAGGCGGCCGCATACACCGCGAGGTTGCCGCCCTTGGAATGCCCTCCCACCATCAGCGGGCCGTCCCACCGGCAAGCCACGTCGGCGAGATACCGCACGGCCGCGGATTGCGAGGCGACCGGCCGGCGGAACGCCATCGTGAAGTCCTCTTTCCAGCCGACGATCGAACTGTCGGTGCCGCGAAATGCGACGTAGAGCGCGCCGTCGCCCACGTCGAACACGCACGCCGAGAACTGTTTGGTGGATGCCGCATCGAACTCATCCACATACGCGCCTACGCGCAACGCCCGCCAACGCGGGTTCTCGCACATGGCCCGCAACAGGTCGACGTTCAACTGCGGCGACCATACGCGCCCGAACATGGCGTCATAGCGTTCCGCGCGCAGCAGGTCACGGACAGGAACCATGGGGATGGCCGCGCTATCGGCATCATCGCCACCGGCGTCATCGGCATCGCCGCCGTCCCATCGCGGCACGTTGCCGGGCATGCGCGCATACGACAGCTGCGAGAGCACCAGACTGTCCACCTCGTTGAACGGATCCTCGTCGAACGTGACGAACCGCGTCCGCAGATCATCGATCACATTGCCCATGGAGACCTCCTCGCCGGCGGACGGCGAGCACCGGTTGCCGCTCCCGCACCGTCGCCATGGCCCCTACTGTACAACCGCACGTGCCGGGCGTCACCGCCGGGTGAGCTCCGTGTACGATTCCTCCAACGCGAGCGAGATCCGTTCGACCTCCTCGCGGGTGAGCGGTTCACGGAACGTCATGCGCAGCGCGGTCTTCGCGACGGAGGGCTCGAATCCCATGGCGAGCAGCGTGGCGGGAATCTCATGCCGTCCGATCGCACATGCGGAGCCGGACGAGGCGGCGATGCCGCGCGCGTCCAGGTCGACGAGCAGCGCCTCGCCGGTCACGCCGGGGAAAATGAACGACGCATGCCCGGGCAACCGTCGTTCCGGGTCTCCGGTGAGTTCGGCCCGCGGCACGACCCGCCGCACCGCGTCGATGAGCATGTCCCGCGAGGCGACGAGCTCCCGATAACGGGCGGCCATGCGCCGGTTCGACGAATCCAAGGCGATGGCGAGCGCGACCGCGCCGGCCACGTTCTGCGTGCCGGAGCGCAGACCGCGTTCCTGTCCGCCGCCGGAGAGCACCGGTTCGATGGGGGTGCGCCCGCGCACGAGCAGCGCGCCGAGTCCTTTGGGCGCGCCGAACTTGTGCCCGGAGACGCTCAGCGCGTCCACGTCCCAGTCGCGCATGCGGATGGGGATGAGTCCTGCGGCCTGCACGGCGTCGACGTGCACGGGCACGTCGTGCGCGTGTGCGATCGCCACGATCTTCTCCACGGGTTCGACGGTGCCGACCTCGTTGTTGGCGAGCATGACGCTGACGAGCGCGGTCCGTCTCCCCGCCTCGCCGTCGAGCGCCCGTCCGAGCGCGTCGAGGTCGAAGTGGGCCTCGTGGTCGACGGGGATGCGCACGACGTCGAAGCCGAACCAGCGTGCGAGCCAGTCGGCGGACGCGGAGACGGCCGGATGCTCGATTGATGAGATGACGATGCGCGGGTGCTCTCCCAGCCGTCCCATCCTCGCCATGGCGATGCCTTTGACGGCGAGGTTGTCGGATTCGGTGCCGCCGGATGTGAAGATCACATCGTCCGGTTTGGCGCCGAGGCCGGCGGCGAAGGAGGCGCGGGCCGCGTCGAGGGCGCGGGCGGCGGTCTTGCCGGGCTGGTGCACGCTTGCCGGGTTCGCGTATGCGTCGGTGAGGAACGGGGTCATCGCGGCGATGACGTCCGGGCCGACCGGTTCGGTGGCGGCCGCGTCGAGGTAGAGTTCACCGGGTTCCCGTGTCGCGGCACCGCCGTCCATCTGTTCCGTCCCGTTCATCGCAGCCAGTCCAGTCCGAGGTCGATGGAACGCACGGAGTGGGTGAGCGCGCCGACGGAGATCACGTCCACGCCGGTGGCGGCGACGGCGGCGACGCGTTCGAGCGTCATGTTGCCGCTCGCCTCGACGATGGCGCGCCCGTCGATCGCCTCGACGCCGCGGCGCGTGTCGTCGAGCGTGAAGTTGTCGAGCATGATGGTGTCGGCACCGCCGTCCAGCACGGCGGGAATCTGGTCGGGCCGGTCGACCTCCACCTCGATGTGCGTGGTGTGCCCCACCTGTTCGCGCACGTGACGGATCGCGCCGGCGAGGTCGATGCCGCGGGCGGCGAGCGCGGCGAGATGGTTGTCCTTGAGCATGACCGCGTCGGACAGACCGTAGCGATGGTTGTGCCCACCGCCGCAGACGACCGCGTGTTTCTCGAACGGTCGCAGTCCGGGCGTGGTCTTGCGTGTGTCGACGATGCGCGTGCGCGCGTAGCGGCGTGGACGGGTCACCCCGGCGTCCGTCCCGCCGGATCCCATGTATCCATCCTCGTAGATCGCGTCCACGGCGGCGACGAATGAAGCGGTCATCGTGGCGATGCCGCTCATGCGCTGCGTGAAGTTCAAGGCGACGCGTTCCGCGGTCAGGAGGCTGCGCACGGAGCCGGAGACGACGGCGAGCGCCTGCCCGGCCTTAAAGCTCTCGCCGTCGCGGATGGCGGGTTCGACAGTCACGGTCGGGTCGAGCGTGGTGAAGGCGGCGGCGAACACGTCGATGCCGCTCATCACGCCCTCCTCGCGTGCGACGAGCCGGGCGGCACCGGTCTCGTCGGCGGGGATGGTGGTCTCGCAGGTCACGTCACCATAGGGTGCGTCCTCGGCGAGCGCCGCTTCGACGGCGGCGTGGATGGTCTGTTGCGTGAGCATGAGGCTCCTTATCGCTTATCGGCTTATCGCCTGACGTAGGCGACGGAGTGCGCCCACTCGTCGCGGGGTTCGGGGAAGTCGGTGCGGGCGTGCGCGCCGCGCGATTCGGTGCGGGCGAGTGCGGCGGTCGCGGCCACGTATCCGACGGTGAGCATGTCGCGGTTCTCGAGCGCGGTCACGTCGGCATCGCCGGCGGTCGGGGCCGTCGCCGCGTGCGCGTCCGCCGCGGCGAGTCCGGCGCCGAGCTCGTCGACGGCGTGCGTGAGTCCGCTGGCGTCGCGCAGCACGCCGACGCCATGCCACATCGTGTTCTGGATGCGCGTGCGGTCCCATGCGTCCCCGGCGTCCGCGCGGTCGTCGGTGTCGATGTCGGGGCCGGCGGCGGGCGCGGCGAGCGCGACCGGCGGCTCGTCGAAGACCTCGCCGGTCGCGGAGTCGAGCAGCGGCTGCGGGTCCCACGTCGCGTCGTCCGTGTCGTGCACGGCGGCGAGTCCGGCGCGGCGGCCGTAGACGAGTCCTTCGAGCAGCGAGTTGGAGGCGAGTCGGTTCGAGCCCATGACGCCGGTGCGCGCGCATTCGCCGGCCGCGTAGAGTCCGGGGATGGAGGCGCGCGCGTCGAGGTCGGTGCGGATGCCGCCCATGTAGTAGTGCGCGGCCGGAGCGACGGGGATGGGCTCCTTGCTCCAGTCGTAGCCGAGCGAGCGCGTGTACGCGTCGATGGTCGGGAAGCGTTTGGCGAGGAACGCGGCGAGGTCGGGGTGTTCGGCGCGCATCGGGGAGACGTCGAGCATGACGGGCCTGCCGCCCTGGGCCTGCATGACGCGGAAGTTCTCGCGGGCGACGACGTCGCGCGGCGCGAGTTCGGCGCGTGGGTCCACGTCCTTCATGTAGCGGCGCCCGTGTTCGTCGAGCAGGATGGCGCCTTCGCCGCGCACGGCTTCGGAGACGAGGAAATGCTCGCCGACGGCCATCGCCGTGGGATGGAACTGGTAGAACTCGAGGTCGGCGACCTGTGCTCCCGCGCGCCATGCGGCGGCGAGTCCGTCGGCGGTGGCGACGATCGGGTTCGTGGTGTACGGGTACATGCGTCCCGCGCCGCCGGTGGCGAGAATCACTCGACCGGAGGGCAGGGTGACGTCCCGCCCGTCCTCGAGCAGTCGGACGCCGGCGATGCGGCCGTCACGCACGACGAGGTCTTTGAGGAACGCGTGTTCGACGATGTGGATGCGCGGGTTCGCACGCACCATGGCGGACACGTCGAGTTCGAGGATGCGTCCGGTGGCGTCTCCCCCGGCGTGCACGACGCGGGCGCGCGAGTGCGCGGCCTCGAGCCCGCGCAGCATGCGGCCGTGCGCGTCGCGGTCGAAGCGCACGCCGGCTGCGGCGAATTCGCGTACGCGGTCGGCGCCTTCGCGCGTGAGGATGTCGACGGCCTTCGGGTCGCACAAGCCGTGTCCGGCTGCGATGGTGTCGGCGGCGTGCAGTTTCGGGTCGTCGTCGGCGAAGATGGCCGCGGCGATACCGCCCTGGGCGTGGTAGGTGTTCGATTCGACGAGTTCGGTCTTGGTGACGAGCGTCACGTCATGGTCTTCGCCCGCCACGGCGAGCGCGGCGGACAGTCCGGCCACGCCCGCGCCGATGACGATGATGTCGGTGTCGTTCATTGCGGTTGCCTTGATTCTTGCGTGTCGTTCACGGGTGGACGCGCAGCATGCGTTCGAGCGCGACCTTGGCCTCGCGGGCGGTGCCTTCGTCCACGGTGATGCGGTTGACGACGTTGCCCTTCTCGAGGTTCTCCAGGGCCCATGCGAGGTAGGCGGGGTGGATGCGATACATGGTGGAGCAGGGGCAGACGACCGGGTCGAGGCAGAACACGGTCTTGTCGGGGTGCTGGGCGGCGAGGCGGTTGACGAGGTTGATCTCGGTGCCGACGGCGATGGCGGAGCCGGCGGGCGCGTTCTCGATCTCCTTGACGATGTACGCGGTGGAGCCGGTGCCGTCGGCGGCGTCGACGACCTGCATCGAGCATTCGGGATGCACGATGACCTTGACGCCCGGGTACGCTTTACGGGCGCGTTCGATCTGCTCGACGGTGAAACGCTGGTGCACGGAGCAGAAGCCCTTCCACAGGATCATCCTCGCGTTCGCGTAGTCGGCGGGGTCGGCCGCGCCGCCCTGCGCCTTGAACGGGTCCCACAGGGGCATCTCGCTCAGCGGGACGCCCATGGCGCGCGCCGTGTTGCGTCCGAGATGCTGGTCGGGGAAGAACAGGACGCGGCGGCCGCGGGCGAACGCCCATTCGAGCACGGCGTGCGCGTTGGACGAGGTGCATACGATGCCGCCGTGACGGCCGCAGAACGCTTTCAGGGCGGCGGACGAGTTCATGTAGGTGACGGGGACGATCGGCTGCAGGCCGTCGACGTCCGGCTTGGTGCCGCAGATCTCGCCGAGCTGCTCCCACGCCTCCTCGACCTGGTCGATGTTGGCCATGTCGGCCATCGAGCATCCGGCGGACAGGTTCGGCAGGGTCACTGTCTGTTCGGGCGTGGAGAGGATGTCGGCGGTCTCGGCCATGAAGTGCACGCCGCAGAACACGATGTGGTCGGCGTCGGGGCGTTCGGTCGCGTTTTTGGCGAGTTGGAAGGAGTCGCCGACGAAGTCGGCGTGCTCGATGATCTCGTCGCGCTGGTAGAAGTGGCCAAGGATGAGCAGCTTGGAGCCGAGGCGGCGCTTCGCGTCGCGGATGCGCTGCTGGAGCTCCTCGTCGGAGGCGTTGCGGTACTCATCGGGCAGCACCTGTTGGCGAGGCGCGTTCTTCGGCAGGCGGTCAAGCATGGAGGCGCCGGGGCCGTAGCTGGGGCGGGTGGTGTCGAAGTGCCACGGGTCGAGGGTGAGTCCCGCGTCGCAGGTGCTTTGCGCGCCGAGACGCGCGATGATCTCGTCGACGGAGGGCGCGGTGAATGTTGCGGTCATGTTCGTTCCTTTTTTGGGTATGCTTCGCCTCCCCGGGCGCGCGGTTTGCGTCGGGGTTCGAAAGCGGAGGTGATGATTGCGGAAAAGAAGGAGGGCGGAATCCGTCTCAACGCGCGAGCGCGGACATCGGATCGTCATCCACGGAGGCGGGCGGCGGATCAGGTCCGGGGATCGTACCGGTCGTGTCCGGGTGTTCACCGTCCGTGCGGCCTTCGTCGGCCTTCAGCCAGTCATACGGATTCCATGACGTGGAGGCGGCGGCCACGTACCGGTAGACGGCGGCTGGCCGGTGATTGCCGACGCGTTGCTTGACGCCGGTGTCTTCGAGCTCGCCGGAGGCGAGGATGCGGCGGCGGAAGTTGGCGAGGTCGACCGGTTCTCCGGTAACGGCCTCGACGACGTCGTGCAGTTGGCTGAGCGTGAACGTCTCGCCGACGAGGCGCGCGGCCACATCCGGGTAGGCGATCCTGGTGCGCAACCGCCATAGCGCGTAATCGATGATCGCCTTGTGGTCGAAGGCGAGCTCGGGCAGGTCGTTCTCGGGGAACCAGCGGACGTTGTCGGCTTCGACGAAGTCCTTCGCCTCCGCGGTGCCGACGAGCGCCCAGTAGACAATGGACACCATCGGCAATCCCCCATGGGATCGGCCGAGGTCGCCGAACGTGTACAGCTGTTCCAGATACCGCGGGTGCAGCGTGGTGGTCGATTCGAGCGCGGCGTATGCCGACTGTTCGAGTGACCGGTTGGCGGTCAGACCGCCGCCGGGCAACGCCCATGCTCCGAGGAACGGCTGACGCACGCGTCGCACGAGCGGCAGCCACAGGCGACTGCGCCCCGTCGAATCCTCGCCCAGGGCCAGGATCACGACGGATACGCCGACCTGCGGCGGCGCGAGCCGTCGTTCGGAGACATTGCCGATGCCCATCGTCCACTTCCGTCCGATTATGGTTTTCGTTGACGGTGCATCAGCATAGCACTACTTATAGTCAAACCGACTATAAGTAGTGCTACAGGTGGATGCCGCTGGCGTCGGCGGTGACCTCGCCGACCGAATCAGGCAGGAACGGGGCGAGCTCGGGCAGGTCGTCGAGCGAATCGAACCCCATCTTCTCGAGGAACAGGTCGGTGGTGACGAGCAACGTGGCCCGGGATTCGGCATCGACCCCCTGGCTGCGTACCAGTCCGCGCACGATGAGCGAGCGAATCACACCATCCGAGTTGACGCCGCGAATCGCGGAGATCTGCGCACGCGTGACCGGCTGCCGGTAGGCGATCACGGCGAGCGCCTCCAACGCGGCCTGACCGAGGCGCGCGGTCTGGCCGTCGGTCACGAACGCGGAGACGACCGGCTCGTACACGGCGCGGCTCGCGAACCGCCATCCTCGTGCGGTGCGGCGCAGTTCGAACCCCCGTTCCGCCACTTCGTAGGCGTCTCGCAGACGTTCCAACGCGTCGTTCACCGTCTCCTCGTCCACGCCGAGCACGCGCGCCGCATCGGCCGGCGTCAACGGCTCGTCGGCGACCATGAGCATCGCCTCCAGGCACGCCTTCAATCCGCCTGGAAACTCCTCCACGTTCATGCGAAATCCCTTTCGTCGATTGATACGGCATCCACGTCCTTGAGCACCACGGCGCCGTCCGTACCCTCGTCCGCGAACGAGGGCTGGTCCGGCATCCATCTCAGATGAAGCGCCTCATATGGTCCGGCCTGACGGAACTGCACGGAACCCTGTTTGAAGAACATGAGAACGGCGAGAAAACGTCCCACGACCTCCGCGCGCCCGTCCGCATCGGCTACGAGTTCGGCGAAGGTCATCGAGCCGTCCTCGCCCAACGCGCGCAGCCTGTCCCGGACGAGCGCGGCCTGCGCCTCCAGGTCGACCAACGGCACGTGCAGCTGGCGCGTGCTCACCGTCGTCGCCGGCATGTCGGCGAACACGCGTGCGGCGATCGATGCGAGGTCGTCGGCGCCGACCGTCCATACGAGTTCGGGCAGCATGGCCGTGACCGACTCGTCCAATTCCCCGGGATGCGGGAACCGACCCGCGTTCGCGGCGATACGCGTGCGGAAGTCACCGGCCGCCTGTTTGAACGCCCGGTACTGCAGGAGTCTGGCGAACAGCAGGTCGCGTTCGCGCAGCGCCTCCATGCCGAGCTCGTCGCGTTCGCCGGACAGGTCGGCGGGCAGCAGCGCCGCGCTCTTCGCCTCGACGAGGATCGACGCGACGTCGAGGAACGAGCTCGCCTCGTCCATGTTCGCGGCGAAGTCGAGCCCGCGCACGTAGGCGAGGAACTCCTCGGTGATCGCGGAGAGGGACACCTCGGTCAGTTCGAGCCGACGGTTGGCGACCATGCCGAGCAGCACGTCGAACGGGCCGGAGTACACGTCGAGGTTCACGGTGAAACCGGCGGGCGACGACGACGCGGCCGGCTCCCCCGCCGCGGCCGGATCCGACGCCGCCGCGGTGGTGCGCATATCGTCCATTCAGGCGATGACCCCGTTGGCGACGAGTTCGCGGGCGACCTCGCGATACTCCTTGCTGGTCTTGTGCTGCGGCGCGAAGATCGTGATCGGCGCGGCCGCCACGGTCGAGTCGGGCAGTTTGATGGAGCGGGAGATGACGGTGTGGAACACCTTGTCCTGGAACGCCTCGTAGATGCGCTGCATGACCTCCTCGCAGTGGAGGGTGCGCGTGAACATCGTGATGAGCACGCCGTACACCTTGAGCGAGGGGTTGATGCGGCTCTGCACCTTCTCGATGGACTGCATGAGCAGGGCGACGCCGCGCAGCGCGAAGAACTCGGCGGCCACCGGGATGATGACGCCGTCCGCGGCGGTCAGCGCGTTCACGGTGAGCAGGCCGAGCGACGGCTGGCAGTCGATGATGATCACGTCGTATTCGTCGCGCAGGGGCTTCAGCACCTGGGCGAGGATCTGCTCGCGCCCCACCTCGGTGACGAGCTGCACCTCGGCGGCGGACAGGTCGATGTTCGCCGGGATGATGTCGAGGTTCTCGAAGGCGGTATGGCGCACCACCTCGTGCACGTCCATGCGGAAGTCGAACAGCGCGTTGTAGATGGTCTTCTCGACGGTGTTCGCGTTGATGCCGAGGCCCACGGTGGCGGCGCCCTGCGGGTCGAAGTCGACGATGAGGCATTTGCGCCCGTACTGGCTCAGCGCGCCGGCGATGGAGATGGAGCTGGTGGTCTTGCCTACGCCGCCCTTCTGGTTGCACATGGCGATGACCCTCGCCGGGCCGTGCTGCCGCAACGGTCCGGGGGCGGGAAAGGTCTCATACTCGCGTCCAAGCATATCGGTAGGCATATGGTTTACCTTATCATCATTGGTGCGCCAATCCGGCTCATCGCGCGCGGGGATGCGCGGTCAGATACGTCTCGATGAGGTTCTCCGGACTCACGTGGGTGTAGATCTGCGTGGTGGTGACGGAGGCGTGGCCGAGCAGCTCCTGCACGGTGCGCACGTCCGCGCCGCCCTGGATGAGATGCGTGGCGAACGAGTGGCGCAGCGTGTGCGGGTGCAGCGGACGCGTGATGTGCGCGCGCTCCCCGGACGCCTTGACGACCTCCCACACGGATTGGCGCGACAGACGCCTCCCCCGTTTGTTGAGGAACACGGCCCGTCTCTCGGGCCTGCCGGAACGGTCGCGCGCCTCCAACGCGGGCCGGCCGAGGTCGAGGTAGCGCGTCATCGCCGTGCACGCGTAGCCGCCGACCGGCACGAGCCGCTGCTTGGAGCCTTTGCCCATGAGACGTGCCACATGCTGGTCCGCCAGGTCGATGTCGTCGAGGTTCAGGCCCACCGCTTCGGAGACGCGGCATCCGGTCGCGTACATGAATTCGAGCAGCGCCTTGTCGCGCAGCATGACCGGGTCGTCGCCGGCGGTCGGCACCGCGTCGAGCAGACGCGCCACCTCGTCCACGGTGAGCACGTCCGGCAGCGTGGAGGTCCCCTTCGGCGCCTTCACGTCCGCGGAGACGTCCTCGCCGACCTCATGCCGGCCGAGCGCGAACCGGTGGAGCTCGTGCACGGCGGCGAGACGGCGCGCCTTCGAACGCGCGGATTCGCCGTCCGCGTCCAATGCGGCGACGAAGTCCTCCACGTCGTACCGCGTGACGCCGCGCAGGTCCGTCACGCCGCGCGAGCGCAGGAACGCGACGTAGCGCGCAAGGTCCGACGAGTATGCGGCGACCGTCGCCTTCGCGAGCCCGCGTTCCACGTCGATATGCGCGGAGAACTGCTCCAGCAGCCTTCCGAATCCGTCGTTTCCGTCGGTCACGATGCTCCTCCCGTACCCCCGTATCGTCCGATCATATCGGCGATGCCGTGCGGCATCCCGTCACAAACACGAAGACCCCGCGCGTGCGGGGTCTTCGATCAGGATTCGCGTCAGCGGAATCAGGCGGCCTTCGGGGCGTTCACGTCCTCCGGAAGGGCGGCCTTGGCGGCCTCGACGATGGCCTTGAAGGCGTCGGCGTCGGAGATGGCGAGCTCGGCGAGGGCGCGACGATCCAGCTCGATGCCGGCGAGGTGCAGGCCCTGGATGAAGCGGTTGTAGGTAATGCCCTCGGCGCGGACGGCGGCGTTGATGCGCTGGATCCACAGCTTGCGGAAGTCACCCTTGCGGGCCTTGCGGTCGCGGAAGTTGTAGTTGAAGGAGTGGAGCAGCTGCTCCTTGGCCTTGCGGTACAGACGGGAGCGCTGGCCGCGGTAGCCGGAGGCCCTCTCGAGAACGACGCGACGCTTCTTGTGGGCGTTCACTGCGCGCTTGACACGTGCCATATTTCTATTTCCTCAGCTTTCTGAAGTTTGCAGGTCTTGTCTCTGGTCAGGCTCAGCGGGCGCCCAGGAGGCGGTTGAGCTTCTTGGTCTGCGGCGTGGGCAGAACCTCGTCGGCCTTCAGCGCGCGGCGCTGGCGGGCGGACTTGTGCTCGAGGTTGTGGCGCATGGCGCTGCCGGCCGCCATCAGCTTGCCGGTGCCGGTGCGGCGGACGCGCTTGGAAGCGGCGGAATTAGTTTTCATCTTCGGCATTGCTGCCCTCCTTGTTGGTGTGCTTCTTGGAAGTCGTGGCGGAGACCGAGGCCTTCGCCTCCGCGGCGGCCTGCGCCTGCGCCTCCTGCTTGGCGGCGAGACGCGCGGCCTGTCGGGCCTGGCGCTCGGCGCGGGATTCGGCGCCGCGGCGTCGCTGCTCGGACTGGGTGTGCACCTTCTTGCCCTTGGGCGCAAGCGTCATGATGATGTTGCGGCCCTCCTGCTTGGGCTTGGACTCGACGGTGCCGTACTCCTCCACCTCGGCGGCGAGACGCTGCAGCAGTTCCACGCCGCCGATCGGGCGGGACTGCTCACGGCCGCGCAGCATGATGGTGACCTTGACCTTGTCTCCGCCGTTGAGGAAGCGGACCACATGGCCCTTCTTCACGTCGAAGTCGTGGTCGTCGATCTTGAGGCGGAAGCGGATCTCCTTGATCTCGGCCGTGTTCTGATTGCGGCGGGCCTCGCGGGCCTTGATCTTCTCGTTGTACTTGAACTTGCCGTAATCGATGAGCTTGGCGACCGGAGGCTTCGCGTTGGGCGCCACCTCGACGAGATCGAGGTTCGCTTCCTTCGCCAGGTTGAGGGCGACCGAGGTCGCGATGACTCCCACCTGTTCGCCGTTCGGGCCGATCAGGCGCACCTGCGAGACGCGAATCTCGTCGTTAATGCGTGGTTCGTCGCTGATGATGACTCCAATCCTCTGATTTCCGTAGCGGAGCCCATCCGTAAGACCTCATACCGTCTCGATTCCATGGCATGACGACATGGCATCGCATACACACGCGTTGCATCACATCGGACGTTCCTGACGTCGCTCGCGCATCACCCGAGGATGCGCCGGCCATTGCCGTGGACCCGAGGCCGTGAAAGGCTTCCAGGTGGGGTTGCCCCGCTTTCTTGATTTCTCAAGCCAAATGGAGAGTCTACCACACCCCCGGACATCGCCGCCCTGCGTGTCGCGGGCGGACGGGGACGCCTCACCGCATCTCGCGCAGCAGTCCGCCGACGCCCTCCTTCCTCAGGATGTCGCGGTACGGCCCCGCCTGTTCGGCGATGATGTTGTCGATCGCCCGCATGCCGAGCAGTTCGACGGGCGCGTGGTCGTCGGTGAGGATCAGCGACCGGTCGCCGGAGCCGGTCGACGGGTCGCGCACCGGCGTCATGCGCGAGGCGACCTCGCTCATGTACGCGGCGAGCGCGCCGTCGTGCGTGCGCTCCCATGCCGCGGCACGGAGCGCCGTCGCCTTCACGTCGTCGCGCATGCCGCTGCCGACCGGTTCGGGGACGGTGGCGATGCCGCCGGTGCGCCGCCACGAGTCGCTGCATCCGTCGTAGCGTTTCAGTTCGGCGGCGGTGGGCGCCTTGGCGAACAGCTCGCGGTTGGTGGTGCCGGGCACGTCGGCCGTGTAGGTCGTGCCGATGCGGCACGCACCGTCGAACACGTTGGCGATGGTGGTCTGGAGCGCCTCGTTGATGGAGCCGCGTCCGTCGGAGACCATGTTCATGTTGACGACCATCACGCCGCCGGGATTGAGATGGTTCCTGACCATCGTGAAGAACTCGTCGGAGCTCATCTGGAACGGGATGGTGATGTCCTGGTACGCGTCGACCATGATCACGTCGTACCGCTCCCGGGACGCGGCGAGCCACGCGCGTCCGTCGTAGGTGGCGACGGGCACGTCGTCCGGCTCGTCGAAGTATTCGCCGGCCAGGCGCGTGATCTTCGCGTCGATCTCGACGCCCTGCACCTTTATCTTCGGATAGTAACGCCTCAGCTGCCGCGCGTAGGTGCCGGTGCCCATGCCGAGGACGAGCGCGGAGCGCGCGTGGTCGGCGAGCGCGGGCGCGGCGAGGGCGGTGTCGTAGTACATGCCCGTGAGCCCCCGGTCCTTCATCGTGACGGACTGCACGCCGAACAGCACGTTGGTGGACAGGATGGTCCGGTCGGGCAGGTTCTTCACCTGCAGGTAGTTGTAGATGGACTCGCCCTCGTAGGCGAGCGTCGAGGAGTCCTCCCAGAACGCGAATCCGCTCATCGGCGAGAGCACGGCGGAGACGGCGAACACGACGGCCGAGACGGCGCAGGCGACGCGTCTCGCCCGCATCGAGACGAAGTAGACGATCGGGATGGCGAGCAGCAGTCCGGAGAAGACGAGGAACGTGACGAACGTGCCGACGGCGGGAATGGTGACGAACGTGGGCAGGAACGTGCCGAGGATCGAACCGATCGTGTTGCATGCGGACAGACGCCCCACGACGGACGCGTTGTCGTCGAGCGAGTCGGTGGCGAACTTGTTGAGTCCGGCGGTGACGGTGCCGAGCAGGAACAGCGGCGGCACGAAGACGACCATGCAGCTGGCGAACGCGGCGATGACGAGGAAGTTCGTGGAGACGGTCACGATGAGCAGCCCGGAGACGAGGAGGACCACGTATTTGCCGACGAGCGGGATGAGCGAGATCCACACGGCGGCGGCCATGATGCGCAGGTACAGCTTGTCCGGATCCGGGTCGCGGTCGGCCCACCTGCCGCCGAACACGGCGCCCAGGGCGAGCGCGATCATGATGGTGCCGATGATGATGGTCCACACGATCTGCGAGCTGGAGAAGTAGGGCGCGAGCAGGCGCGACGCGCCGAGCTCGGCGGCCATCACGGCCATGCCGGAGAAGAACTCGGTGACGTACAGGAACGTCTTGGATCTGAGGATCGGCCGCTCGCTCGCCGCTGTTTTCACTGCCATGGGACGAACACTAACGCGTCTCGCGTACACTGGACCGGTATGTGTGCGGATATCGAGGGACGCGTGTGCGTCGTGTTCGCGGCGGGCGAATATTACGCCTCGCCGGACTATCGTCCGATCGTCGTGCCGGACGGCGCGTTCGTCGTCGCGGCGGACGGCGGGCTCGACCATGCGCGCGGGGCCGGCGTGACGCCGGACGTGGTGGTCGGCGATTTCGATTCGCTCGAAGGCGATCGCCCCGCGGCCGGTGCGGGCACGATCGCGCTGCCGCCGCTCAAGGACGATCCGGATCTGCTGAGCGCGTTGAAGGTGGCGTGGTCGCGCGGCTGCCGCACGTTCCACGTGTACGGCGCGCTGGGCGGGCGCATCGACCATACGCTCTCCGCGATCCGGCTGATGGCGCTCGTCGCGCATCATGGCGGCATCGGGTTCCTGCACGGCGACGGCACGGTCGTGACGGCGATCTGCGACGCGCGGCTCGACTTCCCGGCGAACGACGTGGCGGCCGGGCGCATGGTGTCGGTGTTCTCGCATTCCGACGTCTCGCGGGGCGTGGACGAGCCGGGACTCAAATACGAGATGCTCGACGGCACGCTCACGTCCGACGCGGTGCAGGGCGTGAGCAACGAGTTCCGTCCGGGCGTGCCCGCCTCGGTGGGCGTGCGCGAGGGCACGCTCGTCGTCACCTTCCCCGCCGAGGCGCCGATGCCGCGCGTGACGCGGCGGCATCCGTTCGGCGGCGATCTGGGCGCGCTGGACACGCGCGTCTCGCCGCTGCTGCGGGGCTGACGACGCCCGCGCCGTGCTTTCGCCGCCGGCGTCCGGCCGCCCTGATACCACTCATGTGAACGCTCACGGAATTTTCGGGATTTTCGGCTGAAACACGATGGAAGACGTTGCGTTTCGTACAGACGACGCACTAGAGTGGTCGATGTTGGTAAACAATGGCTCCGGCGTGCCCAGCGTGCCGGCGTCACCCTACAAGGGAGAATTACATGACAGTTAAGATTGGTATCAACGGCTTCGGTCGCATCGGTCGTCTCGCCTTCCGTCGCATCTTCGAGCTCCAGGCTCGCGGCGGCCAGGCCGGCGACATCGAAGTTGCCGCCATCAACGATCTGACCACTCCGGCCACGCTGGCCTACCTGCTGAAGTACGATTCCACCCACGGCACCTTCCGTCACGACGACGGCACGCCGGTCGACGTGAAGGCCACCGAGGACTCCATCGTCGTCGACGGCAAGGAATACAAGGTCTACGCCGAGAAGGACGCCAACAACATTCCGTGGGTCAAGAACGACGGCGTCGAGTTCGTGCTCGAGTGCACCGGCTTCTACACCTCCGCCGAGAAGTCCCAGGCCCACCTGAACGCCGGCGCCAAGAAGGTCCTGATCTCCGCCCCGGCCAAGGACGACGTCACCCCGACCGTCGTGTTCGGCGTGAACCACGACATCCTCAAGGCCTCCGACAACATCGTGTCCGCCGGCTCCTGCACCACCAACTCCATGGCCGCCATGGTCAAGCTGCTGGACGAGAAGTTCGGCATCAAGGCCGGCTTCATGACCACCATCCACGCCTACACCGGCACCCAGATGCTGCTGGACGGCCCGCGTGGCACCAAGTCCGGCCGCAACCTGCGCGCCGCCGGAATCAACACGATCGCCCACTCCACCGGCGCCGCCAAGGCCATCGGCAAGGTCGTCCCGTCCGTCAACGGCAAGCTGCAGGGCCACGCCCAGCGCGTGCAGGTCCCGGACGGCTCCGTCACCGAGCTGACCACCGTCCTCAACACCGAGACCACCGCCGACGAGATCAACGCCGCCTTCAAGGCCGCCTTCTCCGACACGGACTACTACGGCTACAACGATGAGGGCATCGTCTCCTCCGACATCCTCGGCGACACCCACGGTGGCGTCTTCGACCCGACCCAGACCGACGTCAACACCATCGACGGCGTGACCCTGGCCCGCACGGTCTCCTTCTACGACAACGAGTACGGCTTCACCTCCAACATGATCCGTACCCTGCTGTACTTCGCCGAAATCTCCGAGTGAGCCCACGCGGATCCGTCCGCATCGCTTCACCGCTGATATAAGGTGAATGAAACCCCCGCCCTTCCGGCGGGGGTTTCTTCGTATCATGGGAGCCATGGCGAAGAAAAAGAAGCATGAGAAAGGCGCCGGTTCCACGCCGGCCACCGTGCAGTTGGAGAAGGCGGGCGTCGCGTTCACGCCCTACGAATACGAACACTCGAACGACCACATGGACGACGGCTACGGTGTGGAGGCCGCCAAGAAGCTCGGATTCGACGAGCATCAGGTGTTCAAGACGCTGATGGCGGACACGGGTTCGGAACGCGTCGTGGGCGTCGTGCCGGTGTCCGGCCACATGGATCTCAAGGCCCTCGCCGCCGCGGTGGGCGCGAAGAAGGCCGCGATGGCCGACCCGAAGGTCGCGATGCGCGAATCCGGCTACGTCGTCGGCGGCATCTCCCCGCTCGGCCAGAAGACGCATCACAAGACGGTGCTCGACGAAAGCGCCCTGCAATTCGACACGATCCTCGTCTCGGGAGGCAAGCGCGGCTTCTCCGTCGGCGTCTCCCCCACCGATCTTCTCCAGGTCCTCGACGCCACCGCCGCCCCCATCGGCACCTGGTGACCGTTCACCCTCCGACCGTTCATCTCCCAGCTCCCCCTTGAGGGGGAGCTGTCCGCGAAGCGGACTGAGGGGGTGTCTCGCGCAACGAATGAGGCTCCTGCCGCCCGGTGTCACGGGCGGCAGGAGCCTCACCGATTCGATATCCCGAACGTCACGCGCCGTACTGTTCGAGATACGCGTCGGCCGCGGCCTTGATGGCGTCGGTCACATACGGCTCGCCGGAATCGGTGAGGATCGAACGTCCCGCCTCGAAGATCTCGCGCACGTTCGCGATGGCGAACACCGGGAAGCCGAACTCGGTCTCGACGGCCTTCACCGCGGACAGGTCGGAGTCCTTGGTCTTCTCCATGCGGTCGACGGACAGCACGAGGCCCACGACCTCGACGTCCGCCTCGGCCTTGAGCTTCGGGATGACCTCGCGCACGGCGGTGCCGGCGGTCATCACGTCGTCGACGAGCAGCACCTTCATGCCGTCCTTCAGCTGGGTGCCGACCATCATGCCGCCGTCGCCGTGGTCCTTCTTCTCCTTGCGGTCGAACGTGTAGCCGACCTCCATGCCGTGGGCGGAGGTGAGGGCGATCGCGGTGGACACGCCCAGCGGGATGCCCTTGTACGCCGGTCCGAACACGGTGTCGATGTCCTTCGGCAGGTTGCCGGCCTCGATTTCGGCGGCGATCTTCTCGGCGTAGAACGCGCCGAGCGTGGCGATCTTGCGGCCGTCGTCGAACGCGCCCGCGTTGATGAAGTACGGGGACTTGCGTCCGGACTTCAGCGTGAAGTCGCCGAACTTGAGCGCCTTGGATTCAAGCAGGAACTGCGTGAATCGGATGTCGAGCGATGCGTTGTCGGTCATGTCTTTTCCTTCCTTCGTTGCGGAATCGGCCAATGCCGCTCAGCGCCAGGTCTCGCCGGCGGCGAGCTTGGCGGCAAGTTCGGGACGGTCGTCGAGCAGGTCGTCGAGCTCGCGGGCCACGCGCAGCGGCGCGACCGGGTCGAACAGGGCGGCCGCGCCCACCTCGACGGCGTTCGCGCCCGCATACAGGTATTCGAGCGCCTTCTCGCCGGAGTCGATGCCGCCGATGCCGATGATCGGGATGTCAGGCAGCACGGTGCGCGTGCGGTAGACGGCGACCAGGCCCATCGGCAGCACGGCCGGACCGGACACGCCGCCGGTCGTGTTCGCGATAATCGGCTCGCCGGTGCGGATGTCGATGCGCATGCCGAGCAGCGTGTTGATCATGCTCAGCGCGTCGGCGCCGTGTTCGACGGCGGCGCGCGCCGGCACGGTGATGTCGGTCACGTTCGGCGTGAGCTTGATAATCATCGGCTTGTCGGTCATCGGGCGCAGACGGTCCATGAGCTTGGCGAGCGCGACCGGATCGGTGCCGACGCTCATGCCGCCGTGCGTCACGTTCGGGCAGCTCACGTTGATCTCGAGCATGTCGGCGTCGGAGTCGGCGAGCTTGGCGACGACGGCCGCATAGTCGTCGTCGCAATGTCCGGCCACGTTGGCCACGACGGTGGCGCCCGCCTTCTTGAGCTTGGGCAGGTCGTCCTCGAGATAATGGTCGACGCCCGGGTTCTGCAGGCCGACCGCGTTGATGTTGGAGGCGGGGCCCTCGGCGGTGCGCGGCGACGGGTTGCCCTCCCACGGTACGGGCGAGCAGCCCTTGGTGGAAACGGCTCCCAGCTGGCTCACGTCGTAGAACCAACGCACGGCCGCGTACTGGAAGGTGCCGGAGGCGGTGCCGACCGGGTTCTTCCAGGTGACGCCCGCCACTTGGGTGGAGTGCTTCCACTCGTGGGCCTCATACAGGTTGATGTGGTCCGTGTGCTTCGCGTCGGTCATGTTCACTTCCCCCATCCGAGCTGTTCGCGGGTGAACACCGGTCCGTCGGCGCACACCTTGAGTCGTCCGTCCACGGTGTCCACGGTGCACAGCACGCAGGTGCCGTAGCCGCAGCCCATGCGCTGCTCCATGCTCAACTGGCAGGCGAGGTCGCGTTCCGCGGCCCATGCGGCGACGGCCTTCATCATCGGCAGCGGTCCGCAAGACAGGATCACCGTGTCGAGTCCGTCGACGGTGAGTCCGCCGTCGGCTTCGAGCCGGTCGAGCAGGGTGATGACGTTGCCTTCCGACTCGTCGATGCTCACGGTGGTATCGGCGTACGGCTCGACGAACTTGTCGGCGAAATGCTCGTTGCGGTAGCCGAACACGGCGGTGGTGCGCGTCGCTGGGTCGTCGGCGAGACGCTGCGCCGTGTAGATGAGCGGTGGCACGCCGAGGCCGCCGGCGACGAGCACGTAGTGGGCGGCCGTCTTCGTATGGAACGGGCGTCCCAGGGGGCCGAGCACCTGGATCGTGTCGCCGGCCTTGAGCTGTGCGAATCCGGCGGTGCCCTTGCCGACGACGGCGAAGATGACGCTCACCTCGTCGTCATGCGTCTCGCTCACGCCGAACGGGCGCGGCATCGGCATCATCGGGTCGTCGGTGAAGATGTTCACGAACTGCGCGGGGCGTGCGTGCTCGGCGATGTACGGGTCGCGGAAGGTCAGCCGGACGACGCCCGGCGCGGGTTCGGTGACGTCGGTGACGTCGACGGGATGGCGCGGCGGGAAGAATCCCGCGGCGACGGCCTCGTTCACCACGTCATAGGTCGGAGTGAAGGTGGCGCTCATGGTGCTCCTTACGTTGGTCGGTGGTCGGTCTGTTTCGGTGTTGCGGATCCGGGGGCTACAGCACGGCGCGCAGGTCGTCGCGCATGCGGATGGCCGCGTCGCGCGCCGTCTCGTCGACGAGCGCGAGCGCGTCGTCGGCGGACATGGACGGGTTGTAGCGTCCGTCCTTCTTCCATGCGCCGATGATGCCGCGCGACGAGTTGACGATGGCGCCGGAGCCGTCCGCGTCGAACATGCCGCGCACGTCGGCGGCGGTGCCGCCCTGGGCGCCGTAGCCGGGCACGAGGAAGAACGTGTGCGGCATGCGCTTGCGCAGCGCCTTGCCCTCCTCGGGGTGGGTGGCGCCGACGACCGCGCCGACGCGCGAGTAGCCGTGCGTGCCGATCGAGTCGGCGCCCCAGCCTTCGACGAGGTCGGCGACACGCTCGTACACCTTCGATCCGTCGGCGAGGTCAAGCATCTGCAGCTCGCTGGACGAGGGGTTGGAGGTGCGCACGAGCACGAACAGGTCCTTGTCGCTTTCCTTGGCGGCGTCGACGAACGGGGTGATGCCGTCGGTGCCGAGGTACGGGTTGACGGTGACGGCGTCGACCTTCCATGGGTCGAAGCCGTCCACGCCGGTGAGCATGTGCGCGTAGGCGGCGGCCGTGGAGCCGATGTCGCCGCGCTTGGCGTCGGCGAGCACGTACAGGCCGCGGCTGGCCGCGTAGTCGCAGGTCATCGTGTACACGTCGACGCCGGCGGGGCCGAGCGCCTCGTACATGGCGATCTGCGGCTTGACGGCGGGGACGATGCCGGCGACGGCGTCGATGATGGTGCGGTTGAACTCGTAGAAGGCGCTGGCGAGCTGTACGGCCGGCGCTTCGGCGGGGTCGTCCACCGAATCCCTGACCTCCTCGGCGAGTCCCGCGACCACCTGCGGCGGCACGAGCGCCTCGGTGGGGTCGAGTCCGACGACGCTCGGGTTCTGCGTCGCCTCGATGGCGTCGATCAAGCGGTCCATGCGTTTCCTTTCGTTGAAGTCCTTATCGTTCACCCCGGCCCCCGCTGGCGGGGGCCGTCACGCAGTGACTGGGGGTGGTTGTCGGAAAGCCCGTCACAGTCGGCTGAACACCATCTCGCCGCCGATGATGGTGGCGAGCGGACGTCCGGTCACCTTCCATCCGCCGAACGGGGTGTTGCGCGCCTTGGAGTGGAAGGCCTCCGGGTCGACGGTCCAGTCCTGGGACGTGTCGAGCACGACGAGGCCGATGCCGGTCGTGTCCTTCACCGCGCCCAAGTCGAGCACGCGCCTGGCGTCCGGTTCGCGCGAGGCGTCGGTCTCGCGGTCGAGCAGCGCGGTCACGTCGGTGGCCTCATGGCCCATGAGACGCATCGGTTCGACGCTCATCAGTTCGATGAGGCGTTCGTCGGAGATGTATCCGCCGTCGACGAGGGTCTTGTGGCACACGCCGTACGCGCATTCGAGGCCGATGATGCCGTTGGGGGCGTCGAGGAAGCCGAGCCCCTTCTCCGCCATGGTGTGCGGCGCATGGTCGGTGGCGAGCAGGTCGACGGTGCCGTCGGCGACGGCCTCGCACGTGGCCTTGCGGTCCTCCTCCGAGCGCAGCGGCGGGTTCATCTTGGCGAGCGTGCCGTACGTGAGCAGCGCCTCGTCGCTCAGGGAGAGGTAGTGGGGCGCGGTCTCGCAGGTGACCGGCAGACCCTCGGCCTTGGCGGCGCGGATCGCCTCGAAGCTGCCGGCGGTGCTCACGTGCTGGAAGTGCACGTGCACGCCGGTCTCGCGCGCCTTGGCGATGTCGCGCGAGACGATTCTGAGCTCGGTGTCCTCGGGGATGCCGGGCACGCCGAGCTTGCGCGAGACGGGACCCTCGTTCACCGCGCCCGTGTCGTGGTGCTCGCAGTGCTCGATGAGCGGCAGGCCGGACTCCTTGGCGAGCGCGAACACCGCATCAAGCGTCTCCGGGGTGACAGCCGAGCCGTCGTCGCTGATCGCGGTGACCGGATGCGCGAGCTGGTCGGCGTCCTTGGTCTCGTCGCCGACGCCCGGCATGTGGCGGCGCCAATGTTCGAATTCGGTGGCCTCGCGGCCGGCGCGGCCCTTGGAGGCGCACACGCACAGGTCATAGCGCACGGGCAGCGTCACGCCATGGTCCGCCGAGTAGTGCTGCAGGAAGTCGATGACGTCGTTCCTGCCGGAGGACAGCACCTCGTCGGCGCCGGGGGCGTCCCGGCCGACAATCGTCTCGCCGTCCATCGCGGGCACGGTGTTCGGCATGATGAGGACGTCGGTGTATCCGCCGGAGGCCGACGCGGCGCAACCGGTGACCATCGACTCCTTGTAGGTCTGGCCGGGGTCGCGGAAGTGCACGTGCGGGTCGGCGAATCCGGGCGCGAGCGTGAGCCCGGTGGCGTCGATCTCGAGTCGCTCGAACCCGGCCGCGCCGGAGCGCTCCCCTTCCAGGACGGATCCCGCGGCGAGCGGCACCTTCACGTCGATGATCTCGTCGGTGTTCCACACCTTGATGTTGCGCAGCGTCGGCATATCGGCTCCTTACAGTTTCGCTTCCTCGTCGCAGTAGTCGCAGCGGTACTCCTGGCGCTCGGAGTGCGTCAGGTGGAACATCTGGTCGATGCCGCGTTCGGTGGTGGTCACGCAGCGCGGGTTGCGGCAGGTGAGGATGTTCACCACGTGTTCGGGCAGCGTGGGCGTCTTCTTCTCGACGATCCTGCCGCCGCGCACGATGCCGACGGTCGCGGTGCGCGCGACGAGGCCGAGCACGTCGAGGTCGATGGACGGACCCTTCTTGCCGTCCTCGTCCTCGATCTTGATGATGTCCTTGCGGCCATACAGGTGGCTGTCGGTGTTCATGATGAGGGCGAGCTTGGTCTTCGCCGGGTTAATCTTCAGGTAGTCGAGCACCTTCAGCGCGGTGCCGGCGGGCACGTGGTCGATGATGATGCCGTTTTGGATGCTGGTGACCTCCATCAGGCCTGGACCTCCTTGTTCTCGAACGGTTCGTAGCCGGGCAGCTCGTCGCCCATCACCGTGCTCTCGAGCGCCATGCGCATGAGCATGCCGTTCTTCACCTGCTCGAAGTAGGCGGCGCGCGGGTCGTCGTCGACCTCGACGGCGATCTCGTTGATGCGCGGCAGCGGATGCAGCACGGCCATGTCCTTCTTGGCGTGGGCGAGCTTGTCCTCGTCGAGGATGTACGTGTCGCGAAGACGCAGGTAGTCGTCCTCGTTGAAGAAGCGCTCCTGCTGCACGCGGGTCATGTACAGCACGTCGAGGTCGCCGATCACGGAGACCAGGTCCTTGACCTCCACGTAGGAGCAGGACGGGGTGGCGTCGATGCGGTCGAGCACGTACTGCGGGGTCTTGAGCTCGTCGGGGCTGATGAGCACGAAGCGAACGTTGCCGAAGCGGCACAGCGTCTCGATGAGCGAGTGCACGGTGCGGCCGAACATGAGGTCGCCGCACAGGCCGACGGTCAGGTCGGTGACGCGGCCGAAGCGCGACTGGAGCGTGGCGAGGTCGGCGAGCGTCTGCGTGGGGTGCATGTGGCCGCCGTCGCCCGCGTTGATGACGGGCACGGAGGCGGCGCGGGAGGCGACGAGCGCCGCGCCTTCCTTCGGATGGCGGATCGCGACCACGTCGACGTAGTTAGACACGGTCTTCAGGGTGTCGGCGATGGATTCGCCCTTGGAGACGGAGGCGAGCTGCGCGCCGGCGAAGCCGATCACCTTGCCGCCGAGACGCAGCATCGCGGTCTCGAAGCTCAGACGCGTGCGGGTGGAGGGCTCGTAGAAGAGCGTGGCCAGCACCCTGCCGTCGCAGGTGTGCGCCACCTCCCTGCGATGCGCGTCGATGTACTGCGCCTTGTGCAGCAGATCGGTGATCTGGGGGATGGAGAGATCGTCGAGCGAGATGACGCTCTTGCCGAGCATCGGCGTCTCCGCCGGTTCCTGTTCAGTTGACACGGCTCACCTTTCGTGTGTGAAACGGACAAGGTGGCCACTAACGTGACCTATCCGACTATAGACCATTTCTCCGACGCACGCCGCACAAGCCGTCCCCCGCGCGTCACCTTCCGTTCACCTTGCGCGGGCGTGCGGCGGATCGGTCGCACGCCATGCGCGCTACAGTACGTAACCATGTTCACCTTCGAGCAGCTGGAACGCTGCAACCGCACCGAGCTCGCGATCTGCCGGTTCGTCTCCGCGCATCCGGAGGCCGCGGCGTACATGTCCGTGCGCGAGCTGGCCGCCGCCACCTATGTCTCGCCGTCCACGGTGATGCGCTGGTACGCGCGGATGGGATTCGATGGGTTCGACGCGTTCAGACGGGCCGCGCGCGACGCCGCCGAACGTCCGGAGCAGGGTCCCGTCCCGCAGGCCGATCTGGGCGAGTTGTCGTTGTTCTTCTCCCGCGCCGACTCCCCCGCGTTCGAGGCGATGCTCGGCGAGGCGACGTCGCTGCTGGAGAAGGCCGACCCGATCGTCTTCATCGGCGAGGGGTCGTCGGGCACGATCGCCGACTACGGCGCGCGCCTGTTCGCGAATCTCGGCCTGTTCGCCATCGGGTTGACGGACGCGTTCTATCCGTCCGGGACGTTCGCCCGACCGGGCATGGCGGTCGTCGCCGTGTCGGAGAGCGGCGAGACGCCGAAGCTGCTGGAGACGGCGGAGGGCTTCGCCTCGCGCGGCGCGAGGCTCCTCGCGTTGACGAACACGCCCGGCAGCACGCTGGCGGGGATGTGCGACTGGTCGTTCGCCGCCGGTCTCGCGCCGGAGCGCGTCAACGGCGGCTACAACGCGACCAGCCAGCTGCCCGCCGTGTTCGTCATCGAATCGTTGGCCCGTCGTCTCGTCAGACTGCGCTCCGATGCGGATCGGCCCGATCGGCCCCGTTCCCGTTGATCGGCCGCAGCACACGGCACGGGTTGCCGACGGCGACCACGTTCGCGGGGATGTCGCGCGTGACGACCGATCCGGCGCCGATCACCGTGCCGTCGCCGATGGTGACGCCCGGCAGCACGATGACGCCGCCTCCCAGCCAGCAGCCGCGCCCGATGCGGATCGGCCTGGCGTACGTGTTCCACCGGTAGTGCGCGTCGCCTGGCTTCCAGCCTTCCGCGAGCCGGTCCGCGAGCTCCACCGGATGCGTGGCCGTGTACAGCTGCACGTTCGACGCGATGAGCGTGTCCGATCCGATGTCGATCGTGTTGCAGTCGACGAACGTGCAGTTCATGTTGACGGACACGTTGTCGCCGATGCGGATGTTGCGCCCGTAGTCGCAGATGAACGGCAGGCCGACGGACACGTTCGCGCCGATCGAGCCGAACAGCGATTCGAGGATCTCGCGTTTGCGTTCCTTCGCGTCGTAGGGCAGCCGGTTGTATTCGGCGAGCAGCCGTCGCGCGGTGTTCTTGTAGTCGAGGAATATCGGATCGTGGCAGTCGTAGATCTCCCCCGCCATGCATTTGTCGAGCTCGTTCATCGTCCTCTCCTCACTCGGTCACGTCGAGGCGACGGTCGTGCCAGTAGTATTCGCGGTCGTGTTCGCCGATCGGGCGCACCACCTTGCATGGCACGCCCACGGCGACCACGTTCGCGGGGATGTCATGCGTGACGACCGAGCCGGCGCCGATCGCGCTGTTCTCGCCGATGGTGACGCCCGGCAGGATGCTCACGTTGGAGCCGACCCACACGTTGCGTCCGATATGCACCGGCAGCGCGTACGTGTAGTGGTGTTCGCGCAGAATCGGCAGGATCGGGTGTCCCGCGGTGGCGATGGTGACGGACGGTCCGAACATCGCGTAGTCGCCGATCCATATCTCCGCGTCGTCGACCATGCTCATGAACGCGTTGATGTAGATGCCCCTGCCGAGGTGCACGCGTCGGCATCCGTTGTTCGCGTGCAATGGAGTCTCGATGTGCGCGCCTTCGCCGACCTCGGCGCACATGTCTTTGAGCAGTTCGGCGCGGCGGTCCTGTTCGGTGGGTTTGGTCTGGTTGTACTCCCACAGCTTGTCCTGCCATGCGAGCTGTCCGTCCATGATGGCCGGGTCGTCGTAGTGGTACGGCAGTCCCGCGTCCTTGCGCGCCACGTTGTCCATCGTCTCCCGCGTATCCACCATGCGTGTTCCTCGCCTTCCGTCCGCTTCGCCGCCGATCCGCGGCACGACTCCCATGGTAGCGTTGCCATGGTTCGCGGGCCCGTTCCGGCGGCCATCCGGTACGTTCCGTGCCGGATCAGGAACGGCCGGCGGGCCCGGAGGATCAGCCCGCCAGCCGCCGCCCGATGACGTCGAGGAAGGCGTCCGCCCCGTCCCGGCGGCGGCGCGCGTCGGGATGCGAGGAGGTGTCGTCGAACACGTAGACGTCGAAGGTGGGCAGCGTCGCGCCCGTCACCGGCATGAACGCGATGCGTCCGTCGCCTTCCACCGCGACGGACGCCATCAGTCCGACGGCGATGCCGGACGCGATGATCGACTTCATCGTGCCGACGTCGGCGACCTCGATGATGTCCGTGGGGTCGATGCGGGAGCGGATGAACGCGCCCGCCGCCTTCGAATGCACGAAATCGTCGGACAGGGTGACGAACCGCATGCCTCGCATCGCCTTCCCGTCGGACAGGTCGAACGTCATCCTGCCGGCGAGCGCCGTCGCGGCCGCGCCGGCTTTCGCGTAGGCGAGACCGAACGGGAACGACGCAATCCGGAACGTGCGCGCGACGCCGAACGACGGCGATGATTCGACGGCGGCGACCGCGCCGAAATCGACCGTATGCCGTTCGATGGCGTCGAGGAGCCGGCGCGATCCGACGGATTGCACGGTGACCTCGCCGTCGAGTTCGCCGGACAGGGTGTGTGCCAGGGCGTCGATGGTCTCGTCGCCCAGCAGGTAGGCGGAGATGATCGGCGGCAGGCCCACGGAGTAGGAGACGGTCTGGTCGTCGCCCTCCGCGAGGTCCGACCGTCCGGCACGCGCGATCTCGTCGGGCAGGCGGTTGATCTCGTCGAGGATCGCGGCGGTGTGGCGGATGAGGGCGAGGCCGGCCGGGGTGAGCGTCGCCTCTCCCCCGGCGCCGAAGCGGCGTCGTTCGATGAGCGTCGCGCCGAGCCGCCGTTCCAGCCGTTTGACCGCCTGGGAGACGGTGGGCTGGGAGACGCGGGCGGCCGCGGCCGCATCGGTGAAGCTGCCGAGTTCGGCGACGAGCTGGAAGAACTCCAGATCGCGGATGTTGTCTATCGATGCCATGAGCCGCCTTGCCTTGAGGTTCCTCACGCCATTGTAGCGTGGTCCCCGAGGCGAGGCGGCTCCGATCCGACCGCGGCGGCGCCCGCCACGGTGTCCGTCCGCGGCTCAGCCGATGCGCCAGGTGTTCGCTTCGACGGCGGCTTCGACGTCCGGCACGGGTTCGCGGTTGAGGCTTTCGGCGATGGCTTGTTCGGCGACGGCGACGGCGACCCTGCGCGAGATCTCCTTCAGATCGCTGACGGGCGGCAGGACGGCGGCGCCCGGCTCGTCCACGTCGATCATGCCGGAGATGGCGTGCGCGGCGGCGAGCAGCATGCGGTCGCTGACGAGCCGCGCCTTGCCGACGATCGCGCCGAAGCAGATGCCCGGGTACATGAGCGCGTTGTTGCCCTGGCCGATGTGGTAGGTCACGCCCTCGTACTCGACGGGCGCGGACGGGGTGCCGGTGATGACGAACGCCTTGCCTTCGGACCAGCGGATCACGTCGGCCGCCTTCGCCTCGGCAAGTTCGGTCGGGTTGGAGATCGGGCACAGCAGCGGGCGTTCCACGTGGGCGCACATGGCGCGCACCACGCGCTCGTCGAACGCGCCGGGGCGGGTGGAGGTGCCGATGAGCACGCTCGGTTGGAACGCGTCGACCACGGACGCCAGGTCGGTCGGATCGGCGAGCGACGGGAATTCGCCGGCCTTGCGCGCGTACTTGCGTTGGCCGTCGGTCAGTCCGTCCTGGCCTTCGACGATGAGACCGTAGCGGTCGACGAGCGCGACGCGTCCCATCGCCTCGGCGCGGTCCATGCCGCCGCTGACGACGAGGTCGTCGACGAGCTGGTCGGCGATGCCGACGCCGGCGGTTCCCGCGCCGAAGACGAGGATGCGCGTGTCGTCGTAGGAGGTGCCGGCGATGCGGCGGGCGGCGACGAGCGCGGCGAGCACGGTCACGCCGGTGCCCTGGATGTCGTCGTTCAGGGTGAGCACGTCGCCCCGGTAGCGTTCGAGGATCGGCGCGGCGGTGGGGCGTCCGAAGTCCTCCCAGTGCAGCAGCGCGTCCGGGTAGAGCTCGAGGCAGTCATGGACGAACGCGTCGATGAACGCATCGTAGCGTTCGCCGCGCACGCGCGGGAAGCGGTTGCCGACGTAGCGCGGATTGTCGAGGAGCTCCTTGCGGTCGGTGCCCACGTCGATCATGACGGGCAGGACGCGGGCCGGGTCGATGCCGGCGGCCGCCGTGTAGACGGCGAGCTTACCGGTGAGGATCTCCGCGCCCTGCGCGCCCCAGTCGCCGATGCCGAGGATGCCTTCGCCGTCGGTGGCGACGATCAGGTCGATGTCGCGGCCTTCGGCGTACTGGCGCAGCGCATCCTTGATGCGCTCGGGGTGTTCGATGGACACGTAGGCGACGTCGGAACCGAGATAGTACTTGTCGTACTGCATGATCGACTGGGCGACGGTGGGCGCGTAGACGATCGGCATGTATTCGGTCAGATGCTTGGACATGCCATGGTAGAACAGACGGCGGTTCTCGCGGCACACGCCCATCAGGAACAGGCGCTTGCCGAGATCGTCACCGATGCTCCGGAAACGCTCGTACACGGTCTCCTCCTGCATGTCGAGCGACTGCACGGCGGCGGGCAGCAGGCCGTCCACGTCGGCGATGACGCGTTCGTCGATCGTGGCGGCGAGGCCGCGGTTGGTGAAGGAATCCTTGAGTGTGGCGAATCCGGTCATGGTGTCGCTCCTTTTCCTTGTGTTCGGATGTCGGTTCAGGTCCTGTCGTCGGCTTCGTCGCCGCGTCGCCTCATACGATAGGAGCGGACCGCACGCCCCCACAAATAAGCGGGACCACTATGACGACACGCCGTTCCCCGCAACGGTTCCGACGATTCGCAACGGCGTGCCGGAACAGTCGGCCCCCATATAGGCGTCGCTTATTTGCGGGTGCCGAAGCCCACATCGTAGCCTTGGGGCAATCGGTCGCATCATCCGTTCCCTCCACCGATGAAGTCCGGAGGGACAGCCCCAATGAAGGAGTCACGATGACCATGTCCATACCGTTGAAGTCTTCCCCGAGCGCGCAGTCGGTCTCCGCGACGCCGGCGGCGGCCAAGGCCGCAGCCTCCATCCCGCATGCGCAGGCGCTCAAGGCCGCTATCTGCATCGCCGTGACCCTCGTCATCTACGTCGTGCCCGTGCCCGACGGCCTCACCGCCCAAGGCATGCACATGCTGGCGATCTTCCTCGGCACGATCCTCGGGCTCATTCTCCAGCCGCTGCCCACGTCCGCCGTGGCGATCATCGGATTGACCGTGGCGATGCTCACCGGCACGATGGATCCGAAGACCGCCGCGTTCTCCGGTCTCGGCTCCGCGTCGATCTGGCTGATCGTCGCCGCGTTCTTCATCGCCCAGGGATTCGTGAAGACCGGACTGGGCCGACGCATCGCGCTCGTGTTCATCAGCCTGCTCGGCAAGTCCAGTCTCGGCATCTCCTACGGTCTGACCGCGGCCGATCTGCTGCTCGCACCGGCGACGCCGTCGAACACGGCGCGTCTGGGCGGCATCCTGTTCCCGATCATCACGTCGATCAGCGACGTGCAGGAATCCACGCCGAAGTCCGATGAGTCGCGCCGCCGCATCGGAGCGTTCCTGTGCATCACCGCGAACAACGTGAACGCGATCACCTCCTCCATGTTCATCACCGCAATGGCCGCCGGCCCGGTGGTCGCCCAACTCGCCTCCGATTCGGATGCACCGATCTCCTGGGGCACATGGGCTCTGGCCGCAATCGTGCCCGGCCTGCTGTGTCTGATCGTCATCCCCGCGCTCGTCTATCTCATCTACCCGCCGAGCGTCAGGCACGTGCCGAGCGCGCAGGCGGATGCGAAGGCCGAGCTGAAGTCGCTGGGACGCCTGTCCGTCAAGGAGTGGATCATGCTGCTCACCTTCGCGGCGATGCTCGTCCTGTGGGCGACCGGCCAGATCACCGGCATCAACGCCACGACCGTCGCGTTCCTCCGCGTCGCCGTGCTGCTCGTCACGGGCATCATCACATGGAAGGAGATGGCGGCGAACTCGTCCGCATGGTCCACGCTGATCTTCTTCGGCATCCTCGTCGGTATGGCCACCCCGTTGAACGAACTGGGGGTCACCGAATGGGCGGGCGCGTTCATCGCCGATTCCATCGAAGGCTGGTCCTGGCCGGTGGTGCTCGTCCTGCTCACCGTCTGCTACTTCCTGCTGCACTACATGTTCGCCTCCGAACTCGCGCAGGTCGTGGCGATCTACACGCTGTTCCTGTCCGTGGCGGTCGCGGCCGGCGCTCCCCCGATGGCGACGGCGCTGCTGCTCGGCTGCACGTCCGGTCTGATCGGCGCGATGACGCATTACGCGTCCGGCCCGTCCGCACTCATCTACGGCGCGGGCTACGTGAAGACCGCCGAGTTCCTGCGCGTCGGCCTGGTATGCGGCGTGGTGACGGTCGCCATCTATCTGACCGTCGGTCTGGGATGGTGGAGACTCATCGGCCTGTGGTGACGGCCGGGCTCCCTCTACACTGAAGACACTGAAGGAAAACGTGCGTCGCGTGTCACGGATGGCATGCGACGCACGGCCATGTGCGACAGGAAGGAACGATCATGCGTCTCAGTTCGGTGAACCGTATCGAAACCATCGCCACGGACGGCGATGGGAGGGCGGCCGACGACCGTCTGTTCGTCATGTTCCACGGCTACGGCAACGATGAGCGTGAGATGATCCGCGTCATCGACGGCGTGTATGCGGGGACGGGACGGACCCCGAGCTACCTGTCGTTCCACGGCACCTACGACCGCGATTATATGGGCGGCGCTTACTGGTATCCGGACGGTTGCGGCGTCGAGGAGCGACGCCGGGAGTGCTCAGCGGTGGGCGATGCGGTGGTCGCGCTGCTGGATTCGCCGATGTTCGCGTCCCGGCGGAAGATCCTCGTAGGATTCTCGCAGGGCGGCTATATGTCCTACCGCATCGTGCGCGAACACCCCGACGTGTTCGATGCGGCGATTCTGATGAGTCCGTCGTTCAAGGGAGAGGAGACGACGGACGGTTCGGCGATCGGCGGCGATACACGTTTCCTGCTGCTCTACGGTTCCGAAGACCGCACGATCCCAATCGACGACCAGCGTACCGCGCACCGTGTGCTCGGAGAGACCGGTCGCCTCGAATCCCGCGAATACACCGGCATGGGCCACGCCATCCGTGAGACGGAGATCGAGGACATCAGAAAGTTCATTGAACTTTGAACTTTCCTATTCCGCCCTTCCTCCGCCGTGTCGCGGCTTGCGAATCAGATTAGACCGAGATGCCGGAAGGCGACGGCGATGCCGTCCTTGTCCACCGCGGTGGTGGTCCAATCGGCGATGGCCTTGATGCCGTCGGTCGCATTGCCCATGGCGACGCCCACGCCGGCCGTTTCGATCATCTCGGTATCGTTCTCCGAATCGCCGATGGCGATGGTATCGGCGATGTCGACGTCATACAGACCGGCCACGTATGCGAGTCCGGTGCCTTTGTCGATTCCCGGCGTCATCCCTTCGCCGTTCGTCGGCGCCTCCAATCCCATCGAACCGCTGACGATGTGGAGATGATCGCCGACGGCTTCACGGATATCGTCCAACGTGAGTCGTGACGAGGGTGGTGCGAAGAACGTGCATTTCGAGGCGGGGACGAGTTCGCCGAGATCGACGTGATCAAGCCAGGCGTCGGCTTTGCTCGCTTCGAGTACACGCCACCAATCGCCGCCGTAGTCGGCGCGCAGGTTGCGGCGCACCCAGTCGACGTGCGCCATATATCCGGCCGACGCCCATAATCCCTGTGACGACTGCCACATGTAGTTGACGCCGATCTCATCGAACACGCGCGTAACGCGCGTCACCGTCTTGGGATCGATGAACCGGTCGAGCAGCACTTTGCCGCCGATCTCGATGTAGGCGCCGACCGAACCGACGATGCCGTCGAATCCGGGCGCGAGCACGTCGTCATCGATTTCGGGACGCGAACGCCCTGTATCGATGAAGACGAGATGTCCGTTGCGTTGCGCGGTATGAATCGCGTCAAGCGTGGATGGGGCGATGATATGGTCACGCCCGAACAACGTGCCGTCGATGTCGAGGAAGATGATGCTGCGGTTCATGTTCTTCACCTTTCACCGTGTCCTGTTTCCGTGGTCCGACGCCCGATCAATCCAAGTCGTGCGAACGCGTGCGCCAGACCATCCTCTTCGACGTCGTCGGTGACGAGATCTGCGGCCCGCTTGACGTCGGGCGACCCGTTACCCATTGCCACGCCATAGGCACAGTATTCGAGCATCGGCACGTCGACGGCCGCATCACCGAATGCGATGGTGTCGGCCCGATCGGCACCGAGATATGCGAGCAGGCAATCGATGGCATGTGCTTTGGTGATGTCCTTGACACCGAGATCGCCCCATAGGGCGGTCGCTCCCCTACCGCCCCAGGTGCCGTTATGCATGTCGTCGAATTCCTGTTCGGCATCGAGGAAATCCTGTTGGGAGCCGAGCACGTAACTGATCTTGTTCACGTCATCACGATACAGTTCGCCGCCGTAGATCATGTCCGGGTATCCGTCGTGAACGGTCATCGTATCCGCATTCGTTTTGCCTTTGCGCGCCGAATAGGCGCGTACAGCCTCCAACGCACCGTTCTCGAAATCCCTGCTGGCGAACAATCCGCTGTTGCTTTCCAGATAGAACGCGAGTCCACGCGCGTCCAACCAGTCGACGGCGCGCGTGCACTGGTCGAGGCTCAATGTCCGGTGCATGACGATTTCGCCATCGCTCTCCACATAACTGCCGTTACCACCGATCATGCCGTCCAGCCCGATCTCCCATAATGGCGGATAGACCTCGGCTTTGCTACGACCGGTGCAGATGTAGATCCTGTGTCCATTCGCACGGGCTTCGCGAATCGCCCCGACGGCGGAGTCGGGCAGGTTGTTCTCATAATCGACGAGCGTCCCATCCACATCAAGAAAGATGATTTTCGGAGTATCGGCGGGCATCATCGCTGCCTTTCTCTTGGCGGCCGCAGGACACAGAACATCATACCGCAACATATTTCAACAAGCGAAGGTTATATAGATTTTTCCCCGCCCCGCAAGAGCTACCCAATGTCGGAGTGTGTTTCCTCCCGCTGGCGGGAGGTGGCGCGCGGCACGCGCGTCGGAGGGTGGTCCCCGGCGTGCCGGCGGGGGCGCGTGTGGCGGGTGGGTTCGGATATGCGAGGGCCCTTGGGAGCTGTTGCTCGACCAAGGGCCTTTCTTATCGTGTGATGCGGCGGCGTGCTACTCTCCCACACTCTCTCGGGTGCAGTACCATCGCCGTGCCAGGTCTTAGCTTCCGGGTTCGGAATGGGACCGGGCGTCTCTCCTGGGCTATGACCGCCGCAAATCTTCTCTTATCAGGGATGTTCCTCCCCGGATGCTGGTGGTTCGGGGACCGGATGGTGGACGCTGTTGATCGCTTGGGTTGTGACGTCACGGTTGCTCCGTGTCGCGTGCATTCGCAGAAAGAGGTTGATGCCGTCCCCTATAGGAGGGGATGAATGTGTGTCGCGCTTCCCCGTTAGTACCGGTCGGCTCCACCCCTCGCGGGGCTTCCACGTCCGGCCTATCGACCACGTGTTCTGCATGGGGGGTCTCAGGAACCGTGGTTCCCTGGGAATACTTA
>NZ_JBKEVC010000005.1:0-154938 GCF_056356895.1 Bifidobacterium sp. LH_424
GACACCAACGACGAGCCGCATGAAACCATCGTCATAACGACGCCTGCGATTCCCGGACATGAGAAACCGCACCTCCAATCATCGAATCCGAATTACTTCAGTCCAACAATCAGGGTGCGGTTCAGACGAGGGGGCTCCCGGCGAAGCCGGGTGGGGGAGAGACAGCAGCCGCAGGCCGCAGGAAATGGAATCGGCTTCAGCCGATGCAGTATTTCCCGCGGCCTGCGGCCGCTCCTCTACTCTCCCCCAGTCAGCCTTCGGCTGACAGCCCCCTCGTCAGAGGGGGCCTATTTACTTCACTACTTTGGGTTGGAGGCCTTGGGCGTTGGCTACGGCGGTGGTCTGGCCGCAGACGGCGAGCCAGTTGGCGAGCAGACGGTAGCCGTCCTGCGTCATCACCGATTCGGGGTGGAACTGCACGGCGAACATCGGCTTGCCCTTCACGCGGATGCCCTGCACGATGTGGTCGCCCTGCGTCCACGCGGTCACTTCGAGCGTATCCGGCACGGAATCGGGCTCGACGGCGAGCGAATGGTAGCGGGTCGCGGTCATCGGATTCGCGACGCCGGCGAAGATCTCGTCATCGACATGCTCGACGAGGCTCGTCTTGCCGTGCATGATCGTCGGCGCATGGTCGACGGTGGCGCCGTACACCTCGGCGAGCGCCTGCAGACCGAGGCACACGCCGAACATCGGCTTGCCCTGCTTGGCGCACAGTCGAATCATGTCCTCGCTGGCGCCGGAATCGGCGGGGGCGCCGGGGCCGGGGCTGATGAGCACGCCGTCGTAGCCGTCGGTCACGTGCTCGTCGGACGGGTCGATGGCGTCGTTGCGCACCACGTCCACGGTCGCGCCGAGCGTCTTCAGATAGCCGACGATCGTGTAGACGAACGAATCATAGTTATCAATCACCAGAATATGCGCGGAATCGGTCACGATGGCTCCTTTACGGCATCCTCACGGGCGTCCTGTCGCAAGACTCCCGTCGCGGGAAATAGGGACGTACTGACCGCCAGTCTACCGCCGCGCGCGCGACGTGGCCGCGGGCTTCCCGCGCCACGGACGCGACGCGCGCATCGTGCGCGGCCGGCGCGTGGCGACGCCACAGCCGCGCACGAGCGCGACGTCACGACGACACCGCGAAATTGCTCATCTGCTGGAGGAACGGGATGTTGGTGGCCGCCCACGGGAACGTCCACTCGAACAGGGACGCCGCGGCGGCGACGCACAGCAGGCCGAGCAGGACAAGACGGACCGGCAGCACGCCCGGCTGAAGCCGCAGCAGGCCGCCGTAGATGCTCGCGTCGGGGCGCGGGCGGAGGCCGGCGCGGATCGCGGCGCGCGCCGGCCAACGCCACGCGACCGCGGCGGCGATGAACAGGATGAGCCACGCGACGAGCGCGACGATCACGACCGGCTTCATCGAGCCCATGCGCGCGGGCAGCGACATCGCGGTGGTGCTGTTGCTCGCGAACTTCACCTTGCCGGACGAGTCGGTGGTGGCGAGCTCCTGCGGGATGCCGTCGGACACCTTCGCCCAGTACTTGAGTTCGCCCCAGACGATCCAACGATGCGTCGGCGTCGAGTATTTCGGCTCGCAGGTGGTGAGCGTGATCATGCGCTTCGTGGCCTGCTGGCCACTGTTGAACGGGTCGGGGGCGATCACGTAGACGTCTTCGGGCAGCACGATCTTGTACTTCGTGAACGTGTAGACGTACCAGTAGTCCTTCGTGCGCACGACGATTGGATCGCCCTCCTTGAGCTTGTCGACGTCGCCGAGCGGTTCGCCGTAGCCGTTGCGGTGGCCGGCGATCGCGAAGTTGCCGACCTGGCCGGGCAGCTGCGTGTCCTCGTAGTGGCCGAGACCGTGGCGGGCCAGCTGGGCGGCGTCCGTGCCCTCGACCACGTTGCGCTGCCAGCCGGCACCGAAGCGCGGCACGTACAGCTGCGCGATCAGGTCGCCGTAGCTCGCCGACTCAGGCTGCACGGGGGCGTCGCCCTGCTGCGCCTGCGCGATCTTCGTGTCGTTTCCGCTTGCGGACGGGTCGGACCAGGAGACCTTCTGACGGGTCTCGACCTGCGTGCGTTCCGCCTCGACGCCGGTCCACCACATCTGCCACACGATGTAGAGCGCGCAGATCGCGGCGAGCGTGATGAGGATCTCGGCGAGGATGCCGACCGCCTGCCAGACGGGGCCGTTGCGGCGGGAGGGGGGTGTCGCGGTTGCGGGATTCGCCGCGGCGCCGGGGGGCATCGGTACCGGTGGCATGCCTGCGTTGCGTGAGGCGCGTCCGTGCTGTGCGCTGTGCTTCATCTGGTCATTCCCCTTCCGTCGCGGATTGGCCGGCCGTGGAGCCGGCCGCCGACTGCGTATCGTTCGTGGTATCGGTGGTATCGGTGGCGTCCGTGGTATCGGTGCCGCTGCCCTTGGTGACGGCCGCGTACTTGAGCGGCTGCAGCAGGGACGGCGTCTCGTCGAACGTGAGGCTCTTCTTGCGCTCCACCTTCCAACCGAGGCCGAACGCGCTCACGTACTGCTTGTAGATGGCGATCGCCGGCGACTCGTCAAGTGCCTCGATGAGCTGGTCCGGATCGCCGATCGCCGAGATCGTGAACGGCGGCGAATACTTCTTGCCGTGCAGCGAGACCACGTTGCCGGAGCAGATGACCGCCGAATTGAACAGCATGCGCTGGTCCATGAACTGCATCGAATCGGCTCCGCCCGCCCACAGGGCGTTGATGACCGCCTCGAGATCCTGCTGATGGATCACGTACTTGTCGATGTCGCTGCTGGAACCGGACGAATCGACCGCCTGCTCCCACATCGGCGAATCGTTGAGCGTGACGGTGATGCCGGGGCCCTCCACCTTCGGCAACGTCGTGCCGGTGCCGGAATCCTCGCTGGTGGACGGGGTGTCGCTGTTCTTCGCGGTGAGCTCGGTGAGCGTGCTCACGTCGGAGCTGAGCTTCTTCACGTCGGCGGACAGGCCGTCGACCTCCTTGACGCGCTGTTCGACGAGCTGCGCCGTATCCGAATTGACGACGGTCGTGCGGTTCGCGCGCAGATTCGTCGCGAACAGGTAGCCGGTGAGCGCCACGACGACCATGATGGTGACGCTGCCCCACAGGGAACGTTTCGCGATATGCTTGCCGCCATGTCTGGCCATACGCGCGCCTTTCGTCTGTGTTCCGGCTGTTCCCGGTCATTCCGGCTGTTCCGGCTGTTCCGGCCATGGCTCCACCCGGATTTCACCAGATTGCGAACGTCATGGCGGGCATTGTTCGCCGCTTTCGAGTGTAGCCACTATTATGACTCCTAGCCTATTGAAATGGAGACTACGCTGATGGCTGACGAAGAGCTCAACGAGAACGACGCGAAGGACCAGAAGGACTGGCAGTCCGAGACCGCAACGACTGCGGACACGAAGGCGGACACGAAGGCCAAGTCCGATTCCTCCGATGATTCCACCGACAACGGGTTCACCGTGGACATGGATCAGGTCGAGGCCGTCCTGAACGCCACCGCCGACAAGTCGGCCATGACGCCGCAGATGAAGCGCATGATGGCCCGCCAGGAGGAGAACACGAAGCGCGTCGAGGAGACGATCAAGGGCACCAAGTCGAACCCGCGCTGGTTCGTGCCGCTGTTCTGCATCCTCATGGTGATCGGCCTCGTGTGGGTCGTCTGCTACTACCTGACCAGCAACTACCCGATCCCGAACATCGGCGCCTGGAACCTGCTCATCGGCTTCGTGATCATCATGATCGGCTTCCTCATGACCATGTGGTGGCGCTGAGCGCAGAGCGACGCGCGCCCAGCGTGCTCGTGCCCGAAGGGGGTGTGGCCATTGGCCACACCCCCTTCGTCATATCTCCGCGCCCCCTCAGGGGAAGCTGCACATGCCCCGATACGCCGTCCCCCTGCGCCCCCTTCAGGGGGAGCTGTCCGGCTTCGCCGGACTGAGGGGGTTCGGGGCCGAGGGACTGGGGACTGAGGTACTCGCCTCCCTCTGACGAGGGAGGTGTCAGCCGCAGGCTGACGGAGGGAGAGACCCCGCGCCGCGGTGGACGACTGTGGATAACGGATGTGGAAAGTTGTCCACAGTTATCCACAGGACCTCAGATATTGGAAATACTGGGATTGCGGACGATGTTCACGGAGTTATCCACAGGTTATCCACAGTTGTGCACAACTTATCCACTGGTTATCCACCGAAATCCACAGGTTATCCACCGTGCAGCGTCCACACGCATCCACAACGGCGTAATCCACGGTGGAAAGCAACGTTGTGGATAACTTCGGACGCACGTTGTCCACAGCGCACAATCGTTGCAAAATCAACGATTACGCGACTTATCCACGGGATATATCCACTGTTGTCCACCAGTTATCAACTGGTTATCCCCAAGTTATCCACACTCTTTTCCACATTTGTGGAAAACTACATATGTGTGATTACCCACCGAATCACCCACATATAGGGAATACGGGAATCACCGATAGACAATCACCGCTCACCACATCACCGCACTCACCACATCACCGCACTCACCACATCGGCGCGCACAGCAGCATGACCGCGACCAGAAGCACGACCATCGCACCGCCGTAGAGCCACATGCGCTGGGTGAAGGAGCGACGCCGCAGCGCCGGAATACCGGCGACGAGCAGCCAGGTGAGCACGCCGCCGACCACGAACCCGCCGACGTGCGCCTGCCATGCGATGCCGCCGACCACGAACGGCAGCAGGAAGTTGACCGCCATCCAGATCATCATCGAACGGATGTCCTCACCGACGCGACGGTATACGACCAACACGGCCGCGAACAAACCGAACAACGCACCGGACGCGCCATAGGCGGCGGTCATCCAGTCGCCGGTCACGCGCGACCAGACGAGCATGCCGACGGCGCCGCCGAACCCGGAGATCAGATAGAGCGCGAGGAAGCGCCAATGGCCCATCAGCCGTTCGAGCATCGGGCCGACGGACCAGAGCGCGATCATGTTGAACAGGATGTGCATGAGGTTCGGCGCATGCAGGAACATCGACGTGAGAATCGTCCACGGCTTGGCGAGCATCGTCAGCGGCATCACCATGCCCGCGCCGACGAACGTCTGGAACGCGGCAGGCGCGACGAGACGCAACAGCATCTCGACCGCCCACACGGCCACGCACAGGCCGATGATCGACCACGTGACGACGGGCCCGCCGTTCCTCCACTCGTACTGGATCTGCCGTTTCGTCGGGAAGCTCATACGCATGCTGCCATCGTAGCGGGCGGGGAGAATCCCGGTGTCGTTCCACCCAATCCACACATAAGCACGCCTATGATGGGTTGCAGGGTTGGCTTGGACGGACAGGCCGACGAGAATGGGAAAGGAGCCGTCATGGAGAACAAGTCTTCGAACGGTTGGAAGTTCTTTGCGCTGCTGTTCGGTGCGTTGCTCGCAGGTCTGGTCGGCCTGTACATCTACAAGCAGCAGAACCCGGATTACGATCCGTGGGAGGAACCGTGGGAGAACAGCTCCTCTCCGGTCGATCTGGGCCTGAACAAGGGCAAGGACAAGGACGAGGAGGCCGATGAGGCTCCCGCCGAGGACGCTCCGGAAGCCGCTGCCGAGGCCTGAGTTCTTTTTCTTCGAGCGGGCGCGTGCGGCCGTGACGCGCGCCTGTGAACCACGTGAGCAACATGAAAGCCCCGCAACCTGACGAAGGTTGCGGGGCTTTCATGTTCATTGGCTTGAGCCGGCCAGCTGGCCCCTTCGGATGAGGGGGCTGTCCGCGCAAGCGGACTGGGGGCGACGACGGAACCACGTTGCGTTCGGCGCTGTCTACCCCTCAGTCCGCCTGCGGCGGCCAGCTCCCCTGCAAGGGGAGCCAAGGAAAAGGTCAGGCGAGGGGGCCGGTCTTCCAGATGCGCTCCAAGTAATCCTCGATGGAGCGGTCCGAGCTGAAGAAGCCGGAGTTCGCGACGTTGAGGATGGCCTTGCGGTTCCAGTCGAGCTGGTGGGTGTACAGCTCCTCGATCTGGGCCTGGATGTTGGCGTAGGAGGAGAAGTCCGCGAGCGTCATGAACCAGTCCTTGGTCAGCCAGTCGGAGACGAGCGGCGCGTAGGCGTTGCGGTCGCCCTCGGAGAAGGTGCCGCCGGCGACGAGGTCGATGGCCTGCTTGAGTCGCGGATCGGCCTCGTAGTACTTGGCCGGATCGTAACCGGACGCGTAGAGGGACTCGACCTCCTCGACGTTCATGCCGAAGAGGAAGAAGTTCTCGGCGCCGACGCGTTCGCGGATCTCGACGTTCGCGCCGTCGAGGGTGCCGACGGTGAGCGCGCCGTTGAGGGCGAACTTCATGTTGCCGGTGCCGGAGGCCTCCTTGCCGGCCTGGGAGATCTGCTCGTCGAGCTCGGTGGCCGGGATGAGGTTCTGGGCCATCTCGATGTTGTAGTTCGGGAGCATGTGGACGGCCAGCTTGCCCTTGACGTCCGGATCGTTGTTGACGACGCGGGAGACGTTGTTGATGAGCTGGATCGTCATCTTGGCCAGGTAGTAGCCCGGGGCGGCCTTGGCGCCGAAGAACACGGTGCGCGGCAGCACGTCGTCGGCGTTGATGGTGCCGTTCTTGATGCCCGCGTAGCGGGAGATGACGGCGAGGATCTTCAGGCTCTGACGCTTGTACTCGTGCAGGCGCTTGACCATCGTGTTGAACATGGTGTTCTCGTCGATGTCGATGCCGTAGTGGTCCTTGGCGAAGCCGACGAAGGAGTGCTTGTTGGCCTGCTTGACGGCGGCGAACTTCTTGACGAACTCGTCGTCCTGGGCGAGCGGGGCGAGGCCCTGCAGCAGCTCGAGGTCGGACAGCCACTTGTCGGTGCCGAGGCCCTCGGTGATGAGGTCGGACAGCGCCGGGTTGGCGAGCTTGATGAAGCGGCGCGGGGTGACGCCGTTGGTCACGTTGGTGAACTTGTCCGGGTAGGCGTCGGAGAAGTTCTTCAGCGTGACGTCCTTGAGCAGCTGGGAGTGCAGCTCGGCCACGCCGTTGACGTGGGAGCCGCCGTAGGTGGCGAGGTAGGCCATGCGCACGGCGTCGCCGGTGTAGATCGCCATGTCGTTGATGGTGTTCTCGGCCACGCCCTTGTCCTTGAGCTCGGCCTTGAACTGGTCGCTGATCTTCTCGATGATCTCGAGGTGGCGCGGCAGCAGCTCGCCGATCAGGCTGGACGGCCAGACCTCGAGGGCCTCCGGCAGCAGCGTGTGGCAGGTGTAGTTGAAGGTCTTCTGCGTGATGGACCACGCGGTGTCCCAGTCGTAGTCGTACTCATCGATGAGGATGCGCATGAGCTCGGGGATGCCGATCACCGGGTGGGTGTCGTTGAGCTGGAACGTGATCTTGTTCGGGAAGGTGGTCAGGTCCGGCTTGGCCTCGCCCGGGTAGAAGACGCGGATCGCGTCGTGCAGGGAGGCGGACACGAAGAAGTACTGCTGCTCGAGGCGCAGCTCCTTGCCGACCTTGGTGGAATCCTCCGGGTAGAGGATCTTGGAGATGTTCTCGGCCTTGACCTTCGGCTCGACGGCCTCCATGTACTCGGAGCGGTTGAAGGCGAGCAGGTCGAACTCGTCGTAGCTGCGGGCGGTCCACAGGCGCAGCGTGTTCACGCGCTGGGACTTGTAGCCGGGCACCAGGTAGTCGACCGGCACGGCGCGCACGGACCAGGCCGGCTTCCACACCTTCTTGCCGTTCTCCTCGACGACCTCGCCGCCGAAGGAGACCTTCTGGTCGCGGTTGTAGTCGATGTGACCCCACGGCTCCTCGTTGGAGAGCCAGTAGTCCGGGGTCTCCACCTGCTTGCCGTTCTCGTCGAACTGCTGCTTGAAGATGCCGTAACGGTACTGGATGCCGTAGCCGAAGGCCGGCACGCCCAGGGAGGCGAGGGAGTCGATGAAGCAGGCGGCGAGACGGCCGAGGCCGCCGTTGCCGAGGCCCGGCTCGTATTCGGCGTCGACGATGTCCTTCGGCTGGAAGCCGAGGGCCTCGACGGCCTCGTCGAACTGGCCGGTCAGGCCGGCGTTGAGCAGCGCGTTCTCCAGCTGCTTGCCCATGAGGAACTCGGCGGACAGGTAGCCGACGGCCTTGGTGTTGCCGTTGACGGTGTCGGCCTGCGTGGTGAACCAGGCGTCCTGCAGATGGTTGCGGACGGCCTTGGCGGCGGCCACGTACACGTCGGCGGCGGTGGCCTGCTCGACGGTGACGCCCTGCGCGTACTTCAGTTGTTCACGAATCTCGTCGGCGAACTGCTCGGCCGTGACAGGAGATTTCGGAGCGGTAATCTCGGTCATAGTATTCTCGTTTTCCTTCCGGGGAGGGACTTCCCTGACCATCATAAGGCGCGCCGCGTGGCTCACCCCCAACACATACATGAACAGTGCGTTACATTCGCACGGCATCGTGCATACGTTTTCATCGGTCAACAATCGTCACTCTACTACGTAGCCCCAACGAGACCGGCGACGCGCGTGTTCGTCGCGACACGTCGTCACGCGCGAGGACGCAGCCCGCGCAATCGTCGCGTCGCATCATCCGCCATCGCCGCTCCCCGCCGCGGCCGCACGGGCGGCGCGGCAGGGGTCGCGGCACAATGGCGGTATGGCAGTGATTCTGGAGAAGGATATGGCGCGCGGACGACGCGCGTTCGACGAGTGGCGCGACGCGGCGACCGCGATGATGCGGGAGGCAGGCGTCGCCGCCGACAATGCGGATGCGCGCGCGGCGGGGGACGCCGCCGCGACGCGCGACGCGAGGCTGGCGATCGCGCCGCGACTGGCGCGGCCCACGATGGCGATGGCCGTGCGCTACTCGCTGTTCCTGCTGGAACGCAAGGCCCCCGGGCCGGGCGTGGAGGTGCGTGTGGCGCCGTGGGGCGCGGTGAAGATCCTCGCCGGGCCGGAATCCGATCCGCATAATCTCACGCCGCCGGACGTAGTCGAACTCGACCCGGACGTGTGGCTGCGCGTCGCGACCGGCGTGACCACGTGGGCGGAGGAAAAGGACGCCGGCCGCATTAGCGCGGTCGGCGAACGGGATGATCTGGGATGGCTGCTGCCGCTGGAGGCGTGAGCTCGGACCCTGCGCTCAGGCCTTCTTGGGCTTGAGCGCGCTGGGGACGGGCATCGGGATCGGCTTGTGCGGAGCCATCGGCTTCGGCGCGGCCGGCTTGGCCGACGTCTTCGGGAATTCACCGCTGGTCGCCTTCGCGGCAGCCTCGGCGGCCCACTTGGCGTACTCGTCGAGGTCGTCCTCGGCGGGGGCGGCGGACTTGCCGGCGGCGTCATCCGCGTCGTGGGCGGAATCACCCGAAGCGACGTCCGCATAGTGGTCATCGTAATGATCGTCGAGATCGGCGAACGGGTCGACCGAACCGGTGCCCGGCTCCTGGCCGCTCAACTCCTTGGCAAGCTCGTCGTAATCGGTGTCGGTTGTCAGATACTTGAGCTTACGGGCAATTTTCTGCTGCTTGGCTTTCTGACGTCCGCGGCCCATGTGACCCCCTGAAAATAATGCTTGCTATCGATTCATCAACTAAGAAGAGTACCACTTGTTTTCCGATGCGGGCTTGTCGGCTCGCGCTTTTACGATAAAAGCGATATTTTGCACGGTTTTGACACAACCCGCGACGGCGACACGCGCCCGATCGGGCTGCCTCCATCAATCAAAGGACGATGAGCATGACGGACGAAACGCAGGCGCAGACCACCGAACCGCAGGTCACGGCGGCCGGCAACGAGATGAGCGCGAGCTTCCTGGCGGCGAAGAAGCGCTCCGACGCGACGCTCGCCAAGCTCGAGGCCGACCCGGGCAAGTTCACGATGCTCACCGGCGACCGCCCGACCGGCCGCCTGCACCTCGGCCACTACTTCGGCTCCATCCGCGAGCGCGTGGCCATGCAGAACAAGGGTGTGCACTCGAACATCATCATCGCCGACTACCAGGTAATCACCGACCGCGACACCACCGAGCACATTCAGGACAACGTCCTCAACCTCGTGCTCGACTACATGGCCGCCGGCATCGACCCGAAGAAGACGATGATCTACGCGCACTCCGCCGTGCCGGCCGAGAACCAGCTGCTGCTGCCGTTCCTCTCCCTCGTCACCGAGGCCGAGCTGCACCGCAACCCGACCGTCAAGTCGGAGATGGAGGCCTCCGGCCACGCGCTGACCGGCCTGCTGCTCACCTACCCGGTACACCAGGCGTGCGACATCCTCTTCTGCAAGGCGAACGTCGTGCCGATCGGCAAGGACAACCTGCCGCACATCGAGATCACGCGCACGATCGCCCGCCGCTTCAACGAGCGCTACGCGAAGAAGCATCCGGTGTTCCCGGAGCCGGCCGCGATCCTGTCCGACGCCCCGGAGATCCCGGGCCTCGACGGCCGCAAGATGAGCAAGTCCTACGGCAACTCGATCATGCTGGGCGCCACCGCGGCCGAGACCGCGAAGCTCATCAAGAAGAGCAAGACCGACGCCGAGCGCACCATCACCTTCGACCCGGTCAACCGCCCGGAGGTCTCCGCGCTGCTCACCACCGCGGGCCTCGTCACCGGCCGCGACCCGAAGGACATCGCCGCCGAGATCGGCTCCGCCGGCGCCGGCGCGCTCAAGGCATACGTCACCGAGTCCGTGAACGAATTCCTCGCCCCGCACCGCGAGCGCCGCGAAGAGCTCGCCAAGGACATGGACTACATCCGCGACGTGCTGCACGACGGCAACAAGCGCGCCAACGAAATCGCCAACGCCACCCTCGACGAGGTGCGCGAGGCAATGGGCATGAAATACTGAGCCGCGGATCGCAGACGCGAACGAGCACAGCAAACGGTATGGGACCCCGCTCCGCGCGGGGTCCCATACTATTCCGAGCCGAGAATGGACGACGACCGGGGCAGGACCACAGTGAGCCGGTGCATGACGAGCGCGCGACGGATGCGTGACGATTGCAGGACGGAAAACGGCCGCCTAGGCGCCTAACCCAGCTACGAGGGGTACATTACGTGGCGACCGGGAGGCTATCTCCGTTTCGAGGGGTATCGCCTTCGCTCGCACCCTTCTATATCGGAGGTTTTTGGGCGTATTCGACGTGGATTGGCACCGGTGCGGCACCCCTCGCAACGAAGATAGGTGTCCGGACGGCCACTGGAGTACCCCTTCGAATGGAGATACGCCGTTACGCCACCGGCAGCACAGGAACGACGGCCGTACGGACTCCGACCGTACGGGTTACGGCTACGCGATGGCATCCAACTCGTCGGCCCCGCCGCCATACGCGACATCGTCGGGCTCGATGGGCATCAGCGGGCGGAATCCCAGACGTTCGTACAGCGGCTTCCGACGCATCGATCTGGCATCGCAGATCTGCATGATGGTTTTGCGCCTCGTCAGACGGATGGTCTTGCCGGTGACCTCCCGCATATGCCTCGCGACCCTTTCGGCAAGCCGCTCCTCATCATCCGCATCCCCGATGTCCAATTTGGTCACCTGCACGTACCTCCATCCGGCGTCCTCGATCAGCTGTCGCCTCGTCATATCGTTGAGCCACTGCCCCGCATGATGTGCTCCCTCATATTCGATGCAGATCTTGAACTCGGGGTAGGCGAGATCGAGATATATCGGACGCCCCTTGATGGATACGGGGTAATTCACCTGAGGAACATCCAGACCATACCGCGGCATCACCAGTCTCGTCCGCGTCTCCATCGAGGAGTCCGTGCCGCTTCTCGCCAACCGCAGCGCACGCCTGCAGTTCGCGTATCCCCGGAACAGACGTCCGCTGCCGCCTTCCTCCGCCATGGCCTGCGCGTATGACCGGGCACCATCCAGATAGGCGATCAGCTCCTCCATCGTCGTCCGGCGGAGACGACGGTCGCGGCGCATCATCGAATCGGCGAGCACGATCAGCTCCTCCAGATCCAGGTAAGCGGCGAACATCGCCCACGTGCAGGCCGGTGATACGCATGGGAAACGCCGGTCGACGAGCACCGTGTCCAACGGGAACCGCCAGACCACCGCGGCGACGCCGTCGACCCGGTATTTCCGATTCGCATGGGGCACGGCGACCATGATGCGCCGTTTGAGTCTTGCGCAGCCAGCCGGCAGCCGCGGCATCTCGATCGATTCGAGCTCCAAGGCGGTCGTCAGCGCGTAGGGCGGCCGCCAGCCGCTGCGCCGCTGCAGCTCGGCGCAATCTCTCATTCTTCGGTACTTCAGTTCGGCCAATGCCGTCAACGCCATCGATTCACTCATCACCGTCACCTTCCCGTTCAACGGATTCCTGACGGCTCCCAGCACGCCGTCGTGCCCGCGGAGCCTCCAGTCTATGCGGCAGCCCCGGTTCCCGATCATTGCCCCGTCCGACCGGTTGACGATCGTGGAGAACCCGGTGGATGACGGGAAGCGATCCGCCCTTGCGATGGTTCATCTCATTGCGTGCCCATGGGTCGGATAGTGGGTGTGCGCGCTCACAATCCGGTGGCATGATGGCGTCATGAGCACATCGCTGAACATCCTCAACGCACGCGTCCCCGGCGGCGACGAGCGCGTGGACCTCGTCGTCCGCGACGGGAAGATCACGGCCGCCGGCCACGCCGTCGCACGGCCGGACACCGACGCGACCATCGACGCATCCGACCTGTGGGTCATCCCGGGACTCGTCGACTGCCACACGCATTTCACGCAATGGTCGAAGACGCTCGGCCGCCTCGACCTCATCGACGCGAAGTCCGCCGCCGAGGCGATGGCGATGCTGCGCGCGCATCTCGACGCTCGCCGCGCGGCCGGCACGCTCGACCCGGACGCGTTCGTGGTGGGCATGCGGTTCCGCCACTCGCTGTGGGCCGACGACGAACAGCCCACGCTCGCCGCGATCGACGCGGCTGCCGGCGAACAGCCGGTGGCGCTGTCGAGCGCGGACATGCACTGCGGATGGGTGAATTCGGCGGCCGCGCGCCGTCTCGGCGTGCACGCGGACGCGAAGACCGGACTCGTCGGCGAGCTCGAATGGTTCGACGCGTACACGAAGTTCGACAAGGCGCCGGGCGCGGCCGAGGAGACCGATCGGCTGCTGCGCGAGGCGGAGAAGGATGCCGCAGGCAAGGGCGTGACCGGAATCCGCGACTACGAGATGGCGGAGAACATCGACACGTGGACCGCGCGCTTCGCCGCCGGCATCGACGGCCTGCGCGTGAAGGCGGGTGTTTATCCGGAGCGTCTGGAGGCCGCGATCCGCGCCGGCTGGCGCACCGGCAAGCCGCTGCCCGGCAGCCGCGGGCTCGGCGAGGTCGGCGCGATGAAGCTCATCTCCGACGGTTCACTCAACACGCGTTCCGCCTACTGTTCCACGCCGTATTCGGGCATCACGCCGGTCACGTACGGCACGCTCAGCTACACGCCGAGCCAGATCGCGCGCTACATGCGACTCGCCACCGAGAACGGCTTCCGCATCGCCTGCCACGCGATCGGCGACGAGGCGAACGCGATCGTGCTCGACGCGGCGGAGCTCACGCACGCACGCGGGTCGATCGAACACGCGCAGATGCTGCGCCGCGAGGACATCCCGCGTCTGGCCGCGCTCGGCCTCGAAGCGAGCGTCCAGCCGCAGCATGCGATGGACGACCGCGACGTGATCGGCCGGTTCTGGGCGAATCCGGCCGGCGTCCCGTACGCGTTCCGCTCGCTGCACGCGGCGGGAACGCGGCTGCGTCTGGGCTCCGATGCGCCGGTAGCGCCGCTCGACCCGTGGATGGCGATTTCGGCGGCCGTGTTCGCGACGGAGAGTTCCGCGCGCGAACCGTTCCAGCCGGAGCAGCGTCTGCCGCTGCGCGTCGCGCTCGCGGCGTCCACTGAGGTCGGTCGCGGGTACCTGCGTTCCGGCGATGATGCGGATTTCGTGCTGTTGGACGCCGATCCGTACGCGATGGAGACGCCGGAAGCGATGCGCGCGATGCGAACCCACGTCGCGATGACGTTCCTCGCCGGACGACGGACGTATTGAGGGAGTTCAGCCTTGCCTCCCTCTGACGAGGGAAGTAGGCACCTGATTTCTTGGCCCCCTCTGACGAGGGGGCTGTCGAACGCAGTGAGACTGGGGGAGAGATAGCCGGAACGTAACGTCGACGATATCTCTCCCCCACCCGGCTACGCCGGGAGCCCCCTCGTCAGAGGGGGCCGAAAGGGCCGAGGCTACTTGCCGGCGACGCAACGACTCGCCTGCGGCGAGGCGATTTCCTGCCGTCGCTCGGCTATCGCCTCTCTCCGGCCGAGTCGGTGGACAGCACACCGTGCTGTCCACTCACCTCTTCGGCCATGGCCTCCATCGGCTCGTCGACGAGGACGGAGCCGGAGGGGAGAGTGCCGGGGAGCGGGTCGTCCATGTAGTGGTCGAACTCATAGAGCATCCGGTCGTTCGGCTTCTCGGCGACGAGCGAGAACACGACGATGCACAGCAGCGAGACGAGGAACGCGGGCAGCAGCTCGTAGATCGCGAACACGCCGCCCAACGGCTTGATGAGATTATGCCAGATGAACACGGTGGCGGTGCCGGAGACCATGCCGGCGACGGCGCCCACCTTGTTCGCGCGGCGCCAGTACAGCGCGCACAGCATGAGCGGGCCGAACGAGGCGCCGAGGCCGGCCCACGCGTAGGAGACGACCTGGAAAATCGAGGAGTTCTGGTCGTAGGCGACGAGGCAGCCGAACAGGAACATGAGGACCAACGTGATGCGCGCGACGATCATCACCTGGCGGTCGGTGGCCTTCTTGTGGAACAGGCCGCGGAAGATGTTCTCACCCATAGCGGAGGCGCCGATGATCATGTACGAAGAGCTGGAGCTCATCGACGCGGCGAAGATGCCGGAGACGACCACGCCGCACACGAAGCTCGGCAGCAGCGTCTGCGCAAGCACGATGAAGATGGTTTCCGCATCGGTGCCGGTGAGCAGGTGCGTCGGCATCATCGCACGGCCGACGAGGCCGATGCACACGGCGCTGGCGAGCGACAGCACGCACCAGGAGGTGGCGATGATACGCGACTTGCGCACCTCCTCGGCGTCACGGATCGACAGGAAGCGCACGAGCACCTGCGGCATGCCGAAGTAGCCGAGACCCCACGCGAGCATCGAGACGATCGTGATGATGCCGTAATCGGTCGGAGCGCCGAACACGGCCTTGCCGGCTTCGACGATCTGCTTACCGGTCTCGGGGTCGAGCGTCGGGGAGGCGACCTGCGTGCCGGAAAGGAAGCCGGGGATCGCGCGCAGGAACGCGACGGTCTCGCCGATGCCGCCAGCGGAGGCGACCGTGCCGACGAACACGACGGCGAGCGCGAAGAACATGAGCAGGCCCTGGATAAAGTCGGTCATCACGACGGACAGGTAGCCGCCGACGATCGTGTACACGAACACGACGAGCGCGCCGAGCACCATCATCAGGTGGTAGTCGAAGCCGAACAGGGCGCTGAACAGTTTGCCGACGGTCACGAAGCAGCTGCCCACGTACACGCAGAAGAAGACGAGGATGATGATCGCGGAGATCGTCGAGATGACGCCCTTCGTGTCGTGGAAGCGCTTGGCGAAGAAGTCGGGGATGGTGATCGCGTCGCCGGCGACGACCGAGTAGCGGCGCAGTCGGCGGGCGACGATCTTCCAGTTGAGGTAGGTGCCGATGGCGAGGCCGAGCGCGGTCCACAGCGGGTCGGCGGCGCCGGTGAAGTAGGCGAGGCCGGGCAGGCCCATGAGCAGCCAGCCGGACATGTCGGAGGCTTCGGCGGAGAGTGCCGTGAGCCACGGCCCGACGCCGCGGCCGCCCGCGAAGTACTCCTTGGAGGAGGAGTTGGACCGCTTGGAGTAGATGAATCCGATGGACAGCATGGCCGCGAAGTAGATGACCATGGCCAGCAGAATCCAGAAATCGTTCGCCACGCTAACCGCCTTATCCGAAATATCCACGACTTCGCACGCCGCGCAGACGCGTGACGCCTGCGCGCGATGGCCGTGGGGTTTCTCTCTCTGGGAATTCCTAGTGCTTTCGCCGACCTTCCCCGAAAGTGCGGACAATCCCACGAATACGTCTCGCATGCTGAGCGAAAACCATAGAAAAGGCCCCCTCTGACGAGGGGGCTGAGCAAAGGAAATCAGATGTCGTAGCGCCAGGACTTGTCGGTGATGACGCGGGCCATCGCGAGGCCGATCGGCAGACAGATGATCACCATGAACGCCTTGAACGCCCAGTCGAGCGCGGTCAATGTGTCGAACGAGCCGAGGTGGAACATGGCCTGGTACATGTACAGGCCGGGCACCATGATCACGATCGACGGCACGGTCAGGCAGATGCGCGGGTAGCCGAAGTGCGGCGCGAGCCAGCCCTTGCGCACGGACGAGCGCCATGCGGTGGCAAGCAGGCCGGCGACGAGGGCGCCGATGAACGCGCCCGCCTCGGCCGGCACGCCCATGTCGACGATCTCGAGGCGCAGCGTATCGGTGATGGCGCCGATGATCGCGGCGACGAAGCACATGCGCTGCGGCGAGTTGAACATCACGGAGAAGCCCCAGACCCCGAGGAACGCGAACACGAATCGCAGCGCGCCGTTCACCCACACGTTGAGGCCGAGCGGCTCGAATCCGGTCGGGTTGAGGTGCACGATCGAGGCGACCATCCAGCCGGCGAGCGTGGCCATCAGCACGATGCACAGGAAGTACGTGAGGCGTTGGATGCCGGATGGGAAGTCGATCTTCGCCATGTCGAGGCCGCTGGTGATGAGCGGGAATCCGGGGATGACGAACAGCATCGCGCCGATGTACGCGGTGTCGTGCTGCAGGGCGATCGGATCGAACAGGCCGATGAGGCGCAGCGTGCCGGTGCAGACGAGCGCGGCGAGCGCGACGCAGACGAACGTGACGAAGAACTGGTTGAGGTGGTGCTTGAACAGGCGGCGGCGCAGCCAGTGGCCGAGTCCGGCGCCGAAGAACGCGCCGACCATGTCGTAGGGGCCGCCGCCGAGCAGGAACACGAAGGACGCGCAGGCGATCGCGGAGGCGAGTCCGGCGAAGGCGGGCGAGTAGAGCGGCTTGCGGTGCTCGATCATGTCGAGACGGTGGTGCGCCTGCCGCACGGTGATGCCGCGGCCGCCGTTGCCGTTCGCCGCGGATGCGCCGCCGATGTGGTCGAAGTGTTCGGCGTATTCCTTCGGCGGCTTGCGGTCGGACAGTTTCGGCTTGCGGCGTTGTTGCGGCTCCTGCGCTCCCCCGCGATCCGCCGCGCCGTCCTGTTCCGCCTTCCGCTCCGCTTTCCGTTCCGCTTCACGGGCCTGTTCGTCGGCGGCGCGCGCGGCGAGCGACTGGGTCATCGCGGACTGAGACCAGTCGTCCTCGTGCACGTGCAGCTGGTGGGCGCGCGGGTCGCCGGGATCGCTGTGGCGGTTGGCCTCCTCCAGCGCGTCGAGCACGGCGTCCTGACCGGGGCGGGAAACGGTACGTTCCTCACGCTCCTCGCGCCTCTCCTCCTTCTCCTCCTTGCGCAACTGCTTGGAGAGGTCGGCGGAGACCTGCGAGGCGTCCTTCGCGTCGAGATGCTGCATGAGGCCCTGCGAGACCTCGGGCTGCACGTGGTACATGCTCTCCTCGCCGAGGTTCACGCTGAACCAGTCGGCGAAATGCTCGAGCAGCCAGATGCGTTCGGTGTTCACGCCGGTGCTTGGCAGGTCGATGACCTCGGTGATGCGGTCCTTGCCGTCCGTGCACGCGGCCTCGATGTCGGTGAGGTTGACGTCGGCGCGCACGTGCACGCCGAGCGGGTACGCGATGCGATGCATCATCTCGCGCACGCGGAACGATCCGGTGCCGGCCGACAGGTCGAGCAGGCCGACGCGCACGATCACGCTGGCCTTCGCGGCGATGCCCGCCTCGGCGATGGGCTTGTCCCAATCGCGTTCGATGTCCTCCATATCCAACGGGATGGAGTGGGTGTGGAAATGCTGGACGGCGATCGCGCCGTGCTCATGGCTGTTTCTGATGTCGGCATGCCCCCGGACCGGCGGCTCGCCGTCCTGATGCTGGCTCTGTTCTTGGCTCTCACTCACGGTGTCCATTACTACCGCGCAGTCTCCCCGCAATCATCGGAGACCATCTTTTTGCCCACATACCGGACATTTCGGCGTCACGATTCGACAAACGCACGAAATCCACCCACAATTTCGCGCGAAAAATGGGATTCGTAACGTAAACGGCGATTACCCGTGGCTACAATGGCGACCACAACCAAACGCTGCGCAGGGCTGTGGGCTCGCAACGGCCGATCTCAACAACCATGGAGGAGCCATGGACGATCGGCAGACCGAGCAACCCTCAACGCGGCAGAAGGAGGTCTGATGACAGATAACGATCAGCAGATCACGCCCGCCGACGCGACGATAGTCTCGACCGGCACCGGAACCAAGGGTCCCGAAGAGCGTCAGCTGCCTGAATCACTCGCCAGCGATATGGATCTGTGTCTGCGCATTCTGCGCGACGTGCTCGGCGAGTTCGATCCCGAACTGCTCGCCACGTTCGACGAAGTGCGCCAGTACGCGGTCGAGGCCAGCGCCGAACACTTCGAAGGCGTCATGGTCGATCCCGACCCGGATCACGACGGACTGAAGAAGGCCGTGGACGTCATCGACAAGATGAAGCTCCACGACGCCCAGCTGCTGGCCCGCGCGTTCGCCACCTACTTCCACCTCGCGAACCTGTGCGAGGAGGACTACCGCGTCTCCGTGCTGCACGCGCGTGAGGCCAAGGTGACCGAGGACAGCGCCGTGGACCCGATCAACGAGCTTACCGTCGCCTACCACCAGCTCATCAACGAGATGGGCCCGGCGAAGGCGAAGGAACTGCTCGACCGACTCGAGTTCCACCCGGTGTTCACCGCGCACCCGACCGAGGCCCGCCGCAAGGCCGTCGAAGGCAAAATCCGCCGCATCTCCGAACTGCTCACCGCGCACAAGACGCTCGGCGGCTCGGACAAGAAGGAGAACAGCCGCCGCCTCTACAACGAGATCGACGCGCTGTTCCGTACCTCGCCGATCGCGCTGAAGAAGCCGACCCCGGTCGAGGAGGCGGACACGATCCTCGACATCTTCGACAACACGCTGTTCCACACGATTCCGCAGGTCTACCGTCGTTTCGACGACTGGGTGCTGGGCGACAAGGCCGGACTCGTCGAGCCCGTCTGCCCCGCGTTCTTCCACCCGGGCAGCTGGATCGGCTCCGACCGCGACGGCAACCCGAACGTCACCGCCAAGGTGAGCCGTCAGGTGGCCCGCAAGTTCTCCGACCACGTGCTCGCCGCCCTTGAGGAGGCCACCCGCACCGTGGGCCGCAACCTCACGATGGAAGCGGAGACCACGCCGCCGAGCTCCGAGCTCAAGGTGCTGTGGAGCCACCAGAAGGAGATGAGCGAGAGGCTCACCGACAAGGCCGCGCTGATCTCCACCAAGGAGCTGCACCGCGCCGTCATGCTGGTGATCGCCGACCGCCTGCACTACACGATCGAGCGCGACGCCGACCTCATGTACCACACGTGCGAGGACTACATCGCCGATCTGAAGACGGTCCAGAAGTCGCTGGCCGACGCGGGCGCCAAGCGCTCCGCCTACGGCCCGCTGCAGGACCTCATCTGGCAGGCCGAGACCTTCGGCTTCCACATGGTCGAGATGGAGTTCCGTCAGCACTCCGTCGTGCATTCGCGCGCTCTCGCGGACATCCGCGAGCACGGCCTGCACGGCGAGCGCGGCGATCTGCAGCCGATGACCCAGGAGGTGCTCGACACCTTCCGCGCCCTCGGTTCCATCCAGAAGCGCAACGGCACGAAGGCCGCCCGCCGCTACATCATCTCGTTCACGAAGAGCGCCCAGAACATCAAGGACGTCTACGAGCTGAACCGTCTCGCCTTCGCGCATCCGGAGGACGTGCCGACCATCGACGTGATCCCGCTGTTCGAGCAGCTCGAGGATCTCCAGAACTCGGTGGACGTGCTCGAGGACATGATCAAGATCCCCGAAGTGCAGGCTCGTCTCAAGGCCACCGGCAACAAACTCGAGGTCATGCTCGGCTACTCCGACTCCTCGAAGGACGCCGGCCCGACCTCCGCGACGCTGGCCCTGCACTCCGCGCAGGAGCGCATCGCCAAGTGGGCGAAGTCGCACGACATCGACCTGACCCTGTTCCATGGCCGCGGCGGCGCCGTCGGTCGTGGCGGCGGCCCCGCCAACCGTGCGGTGCTCGCCCAGCCGGTCGGTTCCGTCAAGTGCCGCTTCAAGCTCACCGAACAGGGCGAGGTCATCTTCGCCCGCTACGGCAACCCGGTGCTGGCCATCCGCCACGTCGAGTCCGTCGCGGCGGCGACCCTGCTCCAGTCCGCGCCGAGCGTCGAGAAGCGCAACACGGACATGACCGTCAAGTACGCGGAGATGGCGCACGAGCTCGACGAGGCGGCGCACAACCGCTTCCTCGACCTGCTGCACACGCCCGATTTCGCGCAGTGGTTCTCCACCGTGACGCCGCTGACCGAGATCGGCCTGCTGCCGATCGGCTCCCGCCCGGCCAAGCGTGGCCTCGGCGCGAAGTCGCTCGACGACCTGCGCACGATTCCGTGGATCTTCTCCTGGGCCCAGGCCCGCATCAACCTGGCCGCTTGGTACGGCCTCGGCACCGCGTGCGAGAAGTTCGGCGATCTGGAGACGATGCGCCAGGCCTACGAGGAGTGGCCGCTGTTCTCCACGTTCATCGACAACATCGAGATGTCGCTCGCCAAGACCGACGAGCGCATCGCGAAGATGTACCTGGCGCTGGACGACCGCACCGATCTGCCGGAGAAGGTCATGCACGAGATGGAGCTCACCCGCAAGTGGGTGCTCGCCATCGTCGGCGACAAGTGGCCGCTCCAGCACCGTCACGTGCTCGGCCAGGCCATCCGAATCCGTTCCCCCTACGTGGACGCGCTGTCCGTCACCCAGGTGCTCGCGCTGCGTTCGCTGCGTAAGAAGGTGGACAAGGAAGAGCTCTCGAAGAGCCAGCAGGCCGAGTTCATCTATCTCATCCTCTGCACCGTGTCCGGCGTCGCCGCCGGCCTGCAGAACACGGGCTGACGTTTGCGGTCGGTTGTTGCAGCTCGCGCTGCAACAACCGGTTTGGAAGCCCAGTGGGCTTCCAAACCCGCAAACGTAGGCGGTGATTTGCGCTTGTGCGCTTCGCGCGCGCAAATCACCGCCAATACAGCAAGGGACCGCGACTCAGCGGTCCCTTTCCTTTTCCCATCACCGCGGCGAAGCCGCGAATCAACACAGTCTCGCCGAAGGCGAGTCCACACAACCGCCCCGCCGGCGGGGGCTCCCGGCGAAGCCGGGTGGGGGTGGTCCAGACGGGTGATCCGGACGGGCAATCCGGGCGGGGCCTGCACACCGGCGACGCGAACCACCCCCAGTCAGCCTTCGGCTGCCAGCCCCCGCCAGCGGGGGCGCTCCCCGGGCGCGTTGTCAGGTGCCTCCACTTCAATGCCAGCCCCAGCCGGCGGGGGCGTTTCCGGCACCGCGCCCTCACCATCCACGCCCGCACCGCCAGCCCCGCCGGCGGGGGCGTTTTCCGAGTCCGCATCACGACACGGCCACCCTTGCGAAAGCGTGTGAACTTTCTCACGCCGAATACCACCACCCTTCCGCGAGCCACGGTATGAATCCTCGTTATAGTGCTTTTTGTCGGCGTCGACAGGGGGCAAGAACGCCGGCGAAACATACATCGTGGATGTTCGATTGAACATCGGGGATTCGATGTGTATGATGCGCACGTTTGCATGCCATGTGAGTCATGGCTATGCGAGTGGACCGCGCATCATCGCACGATCATCGTGCACGCGGCTGTTCCGCACGACCGTTCCGCACGGCCGTTCCACGTGACCGTTCCGCGCGGAACGGCTCGGCGATCATCCACCCTCTGCACATGCCGGCAGGCCATCGTATCCGATTACGAAAGGAACCTCGCACATGGCGAAGATCACCGCGAACCGTTGGACCAGCGCGATCGCACCTGCACTGCTCATCCACATCCCGATCGGCACCGTCTACTGCTGGAGCGTGTTCAAGCAGCTCATCGCCGACCAGATGCACGTCGCACCCGCTTCCGTTGAATGGGCGTTCTCGCTCGCCATCTTCTTCCTCGGCATGTCCGCCGCGTTCGCCGGGCCGATGGTGGAGAAGGACATCCGCAAGTCGGCGCTCGTCTCGATGATCTGCTTCGTGGCCGGATTCGCGGGCACGGGCGCGAGCATCGCGCTGGGCTTCCTGCCGGGCGTGTTCATCTGCTATGGCGCGATCATGGGCGTGGGACTCGGCGTCGGCTATCTGACGCCGGTCAAGAACCTGATGCTCTGGTTCGCGGACAACAAGGGTCTCGCCACGGGCATCGCGGTCGCCGGGTTCGGTCTTGCCAAGGCGATCGGCAGCCCGCTCATGGAGGTTCTGATTGGCACGGTCGGCCTCGTGAACATGTTCTATGTGCTGGCTGTGGTCTATGCGGTGATGATGTTCGCCGGATTCCTGCTCATCCGCCGTCCGGCCGGTTGGACGTACGATCCGGCCACCTCGCATGTGAGCCGCCGTTCGATTCTCGGCAAGCCCGTGTTCTGGGGCATCTGGATCGCGTTCTACCTCAACATCACCTGCGGTCTGGCGCTCATCAGCCAGGAGAAGGACATCCTGCACGACGTGCTGGCCGCGCTGCCCCGTTACTCCTCGCTGAGTCCGAGCGCGTTCGCCGCGGCCTCCGCGGGCATCATCGGACTGGTGCTGGCCGTCGACTCCGTGTTCAATACGGCAGGCCGCGTGGGCTTCTCCACGCTTTCCGACCACCTGAAGCGCCGCGAGAGCGTGTATCAGGTGCTCTTCGTCATGTCGATTGCCGTCTGCCTGCTGCAGATCGCGATTAACAGCATCGATGACGCCCTGCTGTGGGCGGTGCTCGCCATGCTGTTCCTCGTCAACGCGGGCTACGGCGGCGGATTCTCCACGCTGCCGGTGCTGCTCGACCAGCACTTCGGCACGAAGACCGTCTCCACCACGCATGGGCTCACCCTCAGCGCATGGGCGTTCGCCGGCTTGTCCGGCAACCAGCTGGCCTCGTTCGTGGTGACGCACGCCCCCAATCAGGCGCACCGCTACGCCGCGCTGATTCCGGTGCTCACCGCGCTGTACGCGGTGGCGCTGGCAAGCGTCACCCTGGTCAAGGCCTCCGGCAAGCGCGTTCCGGCCCGCGCCACAGCCCCGTCCCCGACGCCCACCCCCGCCATCGGCAAGGCCGCCTGAGACGGGTCTCCGGTTCACGATTTCGACACGCAAAGAATTGTGAACCGGAGTTTTGTTCGTTTGCACATGACAAAGCCCGGAATCATGCCGAAAACCGATTCCGGGCTTGTGCGGTTATGGGCGGGTCCGGTTCACGATTCCCGGACGGCGGAAATCGTGAACCGGAGGCTGAAAGCCGTCAGGCGCCCAGCAGGTCGAGCATCTGGGCGATGTTCTTCTTGCCGAACTCGACCTTCTGCTCGCCGCCCTTGTCGATGACGATGCAGGGCACGCTCATCGCGCCGTACTGGTCGCGCAGCTCCGGGAAGTGCGAGACGTCGTAGGCCTCGGCACGCACGAGCGGGTTCAGCGAGGCGATGCGCTGCGAGGCGAGCACCGTCTCCGGGCACATCGTGCAGGTGAGCGACACGAGGATCATCACGTCGGTCAGCGCATCGATCGCCGCGGCACGCGCCTTGAGGTCGTCGTCGAGCGGCTGGCCGGGGCCGGCCGCGTTGTACAGGCCCAGCACGAACGAGTTGAACTCGTGGCCGGACGGCACGCCATGGAAGGCGAGACCGGTGAAAACAAGTTTTCCGTCACCGGCCACGCAGATGCGCACGGCCGGACGGGCGACCGGCATCACGCCGGCCGGGTCGAACTCGGCGCGCCCCGAATCGTCGAGCGTGCCGTACACCGGCAGCACGGCACCGTCACCGGAACCATCACCGGAACCGCCCGCCGAAGCGACGATCTCCAACGGCTCGCCGACGACCAGACCGGTCAGCGCCGACGCGCCGTCCACCGCCGTGACGAGACCCGCGGCGTCCACGGCCACCGAATTCAGCTTGCCGCCGGACAGCGCGACCATCTCACCCACGAATCCCTGCAATTCCGCGGAAAGCGGGGTGTCGTCGAGTTCCAGCGCCAACGTGACCGGACGCGCCATGCGACCGAACACGACACCGAGCTGCTGCTTGATCGCGGCGGAGAACAGCTCGCCCGGCTTGCGCTGCGACGCGGCCTTCGCGGCGGCCGCGTCGGCGCTGCGCTTGACGGGCGCGGGCGCGGGCGACGTGCCGGCGGCACCGGCACCCGACGCGGCCGACGTAGCCGCGGCGGCCTCCGCCTTCTCGTAGGCGGAGGCGGTCGGCCGCGGCGGGACGAGGCCAGTCCGCTCGCTCGCCGACTTCGCGTACCGTTCCAGCTCGACGGCCGCGATCGCGCCGTCGGCGGTCGCGGTGACCACCTGACGCAGGTTCTTCACACGCAGATCGCCGGCCGCGTACACGCCCGGCACGGACGTTTCGAGATAATCGTGCGTGACGACGTAGCCGTGATCGTCGAGCTCGACGACGCCCCTCACCAGATCGGTGGCGGGCACGTAGCCGGCAAACACGAACACGCCGAACGTGCCGCCGTCGGCCGGTTTCCACGTTTCAGTCTCGCCGGAGTCGCGGTCGGCGATCGTCGCCTCGCGCAGGCCACCCTGACCGGCGGTGACGCCCTTCAATTCGACGCCGTAGCGCACGTCGATCTTCGGATTGTTCTTCGCCTCGGCGGCGACCGACGCGTCGCAGGTGAAATCGTCCTCGCGCACGAGCACGGTGACCTTGCTCGCGTACTTCGTGAGGAACACGGACTCCTCGGCCGCGGCGAACCCGCCGCCGACCACGAGCACCTCCTTGCCGGTGAAGAACTCGCCGTCGCAGGTGGCGCAGTAGGCGACGCCACGGCCCGCATACTCACGCTCGCCCTCGAAGCCGAGCTTGCGCGGGGAGGCGCCGGTGGCGATGAGGATGCCGAAGGTCTTCAGGTCGCCGCGCGTGGTGTGCACGGTCTTGACGTCGCCCTCGACGTCGAGGCCGGTCGCTTCGGCGGAGAGGAATTCGGCGCCGAAATCCTTCGCCTGGCTCTTCATGGTCTGGGTGAGCGCGCGGCCGGTCGTGCGGCCCACACCCGGATAGTTCACGACCTCGTTGGTGATGGTGATCTGGCCGCCGAAATCGTCCTTCTCGAGCACGAGCACGCGATATCGGGCGCGCGCGAGGTACAGGCCGGCGGTGAGGCCGGCCGGGCCGCCGCCGATGACGACGACGTCGTAGAGGTCGTTCCGGGTGGATTGTTGCGATGATTGTTGCTTCATGAAAGCTCCTTACAGACACAATGAGCCCCCTCTGTCGAGGGAGCTCAGCATTGTCATGATTCGATCACAGCTGGCCGACGAGGTCGAGGCTCGGCTCGATGGTCTCCTCGCCCGGGGTCCAGTTGGCCGGGCAGACCTGATCGCCATGCTCGGAGACGAACTGGGAGGCCTGGACACGGCGCAGCAGCTCGTCGGCGTTGCGGCCCACGTTGGAGGAGGTGACCTCGTAGGCCACGACGCGCCCTTCCGGGTTCACGATGAAGTCGCCGCGCTCGGCCATGCCGTCGGCCTCGTTGTAGGTGTCGAGGTCGCGGGCGAGCAGGGCGGTCGGGTCGGCGAGCATCGGGTACTGGATCTTCGCGATCTTCTCGCTGGCGTCGTGCCACGCCTTGTGCACGAAGTGGGTGTCGCAGGACACGGAGTAGATCTCGCAGCCGATCTTCTTGAACTCGTCGTACTTGTTGGCGAGATCCTCAAGCTCGGTCGGGCACACGAAGGTGAAGTCGGCCGGGTAGAAGAAGAACACGGACCAGTGGCCGAGCACGTCGTCCTTGGTCACTTCCTTGAACTCGCCGTTCTGGAAGGCCTGGACCTTGAAGTCGGTGATTTCATGCTGCAGAAGAGTCATCATCGTTCCTTTCCGTATTCGCACCCGGCCCGCGCGTGATTCGCGCGGCACCGGTACGCCATGCGCGCTATGTGCAACCTCCCCCATCGTATCCCGGAACACCCCGCACCAGACCCACGGCTCGCGCAGAGCGATGTATGAACAACATCACACCGGGGCGAGAATGTGAGGGATAGGTGAGTAAGGCGGGGAAGAGGGCTCGGTTGGGGAACAACGAGCACGGGGACAATACAGGTCGGTCCGGGTGGATACGGGGAGGCGAAACGATGAAGACGGATTCGGCACGAAGTTGGCGCAAGCCTGCATGGTTTCGACCTCAACCTGCACGGTTCGGCATGGAAAGTGCATGATTCAGCCCCCTACCTGCATGATTCCGACCCGAACCTGCATGATTCCACCTGCAACCTGTGGACATACCCCGGCAAGAGCCCCCGCCTCCAGGCTTCCGCATCCACCGAAAACCTTGGTTTTCCAATACGTGCCATTCCAAAGCGCGGCGGCTCTTCAGGCCCACACCATGCAGGTTCGCGTCTACTTCCTACAGGTTCGCTCGTCAACCATGCAGGTACGCCCCTCGGTTATGCAGGTTCACCCCTCGGTCATGCAGGTTCACCCCTCAACCGTGCAGGTTCCTCCCCTCTTCTCTCCGCTCCCCTCCCACCCGCGCACAAGCCTTTCGGCCCGCGCACCTTCTACACTGGAATCCGGCGGATCGTGGCCGCGATCCGCAACGCACACTCCGAGGAGCGCACATGTCCGAGCAATACGAGCCGTATGAGCAGTACGAAGCATTCAGCGAACCATCCGAACCGTCCGAACCGTTCGAATCCCACGACACCCCCGAGGCGAAGGCGAACGCCGCGTGGAGCCGTCTGCTGCAGGGCAACCGCCGCTTCGCCGAAGGCACGGCCCAGCATCCGTGGCAGGACCGCGAGACCCGCGAACGCCTGCTCGACGGTCAGCATCCGGACGCGGCCGTGCTCTCCTGCTCCGATTCGCGCGTGCCTCCGGAGATCATCTTCGACCAAGGTCTCGGCGACCTGTTCGACATCCGCACGGCCGGCGAGGTGCTCGACGACGCGGTCATCGCCTCGCTCGAATACGCGGTCGAACACTTGGGCGTAAGCCTCATCGTCGTGCTCGGCCACGAGGGCTGCGGCGCGGTGAAGGCGGCCGTGGACGGCGTCGCCGAACTCGCGAATCGTTTCGACGACTGCGGCTGCTTCGACGTGCCGGAGGGCGCGGCCCGCGACGAGGCGCACGCCGACCATCTGGAGGCGATGCTCGCCGCGCAGGATTCGCCGATCGTGCGCGAAGTGGGCGCGTCGGTCGCGCAGGCGATGGACGCCGATCTGGAGGATGCCGCCGATTTCGAACGCGCGCACGTGGCCCGCACGATCGAGCTGCTGGCCGACGACAGCGAGATGATCCGTCTTGCACTGGCCGAGGGACGTCTGATAATCGCCGGCGCCCGCTATGTGATGCACGACGGCCTGGTCGAAGTGCTGTCGTTCTAGCCGCCCGCGCGCTCCGCCGTCGCCCCGGGCGCGTCGCCGTTTGGCGGACATGCCCGGCACGCGTGAAACGCGGCCGGAGTACATTGTGATAGACATCGCGGCCACGTGCGACGCATCGTCACATGACGCATCGTCGCGCAACGCCGCCGAGAAGAAGATTCCCCAGGACCACCGAGAGACACCTGTCAGAGAGAAGAAGTCACGGCCATGCCTTTGCCCTCACTCACCGTATACGTCGGTTCCGTCGGCCACGCCATCAATCCCACGCGCGCGTCGGTCATCGGACGCGCCGCCGATTGCGACGTGATCGTCGGCGACCCGCACGTCTCCCATCATCACGCCCGACTCACGCCGACCGCCGACGGCTGGCTGCTGGAGGATCTGGGCAGCGCGAACGGCCTGTCGGTCAACGGCGTGCGCGTCACGCAGATCCTGATCGCCAACACGACGACGGTGATGCTGGCGGAGAACGTCGGCATCATCTGCGCGGTGGCGCCGCAGGCCGCGACACCGCAGGCCGCGCAGGTCCCGCAGACACCCGTTGCACCGCGTTCCGCAGCGACGGCACCCGCGGCACCGACCGCCCCCGCGCCGGTCTCCCAGCCGTCCCGCCCCGCACAGTCAGCGCGACCGACGCCGCCGGTACGCCCGACACCGCCGAGCAACGCCGCCGTCCCGCCGTCTGCCCCGGCGGCACCCGCGGCACCCGCGGCACCCGTTCCGGCACAGCGTCAGCCGGTGCCGCCGCAACGCCCTGCGGCACCGACGCGCCCCGCGGCCCCCGCGGCACCGACCGCTCCCGCGCAGCCCACATCCCGCGGTTCCGCGTTCCCCGGCATCGCGAAATCCCTGCCGACGCCGCCCACGCCCGGCAGCCCGTCCGCGCCGACGCCGGGCGCGAACATCCCCGAACCGTCCTCCCCGACCGGCCTCTACGGCACGGTTATGGCGGGCAGCACGCAGGCGCAACGACTCGAATCGCAACTGAAACCGTCGCGCGTGCTCGGCGATTTCGACCCGAAACGCGACCAGAACGGCGTGATCGGCCGCATCTCCTCCTGCACGATCCGCGTGAACGACTTCCTCGTCTCCCGCAAACACTGCGCGCTCGAGGCGACGCCGAACGGCATCCTCCTGACCGATCTCAACTCGGCGAACGGCACGTATGTGAACGGCCGCCGCGTCGCCAAGATCTGGTTGGAGGAAGGCGACGTGGTCACGGTCGGCAACACCGATCTGACCGTGCACGAGGGCGTATTGCAGGACCGCGCGCCGCTCGGCGGCACCGACGCGGTCATCGCGGAGAACATCGGACTGACCGTCGGCAAGGGCGTGCGCCTGCTCGACGGCATCGACGCCGTGTTCGCGAAGGGCACGCTCACCGCCGTGATCGGACCGTCCGGCGCCGGCAAGTCGACGTTCACGTCGATCGTCGCCGGCCTCAACTCCCCCACCGAAGGCCACGTGCTGTTCGACGGCTACGACGTGCACCAGAACATCGAACTGCTGCGCAGCCGTATCGGCTTCGTGCCGCAGGACGACGTCGTGCACCGCAAGCTCACCGTCGACGCGGCGCTCGAATACGCGGCGAAACTGCGTCTGCCCGGATCGTCGAAGTCGGAACGCGCCGAGATCATCGACAACGTGCTCGCCGAACTGGAGCTCACGGAACGCCGCCACAACCGCATCGACCGGCTGTCCGGCGGCCAGCGCAAACGCGTGTCCACCGCGATCGAGCTGCTCACCGGGCCGGAACTGCTCATCCTCGACGAGCCGACATCCGGCCTCGACCCGTCGCTCGACCAGACGGTGATGAAGATGCTGCGCCAGCTCGCCGACGCGGGGCGCGTCGTGCTCGTCGTCACCCATTCGCTCACCTACGTGGAGAAGTACTGCGACAACGTGCTCATGCTCGCGCCCGGCGGCCATCCCGCGTTCTTCGGCACACCGGCGGAGATGCGTCAGGCGTTCGGCGACAAGGATTGGGCGGACATCTTCAACGACGTGACCGAATCGCCGACGCAGGTGTATTCGATCCGCGACACGCATCAGCGCACGATCGAGGCGCGCAAGCAGGTCAAGCAACATACGAGCCATGAGAAACCGGCGAAGGTGTTCCGGTTGAAGCAGATGGCCACGCTGGTCACGCGCCAGCTGCATCTCATCGTCGCCGATCCGGGACTACTGGTCTTCCTGCTGTTGCTGCCGCTGCTGCTCGGCCTGCTCTCGCTCGTCGTGCCCGGCTCGCACGGATTGGGCGAGCCGGACTTCAAGGATGCGGCCACCGAGCCGAGCCAGCTGCTCGCGCTCGTGATCCTCGGCGCGTGCTTCATGGGTTCGGCGCTGTCGGTGCGCGACATCGTCTCCGAACGCGCGATCTACGACCGTGAACGTGCGGTGGGATTGTCACCGAGCTCGTACACGCTGTCGAAGCTCATCGTGATGGCGTTGCAGACGCTGCTGCAGGCGGCGATCCTCACGGCGGCGGTGAGCATCGGCAAGCCGCGGCCGGAGAGCGGCGTGATCACCGATTCGGGCGTGCCCGAGCTGGTGCTCGTCGTGTGGCTGACCGCGTGGGCGTCGGCGATGCTCGGCGAGGTGGGTTCGGCGCTCGTCAAATCGGGCGAGCAGACGATGCCGCTGCTCGTGATCCTCGTGATGGCGCAGCTCGTGTTCTCCGGCGGCATGATCCCGGTGACCGACCGTGACGGCCTCGAACAGGCCTCGATGGTGTTCCCGGGCCGTTGGGGCTTCTCGGCGGCCGCGGCGGACATCGGCCTCAACAAGCTGCTGTACGGCCCGACCAAGGTGCCGACGTTCAAGAAGGACGACCTGTGGAAGAACACGCCGGACCAGTTCTGGTTCGACATCGCGATCCTCGTGGTGATGGTGGTCGTGTTCACGATCGTGCTGCGCGTGCTCGTCAGCAACGTCGTCGCCAAGATGCGCCGCCGGTAGCGAAACATGACGCATGACGCGGCTGCGGGTCGGTGGATGACGCGTGACGCCCCATCCATCGACCCGCGTCGTCCGCGAGTGCGCACGCGCACGCTGCTGGTATGATTCGTCGTCCTCCGGAAACCGATCTCACCGCCATCGATATCATCGGACAGCGAGATATTCGCCGAGATGCGGTACGGCGAATTCGACCTTTCCATGGCCCGCCGAACGAATCAGCTTGTCCTTGATGAGTATCGCACGATACTTGCCAACCCAGCTCCGGCTTCGATGTACCCTCTGCGCGATGTCGGAGACACGCGTGGGTTCGGGCGCGTCCTGAGCCATGGCGTTCAGGAACAGCCGCTCCGCCTCGGAGGTTCCGTCCAGCGCGGGGGCGCAGACGGCATCGTCGAAGGCGAGCAATGCGTCCTTCACGCCTGAGTCCACATCATGCGCGGTGATGGCGTCCGATCCCCGGCGTTCCGCGGATTGCCACATGTAGTAACCGATTAGCTGCACCATGTACGGATAACCGTCGGATTGCTGCGCGGCGCAAAGCGCATCCTCCTCACTGATGGTTTTGCCGGAATCGGCGACGGTCTCCAAGAACGCGTTTTTCACATCCACAAGCGGCACGTTATCGAGTTCACGCCTCAATGCACGGCGCAGGAATGTGGTCACCTCGTTGTCAAGCAGTTCGTTGACCATATACGGCAATCCCGCGAAGACTATCGCCACGCCTTTTTTGTCGGCGTCCGGGATATCGCTTTCATCGGCGTCGGCGATGACATGCTGTATCGCCGTCGCTATGGCGACCACGTCGCCATGGGAAGCGGCCTGGGTCTCATCGATGGTGATGAGGACCCCCTTCCCCTTACCGATTTTCCGGCTTCCCAAACGGGTGTTGATGGCATTGCGCAACGTCAGCGGATTGGCCACAGCGGAGAGATGCGCCTGCCCCAAACTTGCGGTGGCCACACCGGGTATGCCGATGGACGGACTGATTGTGGCTTGGTCGAACCGTATTCCCGTCGGGGAGAGCGTCTGCACCAGCCGCGAGACCAGTCCTTCGGATGCGGTTTCCCCTATGGTCTCCCAATGTTGGGCTCTGGCGATACGGCGGAACTCGGTGAGCATGACGGTTTTGCCGAACCCGCGTTGTCCGGTGATCAGCATGATGCGTCCGGGAGCCCCGGCACCATTCGCCAAGGCCTCCGAAAAATCCTCGATGATGGATTGGCGTCCGATGAGAATCGGCGGCATCTTACCGGCCGTGGGCTTGAACGGGTTGACCGCCATGCGACTCCTCCCCCTGCAATCGTCAGGTGCGCTCCGAAAGACTGGAGGGCACCTTGAACATCAAATCACACCGTTATGCACCAATGTACACGAATGTACACCATTATATACCGATGTACACCGATGTACACCACAGCACGCCGATGCAGTCCGCCAGCATTACCCACCAGCACAGCCTGCGCCACACCCCGCCGATGATGCCGCCGTCACCCCGCCGTCCACCCCGGAACGACCTTGCGGTCCGCACGCCGTTTCATATGAAACAAAACAGTGCACGGACCGCAAGGAGGAAGGGAAGAGGAAAAAGGGGAAGAGAAAACGGGAGAGGTCCGTCACCGCGGCCGGCGGAACGCGCGGTCCCCGATAGGCGGGAACGGCTTGTGCGGCTCGGCCTGATACCAGTAGGCGACGGTGGCCACGTCGTCCTGCCGTTCGAAGTTGCCCGCCTCCTCGGTGCCGATCTGCTGCCATTCGACGCGAAGGTTCTTCTCGAAGTACATCGGATCGGGCAGATGCCAGCGGTACAGCCCGCGCGTCACCGGCGTGGCGGTGTCCCAGTAGCGGCTTTCGCGCCCGGCGAGGTTCTGCGAGTAGAACGGGAATCCGAGGTAGGGGCCGGTGAACGTCTTCTCGTACATGCGGCCGTTCTCGTCGAAGTCGGCGAAACTCCAGGCGCCGCCGAAGTAGTCCTCGGCGCCGGTGCTGCACCACGTGGGGTATTCACCGTCGTCGTCGATGTAGAACTTGAACTCGCCTTCGCCCCACCAGCGGCTTTCCAGCGCGGTGAGCGCCAGGTACGTGCCGACGTACGTTCCGTGGCCCTCGACGCCGTCGAGCACGACGTAGTCGCGGCCGAGTTCGGTGACGCGCTCGCGGCGCCATTGCGCATGGAAGCGCATCGCGTCGGCGGGCAACGCGTCGTATTCGGTGTAGTCGATCTGGTAGAAGAACGCGGGCACGTCCTCGTTGTGGTCGCTGCGCAGCACGATACGCGCATGCTCGAACGGCATCGAGAAGTAGCAGTTGAAGCCGCGGTTCGGGTTCACCATGACGGGGATCGAGTTGATGGTGCACGACTGCGCGTGGCCGCAGCAGAAGAAGTCGCCGATCGGGCACTGCACCGAGGGCGTCTCCTCGCCGTCCCAGTAGAACTCGAGGATGAGGTTGCGCAGCACGTCCGGTCCGGTGGGGGAGGTCTTGTCGGTCACGGTCATCCAGATGTGGCGGATGACGCCCGGCCCGTCGACGTCCATCAGAGTGACGGATTCGCCGGCCTTCACCGTGCGGATGCAGGGGCTGCCCTTGCGCGAGGGGCCGAGGGCGCTGGCGGCCGTGGCGGCCTGCCCTTTGCCGCCGTGCGGGTTTTCGGCGTTGATGCATCGCGTGCGGCCCTGGGACCGCATGGTCACGGCGTCAAGCGCGCCCTGACCGAATCCGAGGCTCGCCCCGAGGTCTGCGGCGGGATTCCCGTTTGCGTTGAACATGGTCGTTCACTTCCTTCCGTAAGGCGCCGCGTCCCGCCCCGTGCGCCGCGTTGCGCGTATTCCCAGGCAGATCACGGAACGGGACGTGGCGTATGTTGGTGTGTTGCTGTTTGGATGATGCGTCACTTCACGGCGCCGGCGGTGATGCCCTGCGAAAGCTTGCGCTGGAAGATGATGAAGAAGATGATGGTCGGGACGATGCTGAGCAGCGAGGCGGACGCCAGGGTGGTGGCCTCCATCGTGTGCTGGCCCTGCAGCGTGGCGAGCGCCAGCGGGATGGTCTGCACGTCGTCGCCCATGAGGAACGCCATCGGGATCATGTACTCATTCCAGGTCCACACGAAGAAGAACACGAACAGCACGCTGATGGTCGGCCAGGAGATCGGCAGCACCACCTTGCGCAGCACCTGCCAGCGGGAGGCGCCGTCGATGGCGGCCGCCTCGAGGATGGCCTGTGGGAACGTGCCGTACACGCTGGAAAGCAGGTAGGTGCCGTACGCGCTCTGGATGATGGTGAAGATGATGATGATCGCGAGCCTGGTGTTGTACAGGCCTGCGGCCTTGAACATCGTGTACAGCGGGTAGAGGAGCGCCTCCTGCGGCATCATGTTCGCGAGCATGATGGCGAGCACGATCCACGTGTTGCCCTTGACCTTGCCGATGCCCAGCGCGAAGGAGTTGAGCACGGAAAGCACCACGGCGGCGACGGCCACCACGAGCGAGATGATCAGGGAGTTGAGGAACTTCAGCGGGAACTTGGTGGTGGTCCAGAAGGATACGATGCCTTCCATCGTGAAGGTCTTCGGCAGGCTCAACGGGCCGGTGGCGTTGTAGTCGGCCTGCGTCTTGAATGCGTTGACGGTGAGCACCAGCAGCGGGAACAGCACGATGAGCGCGGCGACGATAAGCAGGACCAGCGTCACCCAGTCCCCTGCGGAGCGTACGTGCTGCGTTTTGCGGGATGCCCTTTTTGCCGCGGCGGCGGTCATTGATTGCGTCATGGTTCAACCCTCGGTTTCAGTCGTTTCGATCGTTCGATCGTTTCGGTATGTCGTTTCGGTGCGCGGTCGGCGCGGATGTCAGACCAGGTTCTTCTCGACGCGCTTCTGGATGATGGTGAACACCACGGAGAAGACGATGATCACGGCGGTCAGCGCGGTGGAGATGGCGGCGCCGTAGCCGACCTGCTGCACCTGGAAGAACTGGTTGTACGAGTAGTAGGACGGCACGGTGGTCGCGGTGCCTGGGCCGCCCTTGGTGAGCAGGTAGACCGGCGCGAAGGTCTTCAGCGCACCGATGGTGGCGGTGAGGATGACCACGAGCAGTTCGGGGATGATGGACGGCAGGGTGACGACGCGGAACTTCTGCCACCAGTTGGCGCCGTCGAGGCTGGCGGCCTCGTACAGTTCCGGGTCGACGCGCTGCAGGCCGGACATGAAGATGACGATCGGGTAGCCGAGCTGGATCCACACGAGGATGAACATGAGCACGGGCAGGGCGCTGTCGGGGCTGCCAAGCCAGTTGTGGGTCAGGGAGCCGAGTCCGACCTGTTCGAGGAGCGCGTTGACGGCGCCGTCCTCCGGGCGGAAGATCCAGCCCATGATGATTGCGGCGACGGCGACCGGCAACAGCTGCGGCAGGTAGAACAGGGCTCGCAGGAAGGACGCGGTCTTGCCGCCGAACTTCTTCTGGATGACGTCGGTGAGCAGGGAGGAGATGAACAGGCCGAGGATGGTCGGGATGACCACGATGGCCACGATGATCCAGAACGAGTTGAGGAAGGAGATCCAGAACGTGGAATCCTTGAAGAGGCGCTGCCAGTTCTGCAGTCCGATGAACCGGACCGGGCCGACGCCGCGCCAGCGGGTGAAGCTCAGGTAGATGTTCCAGACGAACGGGACGATGACGATGATGGTCAGGCCCAGGATGCCGGGGATGAGGTAGGGCACGAATCGTGAGGATTTGTTGCCGGGAAGTCGTGACAGCGATTCGTGATGAGCATGCTTGCGGTTGCCTGCCATTGCTCTCTACTCCTTATGTGCGATAACGATATGCGGTCGATGCGGTGACGACGACGTTGAGGCGCGGTGTCTTGGTGGATGCGAATGGAATGGACGGGGGAGAGAAGGAGCGGCGGGGTGCGGGAAGGGGCGCACGCACCCCGCCACGGGTGGTCCGGCCGATGGGCTGGACTGGCCGATGGGTCCGGACGTCCGGACCGGATAAGGACCGGACGTCCGGGCTTGGACTCAGTTGGCGAAGCCCATCTCCTCGACGCCGGAGTCGTACTTGGAGTGGATGTCCTTGAGCACGGCGGAGGCGTCCTTGGTGCCGTTCACGAGCTCCTGGAAGGAGGCCGGGATGGCGTCGGTGAGGCTGGAGGCGGCGTAGTCGGGGTAGTAGCTGAGCTTGCTCTTGCTGGCGTAGGAGTCGTACTCCTCGATCATGGCCTTGCTCTTCTCGTCGGTGATCTTGTCGGGGTCGGCGGCGACGGGGATGCCGCCGGCGTTGCCGAGGAAGTTCTGGACGTCATCGGAGAGCACGTAGTTGATGAACTTGGCGGCGAGGTCCTTGTGCTTGGAGCGCTCGGGGATGACCAGCAGGTTGCCTGCGCAGCCGACGGCGTACTCGGAGTCGGGCATGACGGCGGCGGTCCAGTCGAAGTTCTTGATCTGCTTGGCGAAACGGCCCTGGTTCCAGGTGCCGGTCTGGTAGATCGGGTACTCGCCCTTGATGAACGCCTGGGTGGTGTCCTCGGCCTTCATGCCGGTCGCGTTCTTGGAGATGAAGCCCTTGTCGAGCCAGTCGCTGATGGTGCTGGTGGCGCCGGTGAGGGTCTTAGAGTTCCAGTTCACGTCGCCCTTGTACAGGTGCCAGGCGTCCATGAACTTGGCGTCGGCGTTCTTGGAGACCAGCTGCCACCACAGCCACATGACGCCGTATTCCTGGGCGTCGGCGGCGATCGGGGTCACGCCGGCGTCGACGAACTTCTGGCAGGCGTCGACGAACTCGTCGTAGGTGGTCGGGATCTCGATGCCGTACTTGGCGAACAGGTCCTTGTTGTAGTAGACGCGCTGGAACTCGGCGTAGCTGGACATGCCGTACCAGGTGTCGCCGCCCATGATGCCGTTCTCGTCGTACTTGGCGGTTTCGGCGTTGGAGCCTGTGACCTTCTTGTCCCAGCCGTACTGGTCGACGTAGTCGCCGAGGTCGGTGAGCAGGCCCATGGTGGAGAGCACGCCGGCGGAACCGTTGCCGCGGTTGGATTCCATGAGGTCGGGGGCCTCGTCGGAGTTGAGGAACTGGCTGCCGTTCTGCGCGATCTGGGTGAAGGACTTGCGCTCGAACTTGATGGTGACGCCGGTCTCCTTCTTGAACATTTCGGCGGCCTTCTTCCACGCCTGGGTCTGGCCGGCGCCCTCCTCCTCGTAGTACCAGAAGGACAGGCTGTCCGGGGTGCCCTCGTCCTGCGCGGTGTCGCTGCCGCACGCCGCCAGCGCGGTCACGGACATGGCCGCCACGGCCAGTGCTGCGAGGCCTCGTTTGATGTTCATGGGATTCTCCTTTTCCTTTGGTTATTGCTTGCGCAACAGCTGCATCTCGTAATCGAATCGTTTCGATTAGAGGGACGGATACCGGGCTCCTTTCATGTCCGATATCGTGGCGGCCGGCCCTGCGGCCGGGAGATCGCGGTGTTTATCGAATCGTTTCGATTACCGTGATGGCGAGAGTGCGGCATGTTCCTTCATCGGCATCACGCCACGCTTTCTACAAGGGAAGTCTTCGAATAGGGGGAGGGGACCGCAAGTCCCACGGAATCGGCCGGGCCCACCGTGAGGACCGAGCCATGCTCCTGGACCTGCGGGAGCACGAATTCGCTGGCATCGGCGATGTCGGCGCCGCCCTCGACCGCGGACACCAGCAGTCCGACGGCCTTGGAGCACAGCAGTCGCGGCATCAGGGGAATCTCGGTGACCGGACGGACCACCAGGTCGTTCTCGAAGAACGTGCCGACCGACAGCACGGAGATGTCGGAGGGGATATCCATGCCACGCTCGACCAGCTCCTGCATCACCATGTTGAGCACGGTGGCGCTGGCCTGGTTGACAATCGCGGTGGGACGGGGGTCCATGGCCATCAGATCGCGGACGAACGCGGCGGCGTCGAAACGGTCCGCCTCGTTCCTTCCGGACTCGACGACGCGCATGCCGAGCTCGGCGGCGCGGTCGAGCATGCGCTGGCGCAGCGTGACCACGTAACCGGAACGGCGGGCATAGTCGCGTTCGTTGTCGCGCAACAGCGCCACGGTACGGTGGCCGTGCTCATACAGGTAGTCCATCGCCAGTGCGGCCGCGGCGTCGAAATCGACGTCCACGCACGCGCAGTCGCCGCGATGCGTGGGATAGCCGATGGCGACGCACGGCTTGCCGTACGAATCCGCCTGCATGACGCGGTCGTCGTCCTCGACGATGTCGAGCAGGACCACGCCGTCGACCATGTTGCTGCGGGTCACGCGTTGGATGTCGTCCACCGCGTCCTCGCCCGTGAGCAACAGCACGTCGTAACCGGCGTTCTTTGCCTGCCATGCGGTGTGGAGGAAGTACGCGTTGTACTTGGCCTCGTTGATGTCGCCGCGAATCGGCTCGCTCACCGCCAGGATCTGGTTGCGGCGTCCGCGCATCTTCTGCGCAGACGCGTCCGGGGTGTACTTCAGCTCCCGGATCGCTTCCATCACCTTACTGGCGGTCTTCTCCGAAATCGCGCGCTTGCCCGACAGCACGTAGGACACGGTGCTGACCGAGACCCCGGCGGCACGAGCCACATCCTTGATTCCAGCCATCATCGCCTCCTTCCACGGTCGCGCAATCGCATTGACGGCACTGTCTTCGATGATATTCCTCATCGAACCCGCTCGCAGCCAGCCCCGCGGCCATGTCGCCATGTCCGGCGCGCCTTGCGCCGATCATGGTCGATTGCGGTCGCTCACGGATCCGTCTACGTCGCTCCGTTCCGACAATCACTGTCGAAACGTTTCGCAAATACTATACGTCGAATCGTTTCGACTTGTCAATCGCACGACACGCCGCAACGGGCGAGAGCACCCCGGCGAGGCCGCCCTTCCCGCTTTGGCGTGCCACTCCCTTAGAGTGGGTGGCATGTCACTTGGCCTGAACATCCTGCTGATTTTCGTGTTCCTGCTGCTCGGTTCGATCTTCTCCGGCACCGAGCTGGCGCTGGTGAGCCTGCGCGGCTCCCAGATCGACCAGATGGAGCAGGAGGACGCCCGCGGCGCCCGCGTGGCCAAGATCGCCCGCGACCCGAACACGTTCCTGTCCACCGTGCAGATCGGCGTGACCCTGTGCGGCTTCCTGTCCGCGTCGTTCGGCGAATCGTCGATCTCCCCGTACATCACGCCGGTCGTGGAGGGCTGGGGCGTGCCCGCGCACATCGCCGCGCCGCTGACCACGATCAGCCTCACGCTCATCATCTCCTACTGCTCGATTGTGATTTCGGAGATGGTGCCGAAGCGCATCGCCATGCAGCGCACGGAGGAGATCGCACGCGCCGTAGTGCCCGCGATCGACATCTTCGCGAAGGTGTGCAGCCCGATCATCTGGCTCATCGGCAAGAACACGAACGGTCTGGTGCGCCTGCTCGGCTTCGACCCGAACGAGACCGAATCCGAGGTGAGCGACGACGAGCTGCGCGTGCTCGTCAATTCGAACACGAACCTGAGCAAGGACGAACGCACGATCCTCGACGACGTGTTCGACGCGTCGGAGACGATCGTCGCCGAGGTGATGCGCCCGCGCGCCGACGTCGTGTTCATCGACGGCGCGATGCCGATCGGAGACGCCGCCGCGTATGTGCGTGAGATGCCGTATTCGCGATACCCGGTCACCGGCAAGGATTTCGACGACGTGCTCGGTTTCGTGCACGTGCGCGACCTGCTCGACGTGCGCGATCCGGAGGCGACGACCGTGGCCGACGTGACGCGCGAGGGCATCTCCCTGCCGGGCACGTCGAAGCTGCTGCCGAGCCTCGAACTGCTGCGCAAGCGCGGCATCCATCTGGCCGTCGTCATCGACGAGTACGGCGGCACGGACGGTATCGTCACGCTCGAGGACATGACCGAGGAGCTTGTCGGCGACATCCGCGACGAATACGATCTGCCCGACGAGCCGGGCGGCGCGCGACGCAACCGTCGCGACGCGTTCGTCAACGGCGTGGCGACGATCGAGGGCGGCATGACGCTCGAGGATTTCGAGGACCTGACCGGCATCGAACTGGAGGACGGCCCGTACGAGACGGTGGCCGGGTACTTCCTCGCGCACACCGGCAAGATGGGCGAGGTCGGCGACGTGCTGCACGCCGACGGCTACAACATGGTCGTCACCAAGATCGACGGCCGCCGCATCGACACGATCGAAGTGCGCAAGGCCGGCGCCCCGGACCACGCCGAGACGCCGGGGCCTGCGCAGCCGAAGTGAAGCCGTCCATCCGTTGACGGTAGACTTGGGGGACGGGTTCCTTACGGGAGATTCCCACAAGGAACGTCCCTCATCAGGAAAGGAAGGACACCCACCATGACACTCGCATTCATCGTCCCGGGTCTTGACGAAGCGACCTCGGAGAAGGCCATCGCCATTCTGCAGAACCGCCTCAGCCAGGAGCAGGAGGCGGCGCTCGTCCTCAAGCACGCGCATTGGAACGTGACCGGCCCGAACTTCATCGCCGTGCACGAGATGCTCGACCCGCAGGTCGAGGTCGTGCTCGCGCAGGCGGACGAGACCGCCGAGCGCATCGCCACGCTGGGCGGTACTCCGGACGGCCGCGCCGACGCGATCACGCGCAACCGCACGTGGAAGCCGTTCGACATCGAGGGCCGCGCCGGCACCGAGGAGTACCTCAAGGCGCTCATCGAGTACTACGACGCGTTCATCGCCGACGACCGCAAGGCCATCGCCGAACTGGACGAGCTCGACCTCGTGAGCTCCAACATCATCCAGGACCACGTGCAGGAGCTCGAGAAGTTCCAGTGGTTCATGCGCTCCCACCTCGCGTGAGACCGCACCACACGTAGCACCACGTAGCGCCACGTAAGACGCCGAGCGGCGGAACATACGGAGACTCATCCCCGTATGTTCCGCCGTTCATTCGTTCTGGGCACCTGTCCCCAGCGTCCCGCAGTCCGGAGCAATGGGCGAATTCCCGGACTACGGGACGCTTACATAGGAGCCCGACTTACTCCTTCACCAGATTCTGGTACTCGGGCAGGCCCATGTAGTTGAACTTCACGTTCTTGACGCCCTTGGACGCGCCCGCGGAGACGTTGCCATACCACAGCGGAATCACCGGCAGATCCTTGAGCAGCAGCTCCTCGGCCTGGTGGTAGTACTTGACCGAGCCGTCGAGCGTGGTCTGCTTCGCGGCCTCATCGATCAGCGAGTCGAACTCGGAGCTCTTGTAGTCGCCGTTGTTGAGCCCCTTGCCGTCGGCGGCAGAGGAATCATACGCCTGCACGAGGTAGCCCTCCGGATGCGGGTAGTCGGACTGGAGGCCCTGCGTGAACGCGGCGTCGATCGTGCGGTCGTGCACGGCACCGGAGAAGTCCTTCTGCGTGGGGAACGGGTACGACTTCGCGTCGATGCCGAGCGCGTTCTTGATCGAGTTGACGATCGCGTCCACCCACTGCTTCGAGCCGGAGTCGGACGCGTAGGCGAGGCGGAACGTGCCGTCCCACGGCGAGATCGCGTCGGCCTTCGCCCACAGCTCCTTCGCCTTCGCGGCGTCGTAGGAGAGCACGTCGGAGCCGGAAAGCGACTTCGAGTAGCCGGCGATCGAGGGCGCGGTGAAGTCGGTGGCGACGGTGGCGGTGCCGCGCAGGACCTTGTCGACGATGCGGTCGCGGTTCACCGCGTACGAGATCGCGGCGCGGCGCAGACGGCCCTCTTCGCCGGTGAAGTGCTTGAGGTTCGAGGGGATCGTGAACGCCTTGAATCCGGGGCCCGCCTTGCTGAACGACTGGATCGAATCCTCGTTCTTGTACGTGGCGAGCGCGCTGTTGGGGATCGAGTCGAGCACGTCGAGGTTGCCGGCGGTGAGGTCGGCGTACGCGGATTCGAGGTTCGTGTACAGCTTGTACGTGACGCCGCCGTTCTGCGCCTTGCGCGGGCCGGTGTACTTCGGGTTCGGCGTGAGCTTGATCTCGCTGTCGTGACGCCACGACGCGAACTGGTACGGGCCGTTGCCGACCGGCTTCTCGCCGAACGCCTTGATGTCCTTGTACGCGCTGGAGGGCAGCGGCAGGAACGCCACGTCGCCCACCTTGTAGTCGAACGACGAGTCAGGCGCGGCGAGCGTGACCTGCAGGGTACGGTCGTCGATCACCTTGAGGCCTTCGAGCTGCGCGTTCTTGTCGCCGTGCTCGTCCTGCAGCTTGTCGTAGCCCTTGATCGTCGCGAAGATCGCGGCGCCCATCTGGCCGTTGGCGGCGTTCGCGGCGAACGACCACGACTTCGCGTACGTCTCGGCGGTGATCTTCTCGCCGTCGGAGAATTCGAGGCCGTCGCGCAGCTTGATCGTGTACTGGGAGGCGTCGTCGTTCGGCGTGATCGACTCGGCATCCGCGTAGATCAGCTTGCCGGTGTCGCTGAACGTGACGAGGCCTTCGAACAGCTGCGTCACGACCTTCCAGCCGGCGAGGTCGTTCGTGTCGGACGGGATGAGCCCGCTCGCTGGTTCGACGTCGTTGACGACGACCACCTGCTTGCCGTCGGTCTGTTCGACGGTGTTCGCATCCGTGTCGCCCGTCGCGCCGCAGCCGGACAGCGCGAGCGCGAGTCCGAGCGTCGCGGCGAGCGCGGCGGTGATGCGTTTCGTGAGTCCTGTGCGCATGATGGTCCTCTTCCGTTGCTTCCGTTGGTTGCGATATCTCGTGGTCGTTCGTGATATCTCGAATCGACATGTGCGATGACATATCACCATACAATCGCCACGGACATTACGCTTTCGGAAGGGAAACACGCCAGCGTCGTCATCGACGTTGCCGATGACGGGCTACAGCACCGCGCGACGGTTGAGCTCGCGGCGCAACGCGCGCCATCCCGGCAGATACGCGTCCATGCGCGCGCGGAAGCGCGGCCCATGGCCATGCTCCCACAGGTGCGTCAGTTCGTGGACGAGCACGTATTCGAGGAATCGCGGCTCCATCAGCCCCAGCTGCAGATTGATGCGGATGCGGCCGGTCTTTGGCGTGCACGACCCCCATCGCGACGTCATCAGCCGCAGCGTGACGTGCGTGGGACGTTTGCCGACGATCGGTGCCCACTTGTCGAGCAGCGCCGGCAGCTGCGATTCGATCGCGGCCGCCGCCTCGCGACGACGTTCGTCCGTCCACTCGAACGCGGGTGCCACGGCGGGGGGATTCTGGGCGTTCGGAGCATACGGTCGGTCCGTGCCACCGACCACTCCATCGGCGTCGTCGAACAGCGGCTGCTGCGACGCGAACGACGCATCGTCGAGACCCTCCAACGGTACGTCGACGGCATCCGCCGCACCGCGGGCCGCCATCTCTTCGACCACGAGACGACGCGACTGGGCGATGCGCGCCTGCTGTTCGACGATCCAGTCGCGGCGCTCACGCACGAAATCGCGGATGCGGCGCTCAGCCATACGCATCGGCGCAGACACCTCGACCGCCCCGGTCGGTGGTTTCACGCGCAGATACAGGTTCCGGATGCGCTTGCGCGTCACCGCCACCTCGAGACCATCGACCTCGATGACACGGACGGAAGAAGCGGAACGCGGAACGGCAGCGCGCGGAACGGCGGAAGGACGCGGCGCAGCAGCGGAAGGACGACGGCGATACGGCATACCGCCATTGTCCCGCAAAGACGGACAAGGCCGCACAGCCCAACGGGCCGCCGGGAGCCTGTCCGCAATTGCGGACAGGCTCCCGGCATAGCCGGGTGGGGGAGAGCTAGCTGGGGAGGTGACGTCACGGCGGAACGTCACGTTCCGGTATCTCTCCCTCAGTCCGCCTGCGGCGGACAGCTCCCTCGCCAGAGGGGAGCCCAGCCCCTACTCCACCTCAAGTCGTGCCGCATTCCATCCTCGACAGTCACGGCTCGCTCCGGGGTCTGCCACGGAAAAACGTTGCAAACCCCGGAGTGAATCGTCGAAAGGGTGGAGCGAACCGCACGAACCGCAAACGGCGGAAACAAGCCGCGACACGCCGAAGAGCGGACGGTTTTGACACAACCAGAATCACATGTAATATATCTACTCGTTGCGCTGCTGAAGCGCGATGGACGGGCCCGTAGCTCAGGTGGTTAGAGCGCATCCCTGATAAGGATGAGGTCGGAGGTTCAAGTCCTCCCGGGCCCACAGGAAAAACCAGCGGCCATGTTTGAGCCGCTCTTTTTTTCTATCCGGACAAGTTCAGATTCGTTGTGCACGACCCATTCGGGGCATTGGCGCAGCTGGTAGCGCATCTGCTTTGCAAGCAGAGGGTCACCGGTTCGAACCCGGTATGCTCCACCATCGCAACGAACGGATTGCCGAACGAAAAACCCTTGGAATCAAATCGATTCCAAGGGTTTTTCGTTACTCGCGCATCCGCGCCCCTACTGATGCGCGACGGGCTATAGGCCAAATTACGTGTCTGGTGATTTAGTCGTTTGCGCCCCCTTCAGGGGGAGCTGGCGGCCGAAGGCCGACTGAGGGGGTAGCTGGTCGCGTATACCCGGCGCATACCCCCTCAGTCCGGCTGCGCCGGACAGCTCCCCCTAAAGGGGGCGCAAATCACCAGTCCGCTCCCACGCGGGGCGCAAACCACCGGTCCACACCCAGCGCGCGGCACGAGACAGGCGTGATCAGGCGCGGCGCTCGCGCCAGATCGTCAGACTGATGCCGGCGGCGGCGAGCAGGAGCATGGTACCGGTCAGACCGGTGACCATGCCGCCGGTGCGCTGAATGACATCCACCGTACACCGACGAAACGCCCGGAACAGCTCTCACCGGAAATGGGAAAACCGTCTCGGGCGTCTCGTGTTGGTTGAAGGAAAGGAGAGAGAACCGAACGTCAGGCCTTGGTGACGTGGCCGCCAAACTGGGCGCGCATCGTGGAGACGACGCGCAGCGTGTCGTCGCCGCCGCCGCGCGAGGTCTGGCGGGCGTACAGCGCGGCCGCGGTGGCCGGAGTGGGCACACCGAGTTCGAGCGCCGCCTCGATCATCCACTTGGCTTCGCCGGATTCGTTGGCGACCGGCGGCATGGATTCCAGCGTCGGGTCGGTCTTGAACGCGTTGGCGAGCAGGTCGAGCAGCCAGGACCCGACGACCGAGCCGTCCTTCCAGGAGGTCATCACGGCGGCCGGATCGGCGATGAGCTCGGAACGCACCATCGTGGCGAAGCCTTCGCCGAACGCCTGCATCATGCCGTATTCGACGCCGTTGTGCACCATCTTCGCGAAATGGCCGCCGCCGACCGGGCCGGCGAGCACAAGGCCGTACTCGCTGTCCGGCTTGAGGGTCTCGTAGATCGGGCGCATGAACTCGAAGTCTTCCTGGGAGCCGCCGACCATGAGCGCGTAGCCGCGGTCGATGCCCCACACGCCGCCGGAGACGCCGCAGTCCATGAACCGGATGCCGAGCTCCCCGAGCTGCTTGGCGTGACGGGCGTCGTCCACGTAGCGGGTGTTGCCGCCGTCGACGATCATGTCGCCGGCGTCGAGCAGCGAGGCGAGACGGTCGATGGTGTCGTCGGTGGGCTTGCCGGCGGGGACCATGACCCACACGACGCGCGGGGCGTCGAGCGCGGCGACGAGCGCTTCGAGCGAGTCGACGTCGCGGCCCGATTCGGGGGACATGTCGTAGCCGACGACCTGGTGGCCGCCTGCGGCGAGACGCTTGGCCATGTTGCCGCCCATGCGGCCGAGTCCGATCATTCCGATCTGCATTTCAGTGTCCTTTCACAGCGATGTGGGTGCGATGTGGGTGCGATGTGGATATTTGACGTTTCCAGGGGATTGGAGGCGATGCGAGGGTTCGACAGATTTCGAGAGATGGGCCGGCCCGAAGCGGTTTCCCCGGACGGACCGGCCCGGGACGTCATAGGACGAGGGAGAGGAGCATGACGCAGGCGAGGCCGACGACGGAGAGCACGGTCTCCATCAGGGACCAGGTCTTCAGCGTCTGCGAGACGGACATGCCGAAGTACTCCTTGACGAGCCAGAAGCCGGCGTCGTTAAGGTGGGAGAAGAACACGGAGCCGGCGCCGATGGCGAGCACGAGCAGCGCCAGGTGGGTCGGGCTCATGCCCTGCGCGAGCGGCACCATGATGCCGGAGGCGGTCACGGTCGCGACGGTCGCGGAACCGGTGGCGAGACGGATGAGCACGGCGACCAGCCAGCCTGCGATGAGCGGGTTCATCGCGGATTCGGTGATGCCGTTGGCGATCACGTCGCCGATGCCGGAGTCGACGAGGGTCTGCTTGAAACCGCCGCCGGCGGCCACGATGAACACGATGCCGGCCACGGAGGCGAAGGACTTGCCGACTTCGCCGTTGATGAACTCGCGGGTGCGGCCCTGCATGAAGCCGAGCAGGACCATCGCGACGACGGCGGTGATGAACAGGGCGGTGAGCGGGGTGCCGATGAAGACGAGCACGCGGCCCCAAAGGGTCTTGTTCTGGCCGGTCAGGTCGACGACGGAGGCGGCGAGCATGAGGATGACCGGCAGGATGATGACGGTCATCGCCTGGGCGAAGGAGGGGCGCTTGGACTCGTCCTTGACGGCTTCCTTCTCGGCCGCCTGCTCGGGCGCCTGGATCGGCACCCACTTGGCCATGATGCGGCCCATCAGCGGGCCGGAGATGATGACGGTCGGGATGGCGACGAGCAGGCCGAGGCCGAGGGTGACGCCGAGGTTCGCGTTGAGTGCGGAGATCGCGACCAGCGGGCCGGGGTGCGGCGGCACGAACGCGTGCAGCGTGGACAGGCCGGCGAGCGCGGGGATGCCGATGAGGATGACGGGCATCTTGGCGCGGCGTGCGGCGAACAGGACCACCGGGATGAGGATGACGACGCCGACCTCGAAGAACATCGGGATGCCGACGATGAATGCGATGAGCGCCATGGCCCACGGCAGCAGCTGCAGCGGCGTCTTCGCCATGATGGTGTCGACGATCACGTCGGCGCCGCCGGAGGCGAACAGCAGCGTGCCGATGATCGAGCCGAAGGCGATGAGCAGACCGACGTTGGAGACGGTCGAGCCGACGCCGGAGGTGAAGCTGTCCCATGATTCGTCGAACGGAACGCCGGCGCACACGGCCATGACGAACGAGCCGACCATGAGCGAGATGAACGGATGGACCTTGGCCACGGCGATGAGCAGCACGATGGCCGCGATGCCGACGATGGCCGCGATGATGAGATTCATTGGTGGTTCCTTACAGTCGTTGGAAGGATCTCTGTGTTCGGTCTCCCACTTGGGGGAGCTGGCAGCCTGAGGCTGGGAGAATAAGTGGGGGAGCGGCGGCCTCAGGCGGCGACCGGGACCTTGCTGTCCTGGTAGGCCTTGACGGCGGCGACGGCCTGCTCGACGACTTCGTCAATGGTGCCGTCGACGGGGACGACGACGCCGTTCTCATCCGGTCCGAGCGGCTGCAGGTCGGCGAACTGGCTGGCAAGCAGCGACGGCGGCATGAAGTGGTCCTTGCGGGCGGACAGACGGCTGTAGATCAGCTCCTCGGAGCCGGCGAGGTGCACGAAGAACACGTCGACATTCTCGCTGAGCAGGTCACGGTAGGCGCGCTTCAGGGCGGAGCTGGAGACGACGGTGTTCTGGTCGAGGGCCTCGCGGGCGACCATCCACGTGTTGATGACGCGCAGCCAGGGCCAGCGGTCCTCGTCGGTCAGCGGATGTCCGGCGCTCATCTTGTCGATGTTGGCCTGCGGATGGAAATCATCGCCTTCGGCCATGGTGTAGCCGAGCCGGTCGCGGATCGCCTCCGCCACAGTGGATTTGCCGCATCCGGCGACGCCCATCACGACGACATGAATGCTCATTTGCGAATCTCCTTCGGTTCCTTCACCGGACCGTTGCGGCCGGTGCTCAACTGCCTTGTTGATTTGTTGGTATGACTATATCCTGTTTTAATCATACTTGTCAAGTCAAAAGTACTACCTTTTTGGAAAAACTTGGATCATTCCCGAAATTGGTATGATGAAGGCGTCATATCACGCGAACAGGCAGCATCGAAAAACGCCATCATCACGGCATCAAGGAGACATCGTGAGCGACAGCACCCCGGTATCCGCCGCCGGTACCACCACGAGCAACGACCGCGGCACCACGGACGCCCCCGCACTCAACCTGACCTTGGGCACGCCGAGCGAACTGCTGCATCAGGCCATCACCGACGAACTCGCCGTCGACATCCTCGAAGGGCGCTGGAATCCCGGCGAACCGCTCACGCTGGAAGCCATCCAGGACCGTTTCTCCACGTCACGCACCGTCGCGCGCGAAGTCGCCAAATATCTGGAATCGATGAACGCCGTGACCGTGCGCCGCCGCGTCGGCCTCGTCCCGAGGCCGGTCGCGGAATGGGCGGCGCTCAACACGCAGGTCATCCGCTGGAAGCTCATGTCGACGCGGCGCAAGGAGCAGCTGCGCGCGCTCACCGAACTGCGCCTCGCCATCGAACCGGCGGCGGCGGCCGCAGCCGCACGCAACGCGGCGATGGAGGCGAAGGCGATGTTCCCCGTGATGGCGGGGGAACTGCGCAAACTCGGCGAGACGGGCGACCTCGCCGACTTCCACGACCTCGACGTGCGGTTCCACTCGGCACTGCTGCTCAACAGCGGCAACGAACTGTTCGCCGGCATGGCGGACATCATCGGCATCGTGCTCAAGGGCCGCGTCGAGCTGCACATGTACCCGCAACGGCCCGAACCGGCCGCGCTCGACGCGCATGACGCCGTCGCCGAGGCGGTGTGGCGCGGCGAGCCGGACCGTGCGCGCGAGGCGATGCACGCCATCGTCGACGAGGTCGCCGAGGCGCTCGACCTCACGTGAGCGGCGGATGGTCCGATGTCACGCGGCCGGGGGTATCGCGACGCCGCGATGTCCATCTGATGGCGAATCTCACCCTCACCTCTTGAGCGATTCCTCGTTGCGCGCCTACAATCGGAATCGTCTATTGATGGTCCAACCCAAAGGGGAGTTTCACTATGCTCACGAATGAGTACGTCAAGCGCGTCTACGCGCAGGTCGAGCAGCGCGACGGCGATCAGCCGGAGTTCCTGCAGGCCGTGCAGGAGGTCTTCGAAAGCCTGCAGCCGGTCGTCGAGAAGCATCCGGAATACGAGAAGGCGGGCGTGCTCGAGCGCATCGTCGAGCCGGAGCGCGTGGTCAAGTTCCGCGTCGCCTGGACCGACGACGAGGGCAAGGTGCAGGTCAACCGCGGCTACCGCGTGCAGTTCAACTCCGCGATCGGCCCGTACAAGGGCGGCCTGCGCTTCCACCCGACCGTGAACGAGGGCGTCATCAAGTTCCTCGGCTTCGAGCAGATCCTCAAGAACTCACTGACCACGCTGCCGATGGGCGGTGGCAAGGGCGGCTCCGACTTCGACCCGAAGGGCAAGTCCGACGCCGAGGTCATGCGCTTCTGCCAGGCGTTCATGACCGAACTGTGCCGCCACATCGGCCAGTTCACCGACGTGCCGGCCGGCGACATCAACGTGGGCGCGCGCGAGATCGGCTACCTGTTCGGCCAGTACAAGCGCATCCGCGACGAGTACTCCGGCGTGCTCACCGGCAAGGGCCTGGAGTTCGGCGGCTCGCTCGCCCGCACCGAGGCCACCGGCTACGGCGTGTGCTACTACACGGCCGAGGCGCTGCGCGTGCTCAAGGGCGATTCGTTCGCGGGCAAGACCGTCGTGATCTCCGGTTCCGGCAACGTCGCCATCTACGCGACCGAGAAGGCCGAGCAGCTGGGCGCGAAGGTCGTCACCGTGTCCGACTCCAACGGCTACGTCGTCGATCCGGACGGCATCAAGGTGGACGTCGTCAAGCAGATCAAGGAGGTCGAGCGCGGCCGCATCAAGGAGTACGCCGAGCGCGTGCCGGGCGCCGAATACCACGAGGGCTGCTCGGACGTGTGGACCGTGCCGTGCGACATCGCGCTGCCGTGCGCCACGCAGAACGAGATCGACGAGGCCTCGGCTGAGGCGCTCGTCGCCGGCGGCTGCAAGGTCGTGTGCGAGGGCGCGAACATGCCGTCCACGCCGGAGGCCATCGCCGTGTACCAGAAGAACGGCCTGCTGTACGGCCCCGCCAAGGCCGCGAACGCGGGCGGTGTGGCCGTCTCCGGCCTGGAGATGAGCCAGAACAGCTACCGCCTGAACTGGACGTTCGACGAGGTGGACGCGAAGCTCAAGTCCATCATGGAATCGATCGTCGCCGAGTCGCTGAAGGCCGCCAAGGAGTACGGCCACGAGGGCGATCTGATGCTCGGCGCCAACGCCGCCGGCTTCGTCAAGGTCGCCAACGCCATGGTCGCCCAGGGCGTGCTGTGACGGCCTGAACGCCCACAGCCCAGCCCATTGGCTCCCTCTGACGAGGGGGCTGTCAGCCATAGGCTGACTGGGGGAGAGAAGAGGAGCGGCCGCAGGCCGCGGGAACATCGTATCGGCCATAGGCCGGTCCCGTTTCCTGCGGCCTGCGGCCGCTGTCTCTCCCCCACCCGGCTTCGCCGGGAGCCCCCTCGTCAGAGGGGGCCAAGACGGAGACTTCTCGGCTCTGCCTACGGTTCGCTCCGTCAATAGCGCGGAACGGCCCATGACTTTATCGGCGAGAACCCCTTGCTCCCCCTTTCAGGGGGAGCTGTCGGCCGAAGGCCGGCTGAGGGGGTCAAGCCCAAGACCGTCGGAATCCGACCAGGCACGACGCCGTCGGTCCTGGATACGCCGCAATCGTTCGCGTCGTCAGTCGCGACGACGTGCGCGGCGCAAGACGGTCAACGCGGCGGCGGCACCGAGCAGGGCGACGGAGCCCAGCAACGCGGCGACCACCGGGGCACCGGTCCGCGACAGACCGGACGACTGCGCGCTGGCGGAACCGGACGCACCCGAACCGGCTGCCTGCGTACCCGAACCGGACGCGCCGTCACCGCTCCCGGTTCCCGGCTGGCTACCGGTTCCATCGCCGGAACCCGGCTTATCGCCCGAACCATCCCCGCTCCCCGGCTTGTCGCCGGAATCCTTGACCAGCGCGGCCCGTGCCTCGGTCAGCGCCGCGAGCGCGTCGTCGGCGTCCTGCTGGGAGGCTTCGGCGTCACCGGCCACGCCGGTCGCCTTCTCCAACGCCTCGGCAAGCGCGGCCCAGCTCGTCTTCGTGTAGTCGGATTCGACCAGCGTACCAGCCTTGATTTCGCCGTTGATCTCGTCGATTTTCGCCCGCAGCGCCGTGACGTCGGCGGCGACGCGCAACGCGCCGGCGGCGGTGTCCAACGCGTCCGTGGCGGACCGGATATCGGCGGCGGAGGCATCGGACTTGGCGGCGACCTCGCGAGCGGCCTTCAGAGCGGACTCGAACGCGGCCCACGTGCCGGCCGTGTACTGGCCTTGGACCGTGTTCTTGTAGTGGTCGATGGCGGCGCGCAGCTCGGCGCGGGGCGCCTGCTCCTGCGTGGATTCGAGGCCTGCGACCGCCAGCCAGGAGACCATGGCCGCATCGCCATCGCCGCCGTAGGAGGCGGTGAGCGTCACGGTGCCGTCGCCGACGGCGTAGGCGTCGCTCGTGTAGGCGAGCTTGGTGTCGTAGCCCTTGCCCACGTGCAGCGCGTCGCCGCCGTTGAGCGCCACGGTCGTGTTCTTGCCGTCCGCGGCGGTGTAGTTCAGTGTGAGCTTCATCGAGCGTGGACCGGTCCACAGCTCCTTGAATCCGACGGAGAACCGGTAGGTGCCGGCCTTGACGGGCAGCGTGTAGACGATGTCCTTCTTGGAGCCGCCCTTCTCGCCGCCGAGCACGGTGTTGTACTTGTCGGTCTCGGAGCCGACGGAGTAGACGGACACGTCGCCGATGTTGGCGCCCCACGAACCTTCACCGGAACCGGCTGCATACTGCCGGTCCGCGGCGTCGTTGCGCAGCGTGGGCACGGACCCCTTCACCGCGTCGTAGGCGGCGGAATCCTTGCCTGCCATGCCGGAGTCGATGTAGTAGACCAGATCGTCCGGTACGACCTCGAGGTGGTAGGTCACGGTACCGTCGTAGCCGTCCACCGTACCCTGCACGTCGAGGGAGTCGAACGCCTTGGGGGCGTTCGCCGTATCCTCCGCGCCCGGAATCTTCCAGTCGACCGCCGCGTTGACCGTCCTGCCGCCCACGGATTCGAACGCAAGGGTCTTCGGCAACGCCGAGGCCATGTCCGTTCCGGCGACCATCGCGCCGGATAGGTCGGTGGAGAGGAGCGTCTTCGGATCGTCGGTGCTGTGAATCGTGTACGTACGCGTGATGACGCCGCTGGCCGCCTTGCCGGGCGCGACGGCAATCGCCTTCAGCGTGTACTTGCCCTTGGCGAGCGCGATGGGACCGGTGTACTTGGTGCCGGTCTTCTCGGTGGGTTCACTGCCGTCCAGCGTGTAGTAGATGGTGCTGCCCTCCGCGGCCGCGAGGGTCACGTCCTGCGTGGTGTAGACGCCGGAGGCGAGTGACGCTTCAGGCAGTGCGGTGATGGCTTTGCCGAGGCGGTTGGCGTACACCTGCACTTCGATGAGCCCGTTCTCCCAGTTGGCGGTCGAGTTGCCGTTGTGGTCGTTGACGACGCTGGTCACTTCGATCTGTACGTACCGGTACCTGCCGCTCACCTTGTCGCTGGTGAAGGCGACCTGGGTGTTGGCGGTGTTGTCGAACAGCGTGGTCCAGTTCGCGTCGTCGGCGTCCGCCTTGGAGGCGATGGGATCGTTGCTGCCTTTGAGGATGTAGCCATAGCGCGATTCCGATCCGTTGGCGGTGGCGAACGTGGTGTCGATGCGGGAGAGGTCCCTGACCTCGCCGAGGTCGACGGTCCATGTGTACGGGACTTTGTCCTGCGCGTAGAATTCGACGCCCTTGTCCCAGAAGCCGGTCATCTCGTACTTGCCGTCATTGGCCTTGCCTGCGGCGGCGGCTTCGGCGGTGGATGCGCCGGCCTGGGGCACGCCGGCGTCGGCGTACACGGGCCGGTTCTGGGAGACGAGGTCGATGTTCGGCAGTTCGATGCTGCCGGTGGTCTTGTCCAATCGCCAGCCGGGCGCGTACTGCATCGACAGCGCGCCGTCCTTGGACAGGCTCAGCGGCAGCCAGATGTAGGTGGAAGATCCGAGCTTCTTGGAATTCCAGCGGTCACCCAGGTAGATGTAGCTGGTCTTGCCGTTCTCGGTGACGGCCATGATGCTGGTGGGCTGGCTGTAGAAGGTGGAGCTGTTGCCGATGAGGTGCTGTTCGCTCCACGCGTTCGGATCGGTGATGTCGGTGCTCGTGTAGTAGCGGGCCTGGTTGGGGTACCAGCCGGACTGGGTGGAGATAATGAGGTAGTAGGTGCCGTTGATGTTGGTGATGGCGGGCGCTTCGAGCCGCGCACCTTGGAACATGCGGTAGCTCATCGTCTCCTTGGTGTCGGTCGCGTCGGTGAACGCCACGTCGGTGAGGTCGTCGGAGAGCTGATGGATGCGCATGCTCATGTGATCCTCGGCATCGATGAGGTACGCCTTCTTGCCATCCTGGAAGAGGGTCATGTCGCGGGAGCCGTAACCGTATTTGCCGACGCCGTACATCGGCGATTCGACGGCGTTGCCGTCGGCGTCGTAGTCGAGGGAGAAGCCGTCGTCGGTGATGGCGTGCGCCTTGAGCTGGTCCCAGACCTGGTCGACGGTCTTGCCGGGGTTCGCTTCCCTGACGGCCACGTAGTCGGCGTCGCTGATCTGGATGGTGCCGGCGGAGCCGGAGACGGAACGCCAGTTGCGGTACTTGGCCGCGGTGCCGGCGCCCGGGCGCCAGTGGCCCTGGAACGTGTACGGGCCTTCGACCTTGTCGGCCGTGGCGACGGCGATCTGGCTGGAGGCGTATCCGGTGGCGTCCTCCCAATGGCCGTACAGCACATACTTGCCGGCCGCGTTTTTCAGCAGCTTGGGGCGTTCGAGCTTGATGTCGGTCAGGCCGCCGGACGCCGCCTTGGTGGTGGCGCTGTGCTCGGTCAGGATCGAACCGACCTTGGTCCAGTTGAGCAGATCGGTGGATTCGTAGAGGCTGACGGCGAGGAAGTTGGCGGAATTGTGCGATTTGTCTTCGCCGACCCAATAGTATTTGCCGCCGTCCTGCAGGAATCCGCCGCCGTGCGCCTGGATGGGGTTGCCGTCGGTGTCATACCAGGTCTCGCCGACCGGGACGCCGTCGTATGTGGTGGTTTTCGCGGACTTCGCGGACTTCGCAGTGGCGGCGGTCGCGGTCGCGGCGGTCGCGGCGATGCCGTCCGCGGTGGTGTTCTGCGCCGCCAGTGAAACGGGCGCGCCGGCGGCGGCCATCGAGACCGCGGCCACGAGCGCGACGCAGGAAGTCGTCACCTTGTGCAGCAGTCGTTTCGCGGTGCGCAAGCCCTCTTCGGTGATGGCTTTGCGATTCATATGAGCTCCTTCGCTGTCATCGTCCAACCATCAATGGTAACGCAACCATTGAGGCCCGCCCATGCTAACACCGCCAGCCGACGGCCCGGCGGAACATGGCAAACCATGGCAAAACGACAGCAACAAAGATATGAGGCCGGCCACAGGCCGTCCGCAATTATGGCCCCCTCTGACGAGGGGGCCAAGGTGAGACTTGCCTACAGCAGCTGCAGCGTCACGTCGAGCTTGAGCGGGCGGTCCGACGGAATCTGGAACTCGGGATGGACCGGGGCTCCCCAGGTATCGTCGCCGCCGACGCCCATCTGGGCGGCGAGCAGACGCAGGTACGTGTTGCGGACCGGCGGCAGCTCGTCGGGGTGCATGGCCTCCTCGAGCATCAGCGAGCTGTACGGCAGCAGGCTCACCGCGAACGGCGAGGCCTCGCCTGCCGAAACGCGCATGCCGTGCCCGTACTCGTCGGTGATCTCCGCCCAGCGCACCTGCTCGTGATTGCCGGTCTCCTGCGGCACGAGGTAGGGCGCGAAGTCCTCCTCGGCCGTGCGCGAGTACACGCCGAGCTTCGCGCCGTGCAGACGGTCGGCGTACGTCTCCTCGGGTCCGAGCCCGTAGAACCTCAGCCGGTCGTACTGCGCGGGCAGCTTCCATTCGAGTCCGAACGCGGGCAGCGTCGCCGCGCCGGCCTCGCCCGGGTATTCGACCGTCAGATGCACGCGCAGATGGCCGTCCACGTCGTAGCGCACGACGACCGGCGTGTGCGCGGCGTCGGCGAGTTCGTAGTCGTAGCGTGCGGTCAGGCCGTGACCGTCGGCCGTCGGTTCCACCGACGTGCCGGTCACGCGCGCGTACCGGCCGGCCGCGAACCACTGTGCGCGGTCGAGTCCGGAACCGTTGCCGCGATCGTTGTCGACGAGCGCGCGGAACGTCGTCAATGCGGGACGGCGGATGACCATCTCGCGTCCGTCGCGACGGAACGACACGATGCCGCCCTGCGTCTTCGACAGGATAATCTCGTCGCGATCGTCGTGGATGCCGGCGTTGAAGCCGTCGGCGGCGACGGTCGCGCGCGTCGCGGCGCCGCGGCCGCGGCCGCAGCCGCACGCGTCGCCGGAACCCGCGCCGTCCACGGACACGACGGCCGTGTGCTGCCCGAACGTGAGCTCGTAGCCGGCCGGCGCCCAGTCGGTGGGCGCGGCGAGCCGCTGGTCGACCTCATACGTGACCTCGTAGCGTCCGCCGGCCGCGCAACCGCAACCGCAACCGCAATCACCAGCACCAGCCCCGGCACCGGCCACGTCCACCAGATCGGTGATCGCCGGGAACCCGACCGCCTCGCGGCGCGTCTCGCCGGCCGGCACGTCGAAGCGGTAGTCGGCGTGCCAGCGTTCGACGCCGTCGATGAGCACGCGCGCGGTGAACACATAACCGGCGGTGGACACGAACAGGTTGTCGTTCGTGACCGTCACGCCGTGCGCGTCCGGCACGAGCCTGACGTTCGCGTAGCACTGCTTGACTTCGGCGGCCTTGGGGGAGGGGGTGCGGTCGGCGAACACGATGCCGTCGCCGCTGAACTCGTAGTCGTTCGGACGATCGTCGAAGTCGCCGCCGTAGGCGAGGTGCTCGGTGCCATCGGGGAGCCTCTGGACGAGCGCCTGGTCGACGAAGTCCCAGATGAATCCGCCCTGATACTTCGGGTGCTTCTCGAGCGCCGTGTACAGGTGCAGGCCGCCGGTGGAGTTGCCCATCGAATGCGAGTATTCGCAGGAGATGTACGGCTTGGCGTCGTCTCCGAGGTATAGTTCCTCGATCTCGGCGGGCTTCGCGTACATGCGGCTCATCACGTCGGAGACGTCGTTGTATTCCTGCTGCCAGAACACGCCCTCGTAGTGGACCGGGCGATGCGGGTCGTTCGCATGCACGAAGTCGTACATGGAACGGAACACGTCGCCGCCGAACGACTCGTTGCCGAGCGACCAGATGACGACGCTCGGATGGTTGTAGTCGCGGCGCATCATGCTGCGCGTGCGGTCCACGCAGGCCTCGCGCCATTCGTCGCGGCTCGCGGGCACGGCGAGTTCGGGCGTGAGCACGTCGCCGGGGGAGGTCCAGCTGCCGTGCGTCTCGAGGTTCGTCTCGTCGATCACGTAGATGCCGTATTCGTCGCACAGTTCGTACCAGCGGCTCTCGTTCGGGTAGTGCGAGGTGCGCACGGCGTTGATGTTGTGGCGCTTGAAGAAGCGGATGTCGGCGATCATGTCCGATTCGGGCACGGTGCGGCCGGTGCGTGCGTCGAATTCGTGACGGTTGACGCCCTTGAACACGATGCGCTTGCCGTTGAGCTTCATCAGTCCGTCCTCGATGGCGAAGCGGCGGAATCCGATGCGCTGCGGCACGGCCTCGACGAGCGTGCCGTCCGCGCCGGCGACGACGAGTTCCAGCGTGTAGAGGGCTGGATCCTCGGCGCTCCACGGGTTCACCTGGCCGACGTTCGCGTGCCACGTGACCGTGCCCTGCGCGACGGCGGGGGCGGTCACGTCGACGGGGGTTGTCACGTCGGCGACGGTCTTCGTCTCGCCCCACACGACGACGCCGTCCGCGTCGCGCAGCGCGAGATCGACGGTCGCGCCGGCGAGGTCAGCGTCGCAGCCGGCGAGCGTCGCGACGACGTCGAGCACGCCCTCGCCGGTCGAGGCGTCATAGTCGGCGTCGACCTTAAGGTCGGCGACATGGACGCGCGGATGCACGGCGAGTTCGACACTGCGGAAGATGCCGTGCAGACGCCAGAAGTCCTGATCCTCCAGCCAGCTCGCGGATGTGAACTCGAAGCAGGCGACGGCGAGCGTGTTCGCGCCTTCGCGGATGATTCCGGTGACGTCGAACTCGCTCGGGGTGAAGGAGTCCTCGGCGTAGCCGACGAACGTGCCGTTGAGCCACACGGCGATCGCGGTGGCGGCGCCGTGGAAGGTGAGGGTGACGGTGCGTCCGTCGCGGATCGCGGCGGCGGTCTTCAGAGCGGGGGCGAACACGCGGCGGTACAGGGCGACGTGGTTGTGTTCGGGGATGCCGGGCGCGACCGGGGCCTCATGGCCGGACCACGGGTACTGCTGGTTCACGTACTGGTGCTTGAGGAATCCCTTGACTTCGAGCGCGGAGGGCACGTCGATGGGGGAGAATGCGGAGTCGTCGTAGGCGGGCTGGGCGAAGGCGGCTTCGGCGAGCGTGCTCTTGCCGTAGCCGGCGAGGTCCACGAGTTCGACCTTCCACGTGCCGTCGAGGCTCTGCCTGAGGTCGGACGCCTCGCCCGCGGCTGGGACGTGGTCGTAGGCGCGGTGGCTGGAGTGGGCGGCGAGACGGTTGACGGCGAACGTGCGCGGGTCGGTGAGCCATGCCGGATCGAAGCGGTCGGCGGCGACCGGTTGCGCGGATGATTGCCCGCCTGTCCATCCGGCTGTGGTGAGACTGGTCATAATCATTGCCTTTCTGCTGGTCCCGATGGTGCGCCGATGCTTGATTGTTGTGCACCACGACTTCGTGATTTCCCACCGGGATAAATCGTTTACTAAATTTACCGTCGCCAATACGATAACGCAACCACGACACGCGCCCACTCCGACGGCAGGGCATTTCAATCACCGCACTACCACCAACGCAACATCACACACGACACCGCACACGACACCACACACCGCACCACCAACACCAACCTCCGGCAGCACGCCAACACACTCGCGACACGCCTTACCGACAGCCGTTTTTATAACGATATTTAGTTATGATTTTACTTATTCCAAGTAATGCGATACACTCAATCGCATCTGTCCGGACAACAACGTCCGGGCGGCTTCACCGTCGAAAGAAGGCACAGGATGTCCGCCACGCCCACGGAACCCACGCATACGCCATCAACCCAGCAATCCGATCCGCAACGACCGGCAGCACCGAACCCGAACCAATCCGCCACGACCGCCACGACCGCCACGACCACCGCGCCAACGATCCACAAAGGGCGTCTCGCCGCCTACGCGTTCGGCAACTTCGGCCAAGCGCTCTTCTACAACGCGCTGAGCACCTACTTCGTGGTCTACGCGACCACGTCGCTGTTCGCCGGCATCGACAAGGCCCTCGCGGCCAAACTCATCGGCGTCATCACCTCGCTCGTGATGATCATCCGCATCGCCGAGATCTTCATCGACCCGCTGCTCGGCAACCTCGTCGACAACACCACCACGCGGATCGGCCGGTTCCGCCCATGGCAGTTCATCGGCGGCACCGTCTCCGCCATCCTGCTGCTCATCATCTTCACCGGCATGTTCGGCCTGGTGAACGTCAACACCACCGCGTTCATCATCACGTTCGTCATCGTGTTCATCGTGCTCGACGTGTTCTACTCGCTGCGTGACATCTCCTATTGGGGCATGGTGCCGGCCATCTCCTCCGACTCGCACGAACGCTCCGTCTACACCGCCGCCGGCACGCTGTTCGGCTCGCTCGGCTACAACGGTCTGACCATCGCCGTCATCCCGATCACCACGATGTTCGCGATGGACCACACCACGCAGACGCAGGGCGGTTGGACCGCGTTCGGCGTCATCGTCGCGCTCATCGGCATCCTCACCTGCTGGACCGTCGGCTTCGGCGTCAAGGAGAACGACAGCGCGCTGCGCAGGAAGGCCGAGGCGAACGGCAACCCGCTGCAGGCGTTCAAGGCACTCGGCCGCAACGACCAGCTGATGTGGACCGCCCTCGCCTACCTGTTCTACTCGTTCGCGAACGTGGCCACCGGCGGCGTGATGGTGTACCTGTTCAAATACGTCGTCAACCGTTCCGACCTGTTCTCGATCACCGGCATCATCCCGTTCGTGGCGGGCATCCTGCTCGCGCCGCTGTTCCCGATCGTCACGCGCCGCGTCCCACGCAAGGCCGTGTTCCTCACGGGCGTCGCGATGATGGGATGCGCCTACGTGCTGTTCATCATCGCGCCGACCAACATCACGGTCGTCATCACCGCGCTGGTGCTCTTCTACGCGCCGCAGACGCTCATCCAGATGACCGGCATCCTGTGCCTCGAAGACTCCGTCGAATACGGACAGCTCAAGACCGGCCGCCGCAACGAGGCCGTGACGCTCTCCGTGCGCCCGATGCTCGACAAGATCGCCGGCGCGTTGTCCAACGGATTCGTCGGCTTCGTGGCCGTCGCCGCCGGCATGATCGGCACGGCCACGGCCGGCGACATGACCCCGGCGAACATCGCCACGTTCAAGGGGTTCGCGTTCTACATGCCGCTCGCGTTCATCGTGATCAGCTTCCTCACGTTCCTGTTCGGCGTGAAGCTCAGCGAGAAGGCGCATGCCCGCATCGTGCGCCAACTCGAGGCCGGCATGGGCGGCGACGGCGAGCCGGAATACGGCAAGGAGATCGCCAAGGCCGCGTTGCTCGGCTAGCGAGGTACCTACCGTCAAGGCCGCGTGACGTCGGTTCGATCCCCGTCGATCACGGTCGGTTCCCAGACTCTCACGGTTCCCTCCTTGGTGTGCCACGGTTTTCCGTTGCACACCAAGGAGGGAACCGTGCTAACGAGGGAGGGAACCGTGACAATCGATGAGCCCGGTGCGCCCGCGCGCGACGCCGTGCGATATGATGGGATTAGTAAACGAATTTACCTGTGATTCCGCAAGGGAGCGTACTGAACAACCATCATGGTCACGATCAAGGAGATAGCGAAGCAGGCCGGCTTCTCACCGGCGACGGTCTCCCGTCTGCTCAACGGCGACCCGACGTTCTCCGTCAAGGAGGAGACCCGCCGACGAATCCTCGAGGTGAGCGAGCGCCTCGGCTACGACATGCAGGATCGCCGCGGAGGCATGCCGGCGCTGCGTGACGTGGCCGTGCTGTCCTCGCTCGCCGACGACGAAGAACTGCAGAACGCCTACTTCGCCGAACTGCGCGACGTGCTTCTCGCCGCCGCCGAACAGCGCCGCGTCACGCTCACGTTCCGTTCCGACATCGACCGGCTCATCGAGGAGGCGGACCAGTACGACGGATTCATCTCCATCGGACCGGAGATCCACGCCGCCGAAAGCCTCTCCCGATTGCATGACGCGTTACCGCACGGCGTGTTCATCGACGTGAATCCGGCCCCGAACCTGTTCGATTCGGTACAGCCCGATCTCGCGCAGACCGTACTCGACGCGATCACCGAGGCGCGCCGGCGCGGCATGACGCGCATCGGATTCATCGGCGGCGACGGCTATTCGATGGGCGACTACGAGTATCCGGAGGATAGCCGTTCGATGGCCTACCGCAACTGGTGCGAACGGCTCGGACTTGACACGACCGGATTGTATTTCGTGGGCGGCAAGACCAGTGTGACCACCGGACGCGAGCTCGGACGACGGATCATCGCACAGGTTGGAGACCTGCCCGACTGCTTCATCGTGAGCGCCGACCCGATCACCGTGGGCGTGCTCCAGGAGTTCACGCAGGCCGGCATCGTCGTACCGCGCGACGTGGAACTCATCTCCATCAACAACCAGTCGATCGCCCGCTACACGTCACCGCCGTTGACCACCTATGCCATCGACCTCAAGGCCATGGCGCACACCGCGCTCAGCCAACTCGTCGAATCGGTGAGCTACGGCGGCGACACCAAGCGCCACACGTTCCTCTCCACCAAGCTCGTGGTCCGGGGCAGCTTCACCCCGGCAGGGAAGTGAGACTACATGTTCAAACCTTCGGGGCATCTCAACAGCAGTTTCACCCCGGCGGGGAGTGAGGGCACGCGGGCACGCCCCGCTCTGTAGCGAACGACACGCATAGGCCCGTCTTTCGCTACGGAATCGGCGGCGCACTCCACCCAGCGGGTGCACCGCTCCACGACTCCGCATACAGATCGCCCGCGGCGATATGGGCGCAGGGAACCGACAAACCGCGGTCGGCTCTAACGCCAGCCGGCAAGGAAGGAAGCGGCCTTTGCCCGGTCATCACGGTAGGCCTTGCCGAACTCGTCGATGAGGCCGTGGAACTCCTGAAGCTGTGCGACGTCGAGCCCGGAGGCGAGCACCACGGGCGAGAACGCCTTGTGGAACGCCGGATACCCGGCCGGCACGGCGAACCCAAGGAAGGCGAACAAACGCCGAGCATAGGTGTCGGCGACGAACGCGCGTCGGGAGAACACGTAGAGCATCAGGTCGTCGGCGGTCTCACCCCCGATGCCGAACAACGACAGCAGCTCGGCGCGCAGCGCGTCGTCGGGCACGCCGGCGACGCCACCCGGATCGGCGCCGCACCGATCGACGTACCAGCGGCTCAGCGACCGTAGCGTCCGGGCCTTGTTCCGGTAGAAGCCGGACGAACGGATCAGGTCCTGCAACGCCTGAGAATCCGGTTCCACAGCAGCGATGGCGTGCGGCTCCAGCATGCCCGCCGCCTTCAGCGCCTTCAACGAGCGGTCGACGTTGCCCCATGCGGTGTTCTGCGTGAGCACCGCGCCCACCATGATCTCGAACGGCGTATCCGCCGGCCACCAATCAGTGGGACCCAGCTCCCGTTCCATCACCGCGTACAGCCGCCCGATATCTTCGGGATCCGGGCAACGATAAGACGTCATGATCTGACCGCCATTTCATTTGCAGGAACGATCCACAGGAATATGGCCATGTGGATAGGTGATCCTGTAGGTGATCTTGACTTCGTCTCCGATCATACGGCAATTACCGGGGCCGGTTTGATACCGCGCCCGACATCATGATTCTCGATCGGGGACCGCATGGACTTCGCCCTGCGGCTCTAGGCCCTCACATCCACCGCCGCTGTCGCGGCATGACACCGGCACCGTGACCGCGGCAGCCCCTCGCCAAGGCAATCTTCCCATAAAGGCAGCTTCCCCATAGAAGCAGCCCCATAAAGACGGCATCCCCCATAAAGGCATTCCCCATAAAGGCAACCCCCATAAAGGCATTCCCCATAAAGGCAACCCCCATAAAGGCATTCCCCATTCTCCTATAAGGGTTGTGAACTGCTGAGGCTTTGGTTTGTTTTGCCTTGTTGGTGTGTGGTATGATTTGCCTGTGCGTGCGAAGGAATGGGCGGCTCGTGAGGGTTTGAACGAGCAGACGGTGTGGAAGTGGTGCCGTGAGAACCGTATGCCTGTTCCCGTGGAGAAATCCGGGAGCGTGTGGCTGGTCCACGACCCGAAGTATGAGAAGACGGATATGCCGGCGACCGGTTCGCGCGTCGTGTGCTATGCGCGTGTCTCGTCCTCCGATCGGAAAGCCGACTTGCAGCGTCAGGCGGACCGGTTGAAGGCGTTCGCCATCGATCTGGGGGCAGGGGACATCGAGGTCGTGTCGGAGACCGGTTCCGGCATGAACGACAAACGTCGCAAATTGAACCGCATCCTCGCCGACCCGACCGTGGGCACGATCATCGTGGAGCATCGGGATCGTCTGGCCCGTATGAACGCCGGACTGGTCGAATCCGCGTTGAACGCGCAGGGACGACGACTGATCGTCGTGGACGATTCGGAGCTTGACGACGACTTGGTGCGTGACATGACCGAGGTATTGACCTCGTTGTGCGCCCGACTGTACGGGCGGCGCGCGGCGAGGAGCAAGGCGAAGGCCGCGTTGAAGGCGGCGCATGATGCTTGAGGCCGTCAAGGTGGCGTTGGACCCGACGCCCATACAGGAACGGTTGCTGTCGTCGCACGCGGGAGCGGCTCGGTTCGCGTACAACGCGGGCCTCGCCCACGTCAAAACCGCCATCGAGGCCGGGGAGAGGCCGGAATGGTCCCTGTATGCGCTGCGCCGCTGGTGGAACGCGAACAAGGACAAGCTGGCCGTGGATGCGGACGGGAGACCGTGGTGGCGGGAGAACTCGAAGGAGGCGTACAGCAGCGGGCTTGAATCGTTGGCGGACGCCCTGTCGAACTGGTCGAAAAGCCGCAAGGGCGAACGGAGGGGACGCAGGGTCGGCTTCCCGAGGTTCAAGGCGAAGGACCGCGCCACGCCACGGTTCGCGTACACGACCGGCAGCTTCGGCCTCGTCAAGGACGACCCGAAAGCATTGCGACTACCGCGTATCGGCCGCGTGCACTGCATGGAGGACATAATGAGACGCGTGGACGGGGCCAGAGTGCTGCGCATGACGGTCTCGTGCCGCGCGGGACGCTGGTACGCCTCATTGACCGTCGAACGCGCCGACCCGACGGCGAAACGAACCCCGCAGGGAGGGGCGGTCGGCGTCGATCTGGGCGTCAAAACGCTCGCCACGCTCTCGGACGGCACCGTCATCGACAACCCGCACACGCTCAGAACGGCCGAACGCCGGCTGAAACGCGCGCAGAGAGCGTTGAGCCGCAAGACCAAGGGGTCAAAGCGACGTCTCAAGGCGCGAAACAAGGTCGCCCGCATCCACGCGCGCATCACGAACCAGCGGCGCGACCTGCTGGACAAGCTCACCACCTGGCTCGCCGGAACATACTCGGACATCAGCATCGAGGATCTGAACGTGACGGGCATGGTCCGAAACCACCGGCTCGCCAAGGCCGTCGAGGACGCGTCCTTCGCCGAACTGCGACGCCAACTCGAATACAAGACCGCGAGAACCGGTACAAGACTGCATGTGATCGACCGCTGGTATCCGTCCAGCAAAACGTGCTCGGACTGCGGGAGCGTGAAAGCCAAGCTCTCCCTCGCCGAGCGCACCTACCACTGCGAGAAATGCGGTCTGACCCTGGACCGTGACCTGAACGCGGCCATCAACATCATGGTCGCCGGGAGTGCCCCGGAGACCCTAAACGCGCATGGAGGGGACGCAAGACCCGCCGTCCATCAGGATGGAAGGCAGACCCCCGCGAAGTGCGAACCAAGCAGCCGGGCGACCGGCGTCAGACTTGGAGCGGACGGCCGCAAGACCGTCCTGCAAACTAGAACAAACTAGCTTGCAACGGCAACCTCCCCCAAACGCGTTGGTTCCGTGCCAAGCTTGGCACGCATATGATGCTGACGGAGCGTTGGCGGCGGAAGCATGCCAGCCTTGGCACGGAACCAACGCGTAAGAGGGGCCATCCGGCACCACCGTGCCAAATTTGGCACGGAATCAACGGCGAGAGCCTTCCAACGAGGGGAGCGTGCCAAGCTTGGCACGGATGCGACGGTAAGACGCCTTTCAACGAAGGAAGCATGCCAGCCTTGGCACGCAAGCAACACAACCGGCACAGAACCAACGGAGACGGCACGGAGCCAACGGACGGGTACGAAACCGACGGAGACGGGTACGAAACCGACAGAGGTGGTACAGAACCGACGATTCCGATCATCACGCCGGTATGGCGCCGCAGCCGGGTCACCCATGTCAAATCAGCGCCGTCAATCCCACCCGTTACGGTATGGCGCCGCAGCCGTATCTCCCGCCGAGCCACCAGACATATCACCCAGTCGTATCACCCGCCGAACCGCCAGCCGTATCGCCCGGAATGAGGTCCCACGGCATACGACGGAAAAGTACGGCGAAGGCGAACAGGATGATGAAGCCGATCATGGAGGTGCGCAGCAGCCCGTTGCCGGCCATCAACGAACCGGATGCGGCGGCGGCCACGGCCGAGGCGCCGTCCGAAGCCAACGCCCCGGAAGCACCATCCGTCCCGGAGACTCCAGAGACTCCAGAGACTCCAGAGACTCCAGAAACCCCGGACATATCCGCCGATCCGGCCGCCACGAACCCGGTGATCGCCATGACCGTCAGCACGCCGAGCACCACCGTGCGCACCGCATAGAACGCCACGCGAAGGCCGCCATGCCGCGGCACCGTCTCGATGGTCATATGCGTGAACATGCCACCGAGCGTGGCTCCGCGGTGCGCGAGCGGCACGAGCAGCTCGAACACGAGGAACGCGAGCGCCGCCGCGGTCGGCGCGATCGCGTTCATCCAGCCGATGCCCACCGTGATGCGCCCGCCGAACAGCGCGAAATCGCCGTTCGCGAGCGGCGTGGCGAGCGCGTGGAACAGCAGCACGACGGCCATCGTGAGCGGGAAGTACGCGGCCACAACGAGCATCATGTCGATGACGAACGTGACGGCGCGGTGCAGCGCTCCCGGCCGCGTATTCACCTCGTCGCGGCCCGGAAGCGCGGCGGCCGGCACCCATGCGCCGAACAGTTTCGCGATGCCGAGGCCGACGATCGCGCCGAGCGTGTTCGTCATCAGATCGTTGACGTCGAACTGGCGGTAGGCGCACGGGTAGAGTCCCCAGAATCCGGTGAGCTGCGATGATTCGATGAACAGCGACATGGCGAACCCGCCGCCGACCACCGCCCACCAGCGCCAGCGCAGCCAGCGGGCGAGCACGAAACCGAGCGGCACGAAGAACACGACGTTCATAACGAGCTGGAGCAGCCCGTACAGGCCTCCGTACTGGAGGTCCTCAAGGAAGCGCAGCGGGTTGAGCTGCGGCGCGTAGTCGCCCACGTGCGCCACGCAGAAGGCGTCCGGATCGTCGGGCATCGGGTAGAGCGTGAACGCGATGAGACCGGTGAAGTACAGCACGCTCAGATAGGACGCGCCGACCGACAGCGCGCGCAGGCGATGGTATCGGTGGTAGAGGCCGGCGAGAATCGGCAAGGTGAGTACAAGCGCGACCAGCGGCCACAGCAGCAGCGCGATTGCGAACGACGTGGAGAAATAACCCAAATAGCCAAGCATCGCGCCCCACTATAGCGGTTCCGCTTCCTCGAACGATGGGAACCGCCCGGCCACACGCGCGGGATGACAACGGTTTCACCCCATCGTTATCATGGGCGGCAGCGGCATGATTTCCCGTATGCGAGACGCACAACCGACGCCCACGCGGACCGAGACTGCCGCGATGACAACCGAGACGCGAGGAGCAGTATGAGCGCGAAACGGAATGATTTCAATCACAGGCCCACTATCTACGATGTGGCCGAGCGCGCCGGAACCTCGTATGCGACGGTCTCCCGCTATCTCAACGGGCGCAGCGGCGTGGCCGCGAGCACGGCGAAACGCATCGAGCAGGCGATCAAGGACGTCGACTACACGCCGAGCGCGGCCGCGCGGTCGCTCGCGCAGCAGCGCACGCATCTCATCGCATTGATCATCCACGCGCGATCCGAGGACATCATCACCGATCCGAACATCATGCAGATCATCGCCAGCGCGAATGCGCGCGTCACGCGTGAGGGATGGCAGATGGTCACGTTGATGAGCGAGAACGACGGCGAGTCGCGCGCCAATATCGAACGGCTGGTGTCCGGCGGATTCGCGGACGGCTACCTGCTGTACACGATGGAGGAGGATGACCCGCTTCTCCCGCTGTTCGAACGCCGCTCGATGCACGCGGTGATCTCCGGCACCGGATACCGTCAACAGCCACCGTTCGTGTCGGTGGATGTCGATAACGCCGCCGCGATGAGCGAGCTCATCCGGTACGTGTTGACGGGGGAGACGCACTCCACCGGCGGTGACGCGGATGATGCGGACACCACGGACACCACTGCCGGCGACGCGACGGCGGCATTGCGCCGCACACGCCCCGCCTACATCTGCGGCCCGTTGAACATGCCGGGCGCCCCCGAGCGTCTCGCCGCGTTCCGAGCCGTCACCGGCGAGCTGCTGCCGGACAGCGCCGACTCCCTGCCCGTCCACTACGCGGCGGACTGGAATACGACGAGCGCCGCCGCGGCCGTCCGCGCATGGGCGGAGGACGGCACGTTGACGACGCGTGACGCGATCATCTGCGCGAACGATACGCTCGCTGTGGGCGCGATCGAGGAGCTGCACCGGTTGGGGTACGACGTGCCCGGCGACGTGGCGGTGTCCGGGTTCGACAACAGTTCGGCGGCCACGTCGATCACGCCGCAGCTGACCACGGTGGATCAGCATATGGAGCGTCGCGGATGGGTGATGGCGGGACTGGTCATCGACCAGATCCGCGATGCCGACAAGAACGGTGACAGGAACGGTGACAGGAACGCGAGCGCGGATGACGCGGGGAACACGGATGATGCGGGCGCTGCACCGTCGAAGACCGTGATGCTCGCCACCGATCTGGTAATCCGCGAATCCGCGTGAGCCTCGCGCGTGACAATCACGGACGGTCCACAACCGTCACGGTTCCCTCCACAACCATCACGGTTCCCTCCTTGGTTTGGCTCGTTGTTCCGCGACCAACCAAGGAGGGAACCGTGATAACGAAGGAGGCCGGACCCCGGAGGAATGGGACCCGGCCTGATGTGAAGGAGCTTCAGGAGAAGTCTGGAGGGGGAGCGGCGCCGAGGCACCGCCCCGGTTGAACCGGACGGGCGTGACCGGCGTCAGCCCTGCTTGACGGTGAAGCCCTGATCGCTGCCGTACTTGGCGAGCGCCTTCTGGAAGGCCGCGAGGCCCTTCTCCAGCGTGGTGGACTTGTCCGTGTAGGCCTTGCCGACGTAGTCGCCGTAGATGCTGTTGGCCTGGCCTGCGTAGGGGAGGAACTGGAAGGATTCGGTCACCTGGTCGGCGGCCTCGGCGAGCACCTGGTTGTAGTCCTGGTCGCCGAAGTAGGCGCGCACCTCATCGGAGCCCTTGAGGAAGTCGGCGTCCTTGAGCGTGACCTTGTCGGCCGGGAAGGCGCCGCCGTCGGTGCGGATCTTGATGCCTTCCTTGCTGTGGTTGGCGAACTCGATGAACTTGTACGCGGCGTCCTGGTTCTTGGAGGCGGCGGTCACGGCCAGCGCAGAGCCGCCGTTCTCGCCGTTGGACGGCTTGGAGGCGTCCCAGTTCGGCTGGAGGGCGACGCGCATGTTGCCCTTGGCGGCCGCGGAGTTGGAGACCAGGTTGGCGGGCATCCACGCGCCTTCGAAGATGGTGGCGATGGTGCCGTCACCGATGCCGCGGTTCCATTCGTCGGCCCACGTGGCGACCTTCGTGTTGATGAGGTCCTCGTCGATCATCTTCTGCCAGAAGTCGGCGACGGTCTTCACCTGCGGATCGGACGTGAAGTTGATGGTGACGTTCTCGCCCTTGGACTCGTACGGCTTGGCGCCGGCCTGCCACAGGAACGCGGTCATCACCTTGATGTCGCCGGCGTCGGCGGTGATGTAGTAGTCGTCGCCGAGGGCGCGGATCTTCTTGGCGTCCTGGTAGTACTCGTCCCACGTCTTCGGGGCCTCGGTGATGCCGGCCTTGTCGAACGTGGCCTTGTTGTAGAACATGGCCTGCGGACCGGAGTCCATCGGCAGCGCGTACACGCCGTCGTTGAGGCTCACCGAGTTCCAGGTGCCCGGCGTGTAGAACTTGTCGTAGCCGGAGGTCTTGTCCTTGATGTTCGCAAGCTGGCTCTGCTCGCCGATCACGAACTGCGGGACGGTCATGTATTCGAGCTGGACGACGTCGGGGATGCCGCTGCCGGCCTGGATCGCGTTGTTGAGCGAGGTGACGGTGGTGTCCGCCTTGCCGGTGTTGTTGAAGTCGATCTTGATGTTCGGGTACTTCTTCTCGAACGCCTTGATGACCGGCTTGAGCGTGGGCTCCCACGCCCACAGGTTGAGCGTGACGTCGCCGTTCGCGTCGCCGGCGGAACCCTAATCGGAGCCGCCGCACGCGGCCACGGAAACCAGCATCGCCGCGGCGCCAACCACCGCCACGGTCTTCTTCAGCGAAAACTTCATGTCAATCGCCTTTCTCTTCCTTGAGGCTTCGGCCGACACTCTCGTGTGACCGATTACGCTTCCGTAGTATACACTGAAGTGTGACCGGTCACACGTGCGTGCGTGTCGCATCGACGAGGAGCGAGAGCGCGCGGGAGCGAAGGCGCAGGAAAGGAATCACCTACGATGGCTTACATGACAACAGCACCCAAACGGGCCACCATCCGCGACGTGGCGCGGATCGCCGGCGTCTCCTACGGCACGGTCTCACGCTACCTCAACGGCAACGAACACGTCTCCAAGGACGCAGCCGCGCGCATCTCGGCCGCCATCAAGGAGGCGCATTACGCGCCGAACAACGCGGCCCGCTCGCTCGCCCAGCAGCGCACGCAGACCATCGCGCTCATCATCCAGGTCGAGGCGAACGAGACGCTCGTGCAGGCCAGCGTCTCCGAGGCGATGGCCGGCGCCAACCAGGTGCTCGGCGACGCCGGTTACCAGATGGTCACCCTCATCGCGAACTCCGCGGACTCGACGAGGCGCATCACGCAGCTCGTCAACAGCGACTTCGCCGACGGCTACCTGCTGTTCTCGCTGAGCGAGGACGACAGTCTCGCCAACGCCTTCCTGAACGTCCGGCGGCCGGTCGTGCGCGCCGAGGTGAGCGACCGCGGCGACCTGCCGTACCCGGCCATCGACTTCGAGAACAGGGAGGGCCAGCGCGCGATCACGCGCTACGTGCTGGAATCCGGGCGCAACCGTCTCGTCTACGTGTGCGGCCCCGGCTATTCACCCACGGCCGGCAACCGTCTCGACGGGTTCCGCGACGCGGTGGGCGACGCCTACGACGATCGCCGCGTGTACTACGCCGACGATTGGGAGATCACCAGCGGCGAGATGGCGGCCGTCGCGTTCCAGCCGATGCTGGACGACATCGACGGATTCGTCTGCGCCAACGACAGCATCGCCATCGGCGTCATCAACCAGCTCACCCGTCTCGGACGCCGCGTGCCCGACGACATCGCCGTCACCGGATTCGACGATTCGCCGCTCGCCCTGCTCACCAATCCGAAACTCACCACGGTGCGGCAGGATTCGCAGCTGCACGGCCGCGAGATGGCCGAGACGCTGCTGCGCATGCTGCACGGCGACGACGTCCCGTCCTACTACGTGAAGCTCCTCCCCACCTCGATCGTCACCCGCCAGTCCGCGTGACGAAACCCCCTCAGTCCGGCCTGCGGCCGGCCAGCTCCCCCTAAAGGGGGCGCAGAGAGATGGCCATGCGCTTCATCGCATGTCGCTTTCCCTTGCGCCCTTGAGGGAGAGCTGTCGCGCAAAGCGCGACTGAGGGGGTTCACCCCGACTACGCCCGACATCTAGACGACGCACCCCTCGACGCAGGAAGAGCCTGATTCCGCATCGAGGGACAACGAAACGTGCCCCTCGACGCGGAATCATGTGAGATTCCCGTCGAGGGGCAATATTCTTCCGGCGAGCGCATCGACGCGTCACCGAAAACGTTGATATTCCAACATTTGAAAATCAATGCCGTCAGTCGCGTCGACAGAACGTGCCCCTCGGCGCGGAAAAGACTCGATTTCTCGTCGAGGGGCAAGAAAACTCGTCCCTCGACGCGATATAGTCCCGATTTCCCGCCGAGGGGCACGCCATACCCACGCAAGACCCCCTCAGTCCGGCCCGAGGCCGGCCAGCTCCCCCTGAAGGGGGCGCAGAGAATCGAGCATGTCGGTTTTCCTTGCGCCCCCTTGAGGGGAAGCTGTCGCGCGAAGCGCGACTGAGGGGGTCATCGCGTCATCGTCGGTCAGTCGCGACGACGGAGGGCGAACAGCGCGACGGCGGCGAGCGCGAGCAGCGCGGTCACGCCGGCCGCGAGCGCGACGGCGGAGCCGGTCGCGGAGAGGCCGGAACCGGAGCCGTTGGAGGCGTTGCCGGATGTCGCGGAATTGCCGTTGACGGAACCGGAGCCGGAACCAGCGTTACCGGAACCATTGCCCGCGTTACCGGAGCCACCCGCGTTACCGCTGCCGCCGCCCTCACCGGACGACTGCGCCTTGACCTTGACCGTGAAGGTGGCGGGCTTGAGGTTCTTGCCCGCGTCCTTGCCGGTGTAGGTGACGGTGACGGTCACCGCGTCCGCGGCCTTGGCTGAGCTGAAGCCGGTGAGCAGGTACTCGTCGGCGGTCAGCACGCGCGTGGTCTTGTCGGACAGGGTGGCGGTCACTTCGAGGCCGGCCGGGTCGAACGCGTCGCCGACCGTGTACTCGGTCTTCGCGGGCTTCCTGGTCACGGCGATGGACGTGACGGTGGCCTGCTCGGGCGTCACCGCCTTCGCCTTGACGGACACCTCGAAGGAGGCGGTCTTCGTGGCGTCGTCCTTGAGGGCGACGGTCACGGTGACCTTCCTGCCGGCGAGCGCCTCGGCGAACGGCTTGGTCAGGTCGACCGCCTTGCCGTCCGGGTCGGCGCCGGTCAGCGTGTAGCCGTCTTCCGTGACGTCGGCCGTCTTGCCGTCGGACAGGGTCTTCGCGACCTTGAGGCCGGACGCGGAGAAGGTGTCGCCGACCGCGTAGTCGGTCTTGGCCTCGCCGGCGTCCACCGTGATGCCGGTCACGGTCGGCTCGGGTTCGGGCTCGCCCTTGGCGGTCACCGTGGTGCCGTCGAAGATGGCGGTGTAGTCGCCGCGGCCGTTGTTCGACGTGGCGAAGACGCCCACGTCGAGCTTGTCGGCTGCGTCGGAGCCAATCGTGGCCGTGCCGAGGCTCGTCCACTCGGACGCGGACGCGCCGGCGAGACGGTAGAAGCCCTCGATCTCGGTCGCGCTGTTGCGCACGAGCTTGAGCGCGATCGGGGTATCGACCGAGGTGACGGCGTCGGTCGCCTTGGCGGATTCCTTGTCGATGTAGCCGTTGTCGTCCGAGTCGGTCTGGAAGTAGCTGCCCTTGAGGCTGGCGACGAGCAGCGCGTAGCCGTGGGCCGTGCCGCGGCCGGACGCGCTCAGATCGTTGCGCACGATGATGCCGGCGCGCGGGTCCTCGTTGTTGCCGGCCTGGGACGAGACGATGGTCGTCTCGATGGAGTCGCCGACGCCCAGCTTGGCGGGCTGGTAGATGGTGGACAGGTTGTCCTTGTTCGTCCACGCGCCGGTGTTGGAGGCGTCGGTGATGCGGAACAGCCCGTCGGTCTCGCCCTGCGCGAACGCGCCGGCGTTGCCCCAGCTCGTGGTCTTCCACGGGTCGGAGACGGCCTTCGCGCCCTCGGTGGTCGAGGTGTAGCGCACCGTGTACACGCGGGTCTTGGCCGGGTCCGTCTTGGAGGCGACCGTGATGATCGCGCGCGCGATGTTCGCGTCGACGCTCACCGTCGTGTCGGCGGCGTTGGCGGCGACCGCCTTGACGGTCGGGACCTTGCCCCACACGCCGGTGTCGACCGTGTAGGAGGTGGTGCCGCCGTTGAACCCGTCGATGGCCTTGCCGTCGATGGTGATCGAAGCGAGGTTCAGCGGGTTGTCGGCGGACTGCTCCCAGTAGCTCACGTCCCAGCCGTCGCTGTACGTGGCCGGATCCTGGGTGGCGGGGTTCTGCATGGTCAGCGCGCCGGTGGTCTTGTCGATGGTGATCGGCAACCACACGTACGTGGAGTCGGACTTGCCGGAATCCCAGCGGTCACCGATGTAGATGAACTTGCCGGGCTGGATCTGGAACACGGAGGCGGTCTGCGAGCCGAACGTCGTGCCGCGGGTGTCGCCCACGGAGAGCAGGCCGTCCGCGCCTTCCGGCAGGTTCGCGAAGTTCGTGTTCTCGTACTGGTCGTCGGCCTTGACGCCGCGGATCCAGGATCCGAACACCGAGTCGGCCGTGTAGTAGGTCTGCTTGTTCGGGGCCCAGCCGGTGGCGCCGGAGGCGATGATGTAGTACTTGCCGTTGGCCTTGAACATGGCGGGGGCCTCGAGCATGCCGCGGTCCTTGACGATCACGAAGTCCTGTCCCGCGACCGGGGCGCCTTCGCCGCCGTCGGCCAGCGTGTACGGGTATTCGCCGTTCTCGGAGTACTGCAGGTCGATGTCCTTGACCTTCGACGTGTCCTTCGTGGTCTTGACCACGTTGGTGTAGTCGTCGTTCAGCTTGGCGATGTACAGCGTGCGGTTCTCCTCGGAGGAGTACACGAGGTACGCGGTGCCGTCGGCGTCCTGGAACACGGTCATGTCGCGCGAGCCGCCGGGCACGGCCGCCTTGTGGCCGGTCGTGTAGTCCTCGCGGTTCGGCAGACGGAACGCGCCGGTCAGCTTGAACGGGCCGGTGGGGGAGTCGGAGACGGCCACCGCGGCCAGCGAGCGCGCGTAGTTGGAGGTCGATTCGACGGTCGGGGAGCCGTCGGCGTGCCACCACATCACGTACTTGCCGGTCTTCGCGTTGTACAGCACCTTCGGACGTTCGAAGATGGCGTTGGCGGTGTCCTTGACGCCGTCGCCGTCCTCGTCGGTGTTGGTGTTGAGGTAGAACGCGATCTTCTTGGCCTTGGCCTCGTCGAACGTGCCGTCGGCCTTCTTCAGGCCGTACAGGTCGGTGAAGTAGCTGTCGTCGGCGAGCTCGCCGTCATAGTAGATGGATCGCATCGCGACGCCCTTGTCCACCCAGTTCATGCCGTCGGTGGAGCGGTAGACGTGCACGCCGTGCGAGTTGTAGTAGCCGGAGGAGCGGTCCTCGCCGTACCAGTAGTAGACGGTCCGGCCGTTCTCCTGGACGGGCACGACCTGGCCGCCGTGCGCCTGGATGTGGTGGCCGGTGGTCGACTCGTCGGAGTCCTTCGCGTACCAGAGCGGCTGGAAGTAGTTCTTGTCCTTCGAGCCGGGATCGGCGATCGCCTCGAACTTCGTGTACGTCGGCACCTTGTCGGTGGCCGGCACATCCGTCGCCGGCGGGTTCGGCTTGGTCGTCTCCTGCGCTGCGACCACGGTCTCCGCAGACACAGCGGCAGGTGCGGTCTGCGCCGCCTGGGCGCTCAGAGGCAGGGCGAGCACGCCGGCCGACAGCAGTGTGGCCGCCGCGATTCCCCCTCCGAACAGTTTTCTGATGATCATGAAAGATCCTCCTTGTTCCTTCCTCGTCATCGAATCGTGCCGGCACCGGACATATCCTTCCCATGTCCGCGTTGATACCGCGCGAATGATAACGCAACCAACAATGGTTGCCCTTATCATAACCCAAGATTGTGACCGCTTACAACCCTGCTATTTCGCCGAATCACACATCCCCATACCTTGTTCTCCTTCAGGGGGAACCGTCCGGCTTCGCCGGGCTGAGAAGCGTCCTCGGAGGAGGACACCCCTCGATAGCCGATTCGTCCTGATTCACGCCGAGGGACAGGCATCTTGCCCCTCGGTGAAGAATCGTTTCGAATCTCCGTCGTCGAATCTCCGTCGAGGGACGCGTTTTCTTGCCCCTCGACGCGAAATCACATGTCATTCACGCCGAGGGGCAAGAATCGCCGGCGATGCCGATCGCCACGAATCACCAAAACCCTTGTTTTCCAACGATTCTGCGCACCACCGATACCGCCCACGCCGCCGGGCGCCGCCCCTCGACGCGAAATCACCTGCGAATCGCGTCGAGGGGCAAGAAAACTTGTCCCTCGACGCAAGTTCAGACCGATTCCTCGCCGAGGGGCAGGATTTCGGCTGAACGATTGTCCCTCGACATGGAAACACCCCCGGTTCTCATCGAGGGACGAACGGACAGGCTGCACCATGCCGCGGAGGAGCGATCGGCGGACTTCCTTCCGCAATTTCGAGCCCCCCCTCAGTCGGCTTCGCCGACAGCTCCCCCAAGCATGGGGGAGCAGGCATCCCCGCCCCCTTATGCCCAATACGACCCCGCATACGCACACACTCCACACGCTCTCCCCACACAGCCTGCATACGACGAAGGGCCCGCCGAAGCGGGCCCTTTGCGTTGCGAAACCGGTCGGATACCGGCCTATCCGTCAGCCGGCGATCAGTCGTCGCCGAGCGTCACGTGGACGCCTCCGACGAGGGAGCTGACGACGTTGTAGATCGCGGCGACGACCACGGTGAGGATCGTGACCAGCACGATCTCGACGATGGAGAAGATCGTCACGGCGGACAGGACGGTGGGCAGGGAGAACACCTGCGCCAGGTTGAAGCCGTCCGCGTTGAGGCCGGTGGAGGCGACGATCTGCGTGATCTGGTCGAACACGCCGACCACGTTGAGCAACAGCCAGACGAGGGCCGCGGCGATGATCTGGATGAGCGCGCCGGCGATGGACATCATGAACGACACCTTCGCCACGCTCCACACGTTGAGTCGCGTGAGGGACAGGTTCATGCGGCGGGCGCGCGGGGTGCCGCGGCGCACGGCCGGACGGACCTTGATGCCGCCGGAGACGCCGGCGGACGGCTGCGCCTTGGATTCGGCGTGCTCGCGTGCCTGGGATTCATCGATCAGCGGCTTGTTGGATACGGAACGGGCCACGCGCGGCGCATGCTCCTGCTCGGCTTCGGGCCGCTCGGGCAGCTTCACTTCCGGCACGCGCTCCTCGTGCAGCTCTTCTTGGTTGTCGCTCATGTTGCTCCTTCACGATTCGCTGAATCTCTAGAGAGACTAGCAATCTTCGCAGACGATTACGCCTGCTCCGGCCCGTTGTTCACAGTCTCCGCGCCGGCCGCCTCGACGGCGGCGCCGGCGGCGGAGTCGGCGGTCGTTTCCGCGGCGTCCGTCGCGTCCGCGCCGGCGGGCGTCTGTCCGTCGGCGGGCTGCTCCTCGTCGTCCGTCTCCTCGTTGCGCGCGATGGAGATGATCTCGTCGCCCTTGTCGGGCTTGGCGAGCGTGACGCCCTGCGTGTTGCGGCCGGTGCGCTTGACCTCGGCCACGGCGGAGCGGATCACCTTGCCGGACTTCATGATGGCGAGCACCTGGTCGTCCTCGGAGACGACGACCGCGCCGACCAGAGAGCCGCGTCCCTCGGCGAGCTGCACGGCCTTGATGCCGAGGCCGTTGCGGCCCTGGAGACGGTACTCGGAGATCGCGGAACGCTTGGCGAAGCCCTCGTTCGTGACGACGAGCAGGTCCTTGTCGGTCTCGGACGGCACGACGTCCATCGCGAGCAGCTCGTCACCGTCGCGGAACTTCATGCCCTGCACGCCGGCGGTCTGGCGGCCCATCGGGCGCAGCTGGGCGTCGTCAGCCTGGAACTTGAGGCTCATGCCGAGCTTGGAGACGAGGATGATGTCGTCCTCGGCGTTGCACAGCGCGGCGCCGATCAGCTCGTCCGCGGCGTCGCCGTTCTCGTCGGCCATGAGGCGCACGGCGATGAGTCCGCCCTGGCGCGGCGAATCGTATTCGGACAGCGCGGTCTTCTTCACCTTGCCGGAACGCGTGGCGAGCACCAGGTACTTGGCGACCTCGTAGTTCGGGATGGACAGCACGGCCTGGATACTCTCGTCCGGGCCGAACTGCAGCAGGTTCGCCACGTGCTGGCCCTTCGAGTCGCGCGAGCCCTCGGGCAGCTCGTACGCCTTGAGGCGGTACACGCGGCCCTTGTTCGTGAAGAACAGCAGCCAGTTGTGCGTGGACGTGAGGAAGAAGTGGTCCACCACGTCGTCCTCGCGCAGCTTGGCGCCCTTGATGCCCTTGCCGCCGCGGTGCTGCGCGCGGTATTCGTCGGCCTTGGTGCGCTTGACGAAGCCGGAGTGCGTGACGGTGACGACCACGTTCTCCTCGGGGATCAGGTCCTCCTCGGTCATGTCGCCGGAGAACGGCAGGATGCGCGTGCGGCGGTCGTCGCCGTACTTGGCGACGATCTCGTCGAGCTCGTCGCCGACGATCTTGCGCTGGCGTTCCGGCTTGGCGAGGATGTCCGCGTAGTCGGCGATCTTGCGCATGAGCTCGTTGTGCTCGTCGAGGATCTTCTGCCGTTCGAGGGCGGCGAGGCGGCGCAGCTGCATCGCGAGGATCGCGTCGGCCTGCACCTGGTCCACGTCGAGCAGCTCCATCAGGCCGGTGCGCGCGGCGTCGGCGTCGGGGGAGCGACGGATCAGGGCCACGACCTCGTCGATCATGTCGAGGGCCTTGAGGTAGCCCTGCAGGATGTGGTCGCGCTCCTCGGCCTCGCGCTTCAGGTACGCGGTGCGGCGGGCGATCACGTCGAGCTGGTGGGCGACCCAGTGGCGCACGAACGCGTCGAGGGAGAGCGTGCGCGGCACGCCGTCGACGAGCGCAAGCATGTTCGCGCCGAACGTCTGCTGCAGCTGGGAGTGCTTGTACAGGTTGTTGAGCACGACCTTCGGCACGGCGTCGCGCTTGAGCACGAGCACGAGGCGCTGGCCGGTGCGGCCGGACGTCTCGTCGCGCATGTCGGCGATGCCCTGGATCTTGCCGTCGCGCACGGCCTCGCGGATGGACACGACGAGACGGTCCGGGTTCACCTGGTACGGCAGTTCGGTGACGACCAGGCACATGCGGCCCTTGATCTCCTCGGTGTTCACGACGGCGCGCATCGTGATCAGGCCGCGGCCGGTGCGGTACGCCTGCTCGATGCCCTTGTGGCCGAGGATCGTCGCGCCGGTCGGGAAGTCGGGGCCCTTGATGCGGGCGATGAGCGCGTCGAGCAGCTCCTCGCGGCTCGCGTCCGGGTGGTCGAGCGCCCAGTGCACGCCGTCCGCCACCTCGCGCATGTTGTGCGGCGGGATGTTCGTCGCCATGCCGACGGCGATGCCGGACGAGCCGTTGCACAGCAGGTTCGGGAAGCGCGCGGGCAGCACGGTCGGCTCCTGCGTCTTGCCGTCGTAGTTGGGCACGAAGTCGACGGTCTCCTTGTCGATGTCGCGCACCATCTCCATCGAGAGCGGCGCCATGCGGCACTCGGTGTAACGCATGGCGGCGGCCGGGTCGTCGCCGGGGGAGCCGAAGTTGCCCTGGCCGTCGACGAGCATGTAGCGCATCGACCACGACTGGGCCATGCGCACGAGGGTGTCGTAGATCGCGGAGTCGCCGTGCGGGTGGTACTTGCCCATCACGTCGCCGACGACGCGGGAGCACTTGTTGTAGCCGCGGTCGGGGCGGTAGCCGCCGTCGTACATCGCGTAGATCACGCGGCGGTGCACGGGCTTCAGGCCATCGCGCACGTCCGGGAGGGCGCGGTCCACGATGACGCTCATCGCGTACGCGAGGTACGACTCGCGCATCTCGACCTGGAGGTCCTTGCGCTGGATGCGTTCGCCGGTCATCAGGCCGTAGTCGGTGTTGTCGGCCTCCTGCGGGCTCAACGGCTCCATCGAGCCGTCGCCGGTCGGCTGGCCGTCGATCTGGCCCTCGTTCAGGCCGTCATCGTTGTTGTTCTCGTCTGCCACTTACGTTTCCTTTGTCTTCGATTCGCTCCCGTGAAGGAAGCTGTCAGCTGCCCTGCGATTTGCTCCCCCTTTGAGGGGGAGCTGTCAGCGAAGCTGACTGAGGGGGTTTCGGCGTGAGCCCCGCGGACGGACCCCCTCAGTCCGCCTGCGGCGTCCAGCTCCCCCTAAAGGGGGCGCAGAGTTGCGGGGATTCAGTCCCCGCGCTACGCGTCGATCCAGGCGGCGTTGCGGGCGTTGCGCTGGATGAAGAGGCGGCGGGGTTCGACCTCGTCGCCCATGAGCATCGAGAACGTCTCGTCGGCCGCGGCGGCGTCCTCGATCTGCACCTGCTTCAACACGCGGTGTTCCGGGTCCATGGTCGTCTCCCACAACTCCTGGTAGCTCATCTCGCCCAGACCCTTGTAGCGCTGGATGCCTTCGCCCTTCGGCAGCTGGCGTCCCTTCGCCTTGCCTTCGGCGAGCACGCGGTCGCGCTCGGAGTCGGTGTACACGAAGTCGTGCGGGCCCTTGGTCCACTTGAGGCGATACAGCGGCGGCATGGCCACGTACACGTATCCGGCGGTGATCATCGGGCGCATGTAGCGGAAGAACAGGGTGAGGTTCAGCGTGGCGATGTGCGCGCCGTCCACATCGGCATCGGCCATGATGATGACCTTGTGGTAGCGCACCTTCGACAGGTCGAAGTCCTCGCCGTAGCCGCCGCCGACCGCGGTGATCAGCGATTCGATGGTGTCGGACTTCATCATGCGGTCGAGGCTGGCGCGCTCGGTGTTGAGGATCTTGCCTCGCAGCGGCAGGATGGCCTGCGTGATCGGGTTGCGCCCCTGAATCGCGGAGCCGCCTGCGGAGTCGCCCTCCACGATGAACAGCTCGCACTCCTCCGGGTTCGAGGACTGGCAGTCCTTGAGCTTGTCCGGCATGCCGGCCGACTCGAAGATCGACTTGCGGCGCGTGTTCTCGCGCGCCTTCTTCGCGGCCAGACGTGCGCGGGACGCCTCGATGGCCTTCTGGATGATGTTCTTCGCCTCGCCCGGATGCGCGTCGAACCAGTCGCCGAGCTTGTCGGTCATGACGCGCTGCACGAAGGTCTTCGCCTCGGAGTTGCCGAGCTTGGTCTTCGTCTGGCCTTCGAACTGCGGGGTGGTGAGCTTGACGGACACCACGGCCGTCAGGCCTTCGCGCACGTCGTCGCCGGACAGGTTCTCGTCCTTGTCCTTGAGGATGTTCTTCTCGCGCGCGTAGCGGTTGACGAGCGAGGTGAGCGCCGCGCGGAAGCCCTCCTCGTGCGTGCCGCCCTCGGTGGTGGAGATCGTGTTGGCGAACGTGTGCACGGCCTCGGAGTAGGCGGTGGTCCACTGCATCGCGATCTCGGCGGAGATGCCGAGCTTGAGGTCCTCGGCGTCGAAGTTGATGACCTCGTCCTCGACGGGCGTCGCCTTGCGGGACTTGACGAGGTAGTCGACGTAGTCCTTGATGCCGTTCGCGTACTGGTAGGTGACGCTCTGGTGCAGCTCCTCGGCCACGTTGTCGCCGTCGCCGGCCACCTCGTCGCCCGCCTGGTCGACCTGACGCAGGTCGGTCAGCGAGATCTTGAGGCCCTTGTTGAGGAACGCCATCTGCTGGAAGCGGGAGCGCAGCGTCTCGAAGTCGTAGACGGTGGTCTCGAAGATCGCCGGGTCCGCCCAGAACGTGACGGACGTGCCGGTGGACTCGCCCTCGGCCATCGGCTCGCCCTTGGCGAGGCGGTCGGTCGGGTGCTGGTTGATGTACGTCTGCGTCCAGTGGAAGCCCTGACGGCGCACCTCGACGTCCACGCGCGTGGAGAGCGCGTTGACGACGGAGATGCCGACGCCGTGCAGGCCGCCGGAGACCGCGTAGCCGCCGCCGCCGAACTTGCCGCCGGCGTGCAGCTTGGTCATGACGGTCTCGACGCCGGAGACGCCCTCGCCGGGCACGATGTCGACCGGGATGCCGCGGCCGTCATCGACGACGCGGATGCCGTTGTCCGGCAGGATCGACACCTCGATGTGGCTCGCGTAGCCGGCGAGCGCCTCGTCGACGGAGTTGTCGACGATCTCGTACACGAGGTGGTGCAGGCCGCGCGGACCGGTCGAGCCGATGTACATGCCCGGGCGGATGCGCACCGCCTCCAGGCCTTCGAGCACCTTCAGGTCGGAGGCGTCGTAATGCTCGGGGGTCATCGACTCGTCGAGCTCGCCTTCCTGCAGTTCGGTGGTGTTGATGTGTTCGTCCGCGGCCTTGAGCTGTTCTTCCTTGCTCTCGGCATTGTCCAACGAATCCGCCACAGGGCTTCCTTCCTACATGTTCCCTGCATGTTCTTCACGCGAAGGGTTGTTTCGCGGGCCTATGCCCCAAAATCGCCCGTTACGGGGTCATGGAGCGTTTCGGCCATACTGCGGGTAATTCTACTCGTTTTTGCCGACGAACGCCATAGCACCCCGTAGAAACGCGTTTAGGGGCATATCGGAGACGAAGTCCCTTCCTGTCCGGTCTCTCCCCCACCCGCTTCGCGGGAGCCCCCCCTCGTCAGAGGGGGCCGAGATTTGCCTACCGCCGCCGCGCCCACTTGCGCGTGTATCCGGCGGCCGGGCCGACCACGCGGATCCGTTCGACCGTCAATCCCTCCAGATTGCGCCGGATCGTGCTTTCCAGCTGCGGGATCAGGTAGGTGAGCTGCGTCGCCCACACCTGCGATTCGGTGCCGATCGTGAGCACCCCGTCGCGCAGGGCGATCACGTGCGAGTGCTGCGCGATGGCGGGTCCGACGACGCGGTCCCAGTGGTTGTTGAGTTCGGAGAGCTTCAAATGCGGAATCCAGTCGCCGTTGCGCGCGATCAGGTTCGCGACGCCGCCGAGCCGCGCCGGGTCGCGCCCGGGCTTGCCGAAGCTCTCCCACGCGGCCTCGGCGCGTGCGGCGCGCGCCTTGCGCGACGATTCGCGCGCCGCGTAGCGCTCGAACACCTGCGCCGGCAGTTCGCGCGGGTCGAGTTTCAGCGTCACGGCGATCGGCGGCTTCATCGCGTCGCCGCCGCTTCCGGCGTCGCGCCTGCCGCGGCGTCGCCGGCCTCCGCCGCACGCCGCAGCTCGTCCACGTCGATGACGTTCACCGTGCGTCCGGCCGCGCTCTCCGGCATCGCTGGGATGTCGCCAGCCGCGGCCACGGTGATGAGCACCTGGTCCTGGTGCATCGCGAAATCGAGGATCTGCTCGCGCCGCGACTCGTCCAACTGCGCGAACACATCATCGAGGATGACGACGGGCTTCACGCCGCGCTCCTCGGTGACCGCCTCGAACAACGCCATCTTGAGCGCCAACGCCATCGTCCACATCTCGCCGTTCGACGCGAACTCGCGCGCCGGGACGCCGTCGAGCGTGACGGCGAGGTCGTCGCGCTGCGGCCCGATGAGGTTCACGCCGCGCGCCACCTCGCCCGCGTACAGGCGCTGGAAATGGGCGGCGATGGCGGGACGCGGGTCGAACGCGGCGTCGCCGTCGTGGCCGGCCGGAACGGCCGTCGCCTCGGCGAACGACGGCGCGTAGGCGAGGCCCGCCTCGCCGCGCCCGGACGCGAGCCGCGCGTAGATCGCGGCGAACGGGCCGGCGAGACGGTCGACGATGCGCGCCCGCACGCGCGTGAGCTCAAGTCCCGCGTCGATGAACTGGCCGGTCCAGATCTCCAGGCCGCTCAGGGCCGCGTCGAACGCGCCCTCGCGGCTCTGGAGCTGCTTGAGGAGCGTCGCGCGCTGCCGGGCGATGCGCGTGAAGCGCTGCTGGCGTTCCGCGTACCGCGGGACGAGCAGCGCGCCCGCCTGGTCGAGGAAGTTGCGGCGCGTGGCCGGGTCGCCGGCGACGAGACGCTGGTCGTCCGGCGTGAACGCGACGGACGGCACCTCGCCGACGATGTCGCGCAGGTAGCGGGAGGGACCGGCGTCGACGCGTGCGCGGTTCGCGCCGCGCGCCGCAATCGTCGCCTCGTAGGTGACGGTGCGCGCGGGCGTCGCGGCGGCGGTGCCGGCGTCGGCCGCAGCCGCGCCGTCCGCCGCGCGCCCGTCGCCGTCCGTCACGTTCGCGCGGATCGTGGCCTTCGTCGCGCCGCGCTCGACGAGCGGCAGCGACGACGACGTGCGGTGGCTGGTTCCGGTGGACAGCACCTCGACCGCCTCGACGATGTTCGTCTTGCCCAGACCGTTCGCGCCGTGGAGCACGTTGACGCCGGGCGCGAAGTCGACCACCAGCTGCCCCCAGGAGCGGTAGTGGTCGAGCGCGAGGCGGGAGACGTACATGGGATTGCGGCCTTTCGGTGTGGGGTGATCGGCGGGGATTCGGCTGGAATCGCGGGTGATTGATGGGCGATTGGCGGATGATTGACGGGGACGGGGGAGTGGGGCGAAGTGGGGCATGCGCCAGGATGTTCGGTTTTGTGCGTTTCGCGGGGACTTGTGCGGATTGGGAAGGCCGGAGCGTGGGGCCCCGGCCGTGGTATCGATGATGATATTTGTTACGGCGGGCGAATTTGCGATATCGCTAACGCTACCGCAAGCGCCGCCGTTTCCGGTCAGCTGTTGAAGCGCATCGGGACGAGCAGGTAGCGGTAGTCCATCGACTCGTCGGAGTCGGCCTCCTGCTGGCCGTTGAACTCGACCGGCTTGACCGCGGTCGTCATCTTCATGCGGATGAACGGTTCGGTGATCGCGCTCAGACCCTCGATCAGGTAGGACGGGTTGAACGCGACGGTGATGTCGTCGCCGTCCATGTCGATGTCGAGCACCTCGGTGGCCTGCGCCTCGTCGATCGCGCCAGCGGACAGCGTGACCTCCTGGCCGGAGAACACCATGCGGATCGGGGCGTTGCGCTCAGCGACCAGCGCGACTCGCTTGATCGCGGCGATCAGCGACTGGCGATCGACCACCGCCTGAATCGGGTAGTCGTCGGCGAACAGTCGGTCGACCGCCGGGAACTCGCCGTCGATGAGCTGCGAGGTGGAGGTGCGGCCGGCGTTCTCGAAACCGAGCAGCGAGGGGGAGTCCACGTCGAAATCGACGACGACGTTCTGGTGCTCGTCGAGCGAACGGGCGATGTCGCGCAGCAGCGAACCGCGCACCAGCGTCGTCGTGTTCACGTCCATGTCGTTCGGAGTCCAGGTGAAGCTGGCACGCGACAAGCGGAAGCGGTCGGTCGAGGTCATGATCACCTTGTCGCCGTCGAACTGCATGCGCACGCCGGTCAGGACCGGGCGGTTCTCCTCGCGGGAGACCGCGACGCACGCCTGGGCGACCGCCTGCACGAAGGTCGGGGCGTCGACCTGGCCGAGTTTGCCCGGAATTCCAGGCAGATCCGGGTATTCGGCCTCGGGCATGAGCTGCAGCGTGAAGGTCGACTTGCCGGAGGTGATCGTCATCGTCGAGCCGTCGGTGGCGAGGTAGGTCTTCTCGCCGGGCAGCGACTTGGTGATGTCGGCGAGCAGCTTGCCGAGCACGAGCACCGAACCGGCCTCGTCGACGCCGGCCTCGATGTGGTGACGGGCGGAGATCTCGTAGTTGAACGCCGACAGCTGTAGCGTTCCGTCGACCGCTTCGAGCTTGATGCCGGCGAGGATCGGGTTCGACGGGCGGGCGTCGATGACCCTGGTGGTCCACGCGACGGCGTCCGCCAGCGCAGAGGAGTTGATTTCGACCTTCATGGTGCCTGCTTTCGTTTCGTTTTTCGTCGTTTTCGTTCGTCACACGCGATTCTCCCGGACGGCTCCTTGCGCGAATCCCGCACGATGCGTTGTGGCGAACGATTTTCGGCTTTTTCCTGAGCTGGGATTCATTCTAGGCGATTGCGCCCCGCGCTTCGCTTCGCTCGCGCGGAAGGTGACGTTCCCACTATGGTGAGTCAAGAGAACACGTAAGTAGTAGTCGTAATAAGGCTTGTGGATAGTGTGGAAAACCCTCGCTGAGGGCTTGTGGCGTCTCGTTTCGGCGGCAGTGGAAAAATGTGGATAACTCATCGAGATATTGTGGATAAATCGGCGAGTTATCCACAGGCTTCGGGTCTCTTTTCGGTTTTCCACATTCGATGCGGGTTCATCCACTGGTTATCCACATGAAAACGGGCGGTCATCCACCGGTTTTCCACTGAGGTTACCCACATTTGTGAATAAGTATGTGGATAACTTTACCCCACTTTTTCTCGTGCTACGGAGTGTCGCGGGGTGATTTCGGCCGAGAGAATCGATTCTGGCGAACGTTTTCAATGCATTTTTCGGACGCGTCTCGACGGATCGCGAATTCGTTCGCCACACGCGATCGAGCCAGCCAAAGGTCGACGATGACCTTCGTCGGAACACTGCGCGCAATCCATCTTGGCCCCCTCTGACGAGGGGGCTGTCGGCCGAAGGCTGACTGGGGGAGAGACCCCCGTATCAAGGTGAGAAACCCCGCGCGATACAGCTCCGTGAACTACCCCTCAGTCGCGCTTCGCGCGCCAGCTCCCTGACAAGGGGAGCCGAGAGCCGATCCTACTTCTGCTTGAAGTCGGTGTTTCCCTGTTTCAGCCTGACGGTCAGTTCCATCACGTAGTTGTAGATCTCCTGACGGTCCTGCATGCCGTTGGAGATGCGGTCGCAGGCGTGCATCACCGTCGTGTGGTCCTTGCCGCCGAACACCTTGCCGATGTCGACGAGGCTCAGACTGGTCATCTCGCGCGTGAGGTACATGGCCACCTGCCGCGCGATCGCGATGTTCTTCATGCGCGACTTGCCGACGATGTCGTCGAACGACAGATGGAAGTACTTCGCCACCTGGCTGATGATGTCGGTGGGCTTCACCTCCACGTCGGTGGTGAAGAAATCCTGCAGCGTCTGCTCGGCCATCGTGCGCGTGACCGGCTGGTTGCTCAAGCTGGCGACGGCGGTGACGCGGGTCAGCGCGCCCTCCAGCTCGCGGATGTTCTCCGTGAAGCGTTCGGCGATGAGATCGAGCACATCGTTGGGGATGTTGCTGTGGTTCATCGAGGCCATCATGCGCAGGATCGCGATGCGGGTCTCGAGGTCCGGCGGCTTCACGTCGACGGTCAGACCCGAATCGAAGCGCGAGATCAGTCGCGCCTCGAAGCCCTTGAGGTTCTTCGGCGCGACGTCGGAGGCGATGACGATGCGCTTGTTCGCCTGATGCAGCGCGTTGAACGTATGGAAGAACTGCTCCAGGGTGGCCTCCTTGCCGCCCAGGAACTGGATGTCGTCGATGAGCAGGACGTCGACCTCGCGGTAGCGCCGGTTGAATTCGGCGATCTGGCCCTGGTTCTGGGTCGTGTTCTGCAGTGCCTCGATGAACTCGTTCGTGAACTCCTCGGAATTCACGTATCGCACCTTGAGGCTCGGGTCCTTGACGAGCGCGTAGTTGCCGATCGCGTTGAGCAGGTGGGTCTTGCCCAGACCGGAACCGCCGTAGATACACAGCGGGTTGAAGTCGCGGCCCGATCCCTCGGCCACGGCGAGGGCGACGGTGCGGGCGAAACGGTTGGAATCGCCGGGGACGAACGTGTCGAACGTCGCGTTCTTGTTGAGGTGGGTCTCCGGATCGCGGGCCACCTTGTTGCGGCTCATCGGGTATCCGGCGGCGGTCGCCATGTCAACCGGGGTCGGAATCGTGGCCGGCATCGAGGTCGGCACGTTCGGCACCGGACCGCGCGAACCGAACGGCTCCTTGCCGAGATCGGCGATGGACGGCGGGTTCTCGGCGTCCATCGCGCCTCCCCGCTTCGATGCGGAGGCGCGGCGCGACGGCGCGATGTTCTCCGTCTTCGGTGTGGACGGTCGTCGCGGCGCGATCTTGAACGCCGGCGTCATGTCCTGACCGGTGACCATGTTCATCGCCTCGAGCAGCGGGCGGCGCAGTTCGTTCTCCAGCGCCTGGCGGGTTCCGGCGTTCTCGACGCACAGCACGATGGTCGTGCCGAACACGCCCTCCGGGTACACGCCTTCCAGCCATCCCTTGTCGCGCGGGGAAAGCGAGGAATTGTGCTTGAGCAGCGTCAGCGTGTCGGACCAGATATGGTTGGCCTCGGTCACCGGGTCGCGGGGTTCATCGGCCATGCCGGTCCTCCTTCCACTGCTCGAACGAATAAAGTGCGCACACCATTGTTACTCATAGCTTGGAAGTTATCCACAGGCTTGCGTGTTGCAATCATTGGATTGTGAATAACATTCCTGTAATTTGTGGATAACTCGCGGCTTCGGAACGGCGTCATATGGCGCTTTCGGCGTGTCGCGGCGTGTCGTGTCGGAACGGTGAATTGTGAATGAAATGCACCTGTGTTGACGTTGGGGGAGGGGTGAGGGTAGTTTGGTATAGCTTGACTCACGTGGGAGCCGCGCGTCAGCGTGGCCGAAAGACTTAGGAGCACAACTATGAAGAGGACCTTCCAGCCCAACAACCGCCGTCGTCACATGAAGCACGGCTTCCGTCAGCGCATGCGCACCCGTTCCGGCCGCGCCCTGATCAACCGTCGTCGCGCCAAGGGCCGCAAGACCCTGGCCGCCTGATTCAGACGGTCGGCGTCTTAGACTTTTCAAGACGGTCGTGGAACGGCTGAAAAGCCACAGCGAATTCGTCGCCGTGCTGAAACGCCGTCACAAGGTTTCGCGCAACGACATCGTCGTGCACTATCTGGTGCGCGACGATTCGCATACGCGTACCCTGGTGGCGCCCGAAGCGCGGCGCATGGGTCTCGCCGTATCAAAAGCGGTCGGGAACGCCGTCACGCGCAATACGGTCAAACGTCGTTTCCGCGTGCTCGCGCGCGCGTATGAGGACCGGCTGCCCGAGGGGTGCGACATCGTGATGCGCGCCAAGCCGAGCGCGGCTTCGGCTCCGTTCGAGTCCTTGGACGGGCAGGTGGCCTCGGCGTTCGCGAAGATCGCCGAACGGATCGATCGGGATATCCGGGAACGGTGACGCGATGAACGGCATGGCCGCCATGATGATCCGCGGGGTGCGCTGGTATCAGCGCACGTTCTCCGCGCATCGTGCGGTGCCGTGTTGTCGGTACTATCCAAGCTGCTCGAACTATGCCATCCAAGCGGTGGCGCGGTTCGGCGCCCTGCGTGGGGGAATGCTCGCCGTGCTGCGCCTGCTGCGGTGCCGGCCGTGGAGCCGCGGCGGCATCGACGACGTGCCCCGACGTTTCTCGTTGTTCTATCGTTTCCGATGGTCGAAGGCTCACGAGGAACCTCGATTGACGCCGTTGCCGACTGACGAATGGGGGAATCCCTTACCATGAACCAAAATCAATTCCTGCTGGACAGCGGCTTCTGGGGTTGGCTGTACAAGATCCTGACCCCGGTCGAGTGGCTGATGACGCAGATCATGAAGGTCGTCCATGACTTCTTCGTCATGCTCGGCATGAACCCGGTCGGCGTCTCGTGGGTGCTGTCCATCATCGTGCTCGTGCTCGTCGTGCACGCGTGCATCCTCCCGATCTTCTACAAGCAGATGCTGTCGATGCGCAAGATGCAGGCGCTGCAGCCGAAGATGCAGAAGATCCAGAACAAGTACAAGGGCAAGACGGACCAGGCCAGTAAAGAGGCCCTGAGCCGCGAGATGATGAAGCTCTATCAGGACAACGACGCGAACCCGGCCGGTTCGTGCCTGCCGATGCTCATCCAGGGCCCCGTCTTCATGTGCATGTTCTACGTGCTGTCCGCCATCCCGTACATCGCGCGCGGCAAGCGTGCGGCGCTCGGCGCCTTCGACGTGGAGACCGCGAAGCAGTTCTCCGAATCCAAGGTGCTCGGCCTGGTGAACACCACCAGCACGTTCGGCAACGGCGATATGACGGCCAAGGCGATCATCGTGGTGTTCGTGGCGCTCATGTGCGGCTGCATGTTCTTCATGCAGTGGATCAACATGAACAAGAACATGAACCCGGCCACCATGCAGGGCCAGGCGGCCACGATGCAGAAGACCATGCTGTGGATCTTCCCGGTCATGTACATCTTCTCCGGCATCACGATGCCGTTCGCCGTGCTGGTCTACTGGCTGACGAACAACGTGTGCAACCTGCTGCGTACCTTCTGGCAGATGTACGCCTTCCCGACTCCCGGATCGCCTGCGGCCGACGCCAAGGAAGTCCGCGACCACGAGAAGGAGAACGCCCGCCGCGCCAAGGCCGGCCAGCTGTCCCTCGAGGATGAGGCGCTGGAGAAGGCCAAGGTCGAGGCGCAGCAGAAGGAATCGCGCGGCTATCAGCGCCAGCAGCCTCAGCGCAAGAACAAGAACAAAAAGAAATGATGAGTAAGTAAGGCCCGGTGTTTCACGTGAAACCGTGAAGCACCGGGCCGAGCTATCCCGGCTCGCCTACGTGGCTGGAGCGGATGGCTGGTTTAGACTATTCCCATAGACCCATGATCGAAGGAGGACCTCATGGCCCAGAATGACGACAAGACGGTGGATCAGCTCAACGACGAAGCCGACATCGCCGCCGACTACCTGGAAGGACTGCTCGACATCGCCGACTACGAGGGCGACATCGAGATGGGCGTGCGCAACGGCCGCCCGATGGTGCAGATCGTTGCCGACGACGACACCGACATCAAGCATCTCATCGGCCGCAACGGGGAAGTGGTCGACGCGCTCCAGCAGCTCACCCGTCTCGCCGTGCAGCAGAAGACCGGCGAGCGTTCCCGGCTCATCGTCGACGTCGACGGATTCCTCAAGCGCAAGCGCCAGCGTCTGCACGACATCGCGCTCGACGCCGTCGACGAGGTCAAGGAGACCGGCGAGCCGGTCGACCTCAAGCCGATGAACTCCTTCGAACGCAAGGTCGTTCACGACGTCGTGCGCGAGGAGGGGCTGAAGTCCCGCTCCCACGGCGAGGAACCGCATCGTTACGTCACCATCTACCTGCGCGCCAACGCGGACGACTCCGACGAGGAGTGACGTCCGTCCGGTCCGTGTGACGATCGATTGAGACTGCAGGAAACCGCAGAGAGAAGAGGGGAGTGGTATGGCCGACCAGCTGGACGGTTCGCCGGTGCTGCGCGATGTGCTCGGCGACGCCTATGAGCCGTTGCGCGTGTTTCACGTGAAACTCGCCGAGGAAGGGGAGCCGCGTGGGCTCATCGGCCCGCGCGACGTCAACATCATCTGGGAGCGGCATATCCTCAACTCGGCGGCGATCGTGCCGTTCGTGCGTGAGGCGACCGAAGGCGAGCGGTTCAAGACCGTGGCCGACGTCGGCAGTGGCGGTGGATTCCCCGGTCTGGTGGCAGCAGCGTGCCTGCCTGACCATGAGTTCACGTTGATCGAGCCGATGGAACGTCGCGTGGAATGGCTCAAGGAATGTCGTGACGCGATGGGGCTCAAGAACGTGAGCGTGTTCCGTGCCCGCTCCGAAGAGGTCATCGACGCCATGCGCCATGACCGCGACCTGCATCCGTACGCCGTGGTGACCTGCCGCGCCGTCGCCCCGATGACCAAGCTCGCCGGGTGGACGCTGCCGCTGCTGAAGCCCCACGGCAGGCTCGTCGCGCTCAAGGGACGTTCCGCCCAGGCGGAGATTGACAAGGCCGCCAAGGAGATCGGCAAGCGCCGCGGCGTGAATCCGAGGGTCGTCGAGGCCCAGGTCGGACCCGGTCTGGAGCCGACGCACGTGGTGCTGGTCGATAAGCGATAGGGGTGCGGTTTTCCACATTTCCACAGGTCGAACAAAGTTATCCACATTGTCAACCGAACGGTGGCTGTGCCGAAGAACGTTGATATATTGAGGATTTGAAACCAACGAAAACAGTCCGTCCACAGCCAGAGAATCGAGTTATCCACACTTATCCACATTTTTGTGGATAAGTGGGCAGTGCTGGAATCCGATCCCGAATGGGGTCGGATTCCAGCATGTTGTGTTGTCAAGGAGAGGTCATGGCCGATAATCAGAATCCGATGGAGTCCGCCGAACAGACCATCAGGCGCATCTTCGCCGAGGGGGAGTCGCCGGTCGGTGCGGAGATCGCATTGGAGTCCAATCGTTACGCCAAGCTGCAGCAGCAGAAGTTCCCGAAGCCGTCCCGGACGCGTCTGATCGCCATCGCGAACCAGAAGGGCGGCGTTGGCAAGACCACGTCGACGGTGAACCTGGCGGCCGCGCTGGCCGAGCACGGGATGCGCGTCCTGGTCATCGACATGGATCCGCAGGGCAACGCCTCCACTGCATTGGGTGTGAGCCACGCCTCGGGGGAGCCGTCCGTGTACGACGTGCTCGAAGGCCGTCTCACGCTGGCCGAGGCCATGCAGCCGTGCCCCGACTTCGACAACCTCGACGTGGTGCCTGCCTCCATCGATCTGTCCGGCGCGGAACTCGAGGTCGCCGACCTGCCGAACCGCAACTCCCTGCTCAAGGAGGCCGTCGACAAGTTCCTCGGGGAATCCGAGAACCACTACGACTACGTGTTCATCGACTGCCCGCCGAGCCTCGGTCTGCTCGTCATCAACGCGATGTGCGCCGTGCACGAGATGCTCATCCCGATCCAGGCGGAGTACTACGCGCTCGAAGGCCTCGGCCAGCTCATCAACACGATCGGCCTGGTCCAGGACCACTTCAACCCGAGTCTGACCGTGTCCACGATGCTCATCACGATGTTCGACCGTCGTACGCTGCTGAGCCGCGAGGTGTACAACGAAGTGAAGAAGCACTACCCGTCCATCGTGCTCGACACGACGATTCCGCGCACGGTGAAGATCTCAGAGGCGCCGAGCTTCAGCAAGAGCGTCATCGTCTATGACCCGCACGGCATGGGTGCCATCTCCTACGGCGAGGCCGCGCTGGAGATCACCCGCCGTTCCGAAAACGTATTGGAAGCCATCGCGACCAGGATGAAGGAGGCCTGATATGTCATCGAAATCCCGTCTCGGCAAGGGCCTCGGCGCGCTGTTCCCCGAACTGCCGGGGGAGGACTCTCCGGAGGAGAAGCCCAAGCATGACATCCCCCAGCGCAGGAAGCTGGAGGTGAAGCCCGTCTCTGTTTCACGTGAAACCAAGAAGAAGAGCGAGCCGAAATCCTCCTCCAAGCCGAAGAAGCAGCATCGCGCCGCGATGCCGGCACTGAGCGACATCGCCCATCCGAGCGACATGTTCTTCAACGACACCGTCACCAGCGCCGTCGTGGAGAAGCCGATCCAGTCGTCGATCACCTCCCGCCAGTCCCCGCTGGAGAAGGCGACCGAGCAGCATGTTTCACGTGAAACCGTGAAGAAGGAGGCCGACGAGAAGCCGGAGCTGAAGCCGGTCGAGGGCGGCTACCTGGCCGAGCTCAAGTTGTCCGACATCGGTCCGAACACCCACCAGCCGCGTACCGTCTTCGACGAGGACGATCTCAACGAACTGTCCGCCTCCATCAAGGAAGTCGGCGTCCTCCAGCCGATCGTCGTGCGGAAGCGTCCCGCCGCCCAGATCGAGGCAGCCCGCAAGGCGCAGGAAGGCCACGAGCCAGCCAACCAGTTCGATGGCCGCATGGACAGCCCGTACGAGCTCATCATGGGCGAACGCCGTTGGCGCGCATCCCAGCTCGCCGGACTCGAGACAATCCCCGCCATCGTCAAGACGACCGCCGACGACGATATGCTGCGCGACGCCCTGCTGGAGAACCTGCATCGCGTCGCCCTGAACCCGCTCGAAGAGGCCGCCGCCTACCAGCAGATGATCGACGAGTTCGGTCTGACGCAGGCGCAGCTCTCCAAGTCGGTCTCCAAGTCGCGCCCGCAGATTGCCAACACGCTCCGACTGCTCAACCTTCCCGCCGGCGTGCAGAAGAAGGTCGCCGCCGGCATCCTCACCGCCGGCCATGCGCGCGCCCTCCTCGGACTCAACGACCCCGAGGCGATGGACAAGCTCGCCGTCCGCATCATCGCGGAAGGCCTGTCCGTGCGCAGCACCGAGGAGATCGTCGCGATGGCGAACCTCGACGACAAGGAACCGAAGAAGCCGAAGGCGCGCAAGAACGATCCGTGGGCCGGCTCGCCGATCAAGAGCAACCTCGAGGACCGCTTCGACACCAAGGTCTCAATCAAGGGCACCCCGAAGCACGGCCGCATCGAGATCGTCTTCTCGTCCCCCGAAGACATGGACCGCATCCTAGGCCTCCTCATGCCCCAAGACAACAAAAAGGACGACTGGCGCTAACCTCGGACACGCGCTATCGCGCATGCCAGCATTCTCGGCCCCCTCTGACGAGGGGGCTCCCAGCGGAGCCGGGTGGGGGAGAGACCCGTGGCCGCAGGCCGCAGAATACGGAATCAGCCTACGGCCGATACAATTTCTCCGCGGCCTACGGCCGCTTTTCTTCTCTCCCTCCGGCCGCCTGCGGCGGCCACCTCGTCCGTAACAACGGACAGCCTGCGGCTGGCCTCATATCGGCTCGCCTGTCGGCTCGCACATCGCCTACAAACGCCTCCGGCGTTTGCTTTACGGCGATGTCCCGTCAGAGGGAGGCAATCGGGTTAGCATCTTCCTAATGCGGCAAGACGCTCCTTTGTCGGGCGGTCGATTACCGTGCATACTTCGTAGAATCGTGTGTCCACATCGTGATTGCTGAATCTGACGACCTGTATTCCCTGTTGGTTCAGCAATGCCGTGCGTTGATTATCCTGATTACGTTGGGATTGCGCGTAGTGTCCACCGCCATCCAATTCGATGGCCAACTGGGCTTTGGCGCAATAGAAATCGACGATGAAATCAGCGATAGGCTTCTGACGTTGCCATCGGACAGGCTGACCTCGTAGAAATTCGTACCACAGCTTCCGCTCCCACGGCGTCATATTGCGACGCAGGGAACGCACATTGGCCACATTGCCGCGATTATATTCCTTCACACGATTCCAGCGTAGTCATTCTCAGCAAGCAGGAGAGGATTATCCATCACGCGTAATCCGATATGCCTCCCTCTGACGGGATATTCATCGCCGTAAAGCACACGCCGGAGGCGTGTGTAAACGAGCTGATGAAGATTTGCCTCCCTCTGATGAGGGAGGTGTCATCGCGAAGCGATGACGGAGGGAGAGAAGGGGAGCGGCCGTGAGACCGCGGGGAAATTGTATCGGCCGTAGGCCGATTCCGTTTTCGCGGCCTGACGGCCGCGGTCTCTCCCCCACCCGGCTTCGCCGGGAGCCCCCTCGTCAGAGGGGGCCAAGTGGTTCGGTTCTTGCCTCAGTCGGCGAGATAGTCTTGGGCGTCGAGGGCGGCTCGGCAGCCCATGCCGGCGGCGCTGATGGCCTGGCGGTAGGTGCGGTCGACGCAGTCGCCGGCGGCGAAGATGCCGGGCGTGGACGTGCGCGTGCTCGCGCCGTCCACGAGAATGTAGCCGTCGTCATCCTTCTTCACCACGTCACCGGTGAACGCGGTCGCGGGGGAGTGCCCGATCGCGACGAACACCGCCGCCGTGTCCAGCGTGCCGGTCTCGCCGGTCACCGTATCGCGGATGTCGACGGACGTGACGCTGCCGGCCGCCGGCGCGGCCGCGGGCAGCGTCACGCCGCCCAGCGCGTTGCCCAGCTTGAGCGAGAATCCTGCCGTGCTGGCGTTGGTTACGCTGGCTGCGGCGAGAGTGGGTGCGGCACCGGTCACGCCGTTCGTGGCGGAAGCGGATAGTGCGTTGGCCACCGCGCCGGCACCGGCGCTATCCGCGCCACCGGCGAGACCGAGGCCTCCCGTTTTGCCGGCGTTCAGGGTGATGCCGCCGATCGGTTTGAGGGAGAGCGAGGTCGGGAGGGAGGACGTCGCCGGGGAGGTGGCGTTAGCGCCGATTGCGGTACTCGCGTTCGCGGCGCCCGCACCAAATCCCGCAACATCTGCGCCGACGGCCGCGGTACCGGAATCCGCATTTCCGCCGTGGATGGTGGTGACGACGGTGTTGGTGAGGAGGGTGAGTTTGTCGTTTGCGCGGGCGCGTTCCACCATGATTGCGGAGGCGCGGAACTCGTCGCGACGATGGATCAGCGTGACCGACGAACCGAATCGCGTCAGATACAGCGCCTCCTCGAACGCGGAATCACCGCCGCCGACCACGATGATCGGCTTGTTCCTGAAGAAGAACCCGTCGCAGGTGGCGCAATAGGAGACGCCGTGACCGGAATACTCCTCCTCGCCGGGCACGCCCAGCTTGCGGTAGGACGATCCGGTGGCGACGATCACCGCGCGGGATTCCAGCACGTCGCCGGAATCCAACGTGACGCGCTTGATGCTACCCGTGGCATCGTTCTCGCCGTCGGTCGTGTCACCGAGTGCGATCGACGTGACGTCCTCATGAATGAACTCGGTGCCGAAACGCTCCGCCTGGGCGCGCATCGCGTCCATCAGATCGGGGCCGAGAATACCGTCCGGGAACCCGGGGAAATTCTCCACTTCGGTGGTGTTGACGAGTTGGCCGCCGGGGGCGAGGGCGCCGGTGACGAGCACCGGGCGCAAGCCGGCGCGACCCAGATAGATGGCCGCCGTGTAACCGGCCGGCCCCGAACCGATGATGATCACGTTATGCACAGTCATACTGACAGCCTAGCCAAGGGGGTTCTCTCCCTCAGTCGGCCAAGAGGGGCCGATAAAGAAAGCCTCCCTCTGAGGAGGGAGGTGTCATCGCGAAGCGATGACGGAGGGAGAGAAGAAGAGCGGGCGTCAGGCCGCGGAGAAATAGTATCGGCCATAGGCCGATTTAGTTTTTCGCGGCCTGCGGCCGCGGTCTCTCCCCCAGTCAGCCTTCGGCTGACAGCCCCCTCGTCAGAGGGGGCCGAAAACCGGGGTCACTCAGCGGTAGTAGGCGGCGGTGACGTTGATGTATTCGATGTCGGATTCGGCGGAGCCGTTGGTGGAGGCGCCGTTGGAGTCGTTGGACGTCTCGTTGTTGGACGTGTCGCCGAACGGCACGTTCTCCAGGTTCTTCTGGCTCGGCCACTGGTTGTTCTTGTCGACGCCGCTGTCCGCCGGGTTGGTGTTGCTGTGCATGAACGTCAGCACCGCGAACACGAGTGCCGCGACGATGAGCACGCTGGCGACGATGACCACCACCACCGTCGTGGTCATCTTGCCGAACAGACGCTGCTTCGCGAGATTATCGCCGTCGCCCTGGGCGGCATCGGCCTGCACCGGAGACTCCTTCGGGGTGAAGCTCGGCGGCTGCTGCATCGACGCGTCCGGCATGGCGACGCCGCGCGCGTGCGGCGCGGGCGCGAACGCCACCGGCGTTCCGGCCACACCGTCATGGCCGATCGGCGCCATGTCGACGATCGTCGCGTCGGCGTCGGGAATGGGAATGCTCGGCGGAACGGCACCGGCGTTCGCGCCGGCAACGCCGTTCCCGGCCTGCGTTCCGATCGTTCCGTTCGCACCGTTCGCACCGGATGCACCGTTCGCACCGGATGCACCGTTCGCACCGGATGCACCGTTCGCACCGGACGTCCCCGCCGCGGCAGGCGCGCCCGCGCCGCCGGCGACGGCGACGGCCGCACCGGCCGCACCCGCGCTCGCAACCGGGGCCCCCGCACTCGCCGCACCGGACGTCGCGCCAGCGGCGCCGGCGGCCGGAGCCGCGGACTTCGCCTTCATCTCGTGACGCACCGACGACACGTCGATCGCCTCGGTGGCCATGTTCGGATCGACGAACACGGGGATGCGCGTGGTCTCCTCGCCGGGATTCGCGCCGGACGGCATCGTCGGCAGCGCCTGCGTCTGGAACGAGAACTCGTGGAACAGGTCGTCGCCCTGATAACCCTGGTACCCCTGATAGTTCTGATAACCGGAGTCGTCGGAAGCAGGACGTTCGGGCAGCGCCGGCATGCGCATCGGCTTGCCCTTCGCGTCGGTGGGCAGACGGCCCGGCTGGTCGCCGAGCACGCGCGGCGAATAGTTGTCGAACGCGGCCTGCATTTCGGCGAACGTCTGCTTGTTCTGCTCGGCCACCACCTGTTCGGCGTGACGTGCGGCCTCCGCCTCGGTGAGCGGGCGGTGGATGGTGAGGTCCGGCAGCTTCTCGGTCGTGACCACGTGATGCGGCAGGCTGGTCAGATGCTCATTGCGCATGTCGCGCACATGCACGGTGGCGATCGAGCCGGCGCCGGCATCGGACGGCAGCGCGATGTCCTGATCGGTCAGGTCGGTGAGCGGCTTGCACTCGCCCAGCAGCGCGGTCAGCTCGCTCAGCGTGAGCATAGGCTCGCTGCGGCGGCCGTCCTCCTTGGTGAGCTCCAGACCGCGGGACAGAATCACGTGGAATTCGCCGGGGATGTCGCCGATCGACGCGAGATCGTACGTCGTGTTCAGCGAGGTCGGGCGGCGCGTCAGCATCGCGTACAGCACGGACGCCAGCTGACGGATGGCGAGCTGTTCGCCCTGAATCGTCTTGGGGGCCTTCGTCGGCTCGACGAGCAGGCCGGCCAGCGGCGCATCTGCGATCTCGATGCCCTGCACGGAGATGCGGATCGTGTCGGTGGACAGACGCGGCTGTTCCAGCGCGGTCGCGATGGTCGCGGTTTCGGCGATGATCGAACGCATCGCCTCGAAGCTGATCGTGCCGCGGGCCGGTCCGTTCAGATATTCGGTGAGGGACAGGCCGCTTTCCACGCGCGTGACGAGCACGGCGGCGTCGCCCGAACGGCGGAACTGCAGCACCGGCGTGATGCCGCTCTTGCGGCCGAGCTGCGTGGCCAGGGACGACACATCCTCAAGCGTGCCCGGATCCGTGAGCACGAACAGCTGGCAATCGTGGGCGAGCACGCGGTCGTTGGCCCTCCAAGCCTGCACACCGGGCTCGTCACGAAGCAGCGTGACCAGGGTATAGCGGTTGAAAAGCGTGTCTCCCAGCTGAGGCTTCATAGTTTCTTCGACTCCGTAATGCGTAAGCGCTTCGACGCCACCATACGAGTCGATGGCGCTGCTGTCATTCTAATCATGGGGATGGTCGAAAAGGAAGGCGTCATCACGGCATCATCGCATCACGTCGCCGTCGCCATCGCCGCAACGTCGCCGGACCATCACCGGCGACGCAGCACGCGCGCGGATGCCGACCGCACGATTGCGGTGAACTCCTCGCAACGTAGCACGACGAGCATCACCGCGTACACGACCGCCGTGACCACCGTCGTCAGCGCGCAGAAGCCGAACGCCTGGAACCAGTTGAGACGGTCGTCGCGCATCGACGCGCCCAGCAGCGCCATGGTCGGATCGGTGAGCAGCCACGCGACCAGACCGGCGACGACCGCCGCCAGCAGCGCCTTCAGATACGTGACCGCGATGCGCCGGCCGTCCAGACTGCCGGCGAAACGGCGTCGCAGCATCATGACCAGCGACGGGAAGCTCAGCAGGTAGCCGACCGTCATCGCGAGGCCCACGCCGGCCGTCCAGTAGCGCGCGGGCGCGAGCAGCATCACGGCGACCTCGAACACGACCTGGATGACGCTCACCTGCAGCTGGAACAGGAACGGGTGGCGGCCGTCCTCGAACGCGAAGAACGTGCGCTGGATGAGCAGGTACGCGCTCGTAAGCGGCAGGCCGAGCGCCAGCGCGACCATCGGCCCGGCGATCAGCTTCGCCTCGGGCACGTTGACGCTGGGCAGCAGCGCGATCGTGATCGGCACCGGCATCACGACGATCGCCATCGTGAAGTACATCATCATCACGCCGACGTTGCGCAGGGCACCGCTCAGGTCCTCGCGCGCCTCGTCGAGGTTGTGCGCGGCGACCGCGCGCGAGATCTTCGGGAAGATCGCGGTACCGACCGACACGGCGATCAGCGAGTACGGCAGGATGTACAGCGTGAACGCGTTCTGATAGGAGCCGTTGCCGGCGATGCCGTACAGGTCGTTGCCGGCGAACGGGGCGCCGTTGGTGATGCGCGCGTTGACGATGTTCGCGAGCTCCTGCACGCCCATCACGCCGACGCTCCACGCGGCCACCGGGCCCATCGCCTTGAGGCCGATGCCGCTCACGCCCCACTGCGGACGGTAGTGCAGGCCGAGGCGCATCAGCGGGACGAACAGGATCACCGCCTGGAACGCGACGCCCAGCGTCCACGTGCCGGCCGTGAGCATCACCTTGCCGGTGGTCCAGAACTCGAGCGGCGCGCGGGAGGCGGGGCCGAACAGGAACAGGAACATCGTGAAGCCGGCGCAGCTGATCACGTTCGCGCCGACCGAGCTCCACGCGTAGGTGACGAAGTTGTCCTTCGCGGCGAGGATCTGGCCGAGCACCGTGTACAGGCCGTAGAAGAAGATCTGCGGCATGCACCACAGCGTGAACGCGTTGACGAGCGCGCGCTCCGCCGGGCCCCAGCTGTTGTCGAGGTACAGCATCGTGAGCAGCGGGGTGGCGAGCATCATCAGCAGGGTCATGCCGGCGAGCATCGCGATCGCCAGGGTGATGAGCTTGTTGAGGCGGTCCTGCGCGTCATGCTCCTTGAGCGTGCGCACGATCTGCGGCACGAGCACCGCGTTGAAGATGCCGCCCGAGATCACGGTGAACAGCACCTGCGGGATCATCGCGCCCGTCTGGTAGGCGTTCGCCGCGATGCCGGTCGTGCCGAGGCACGCGGCGAGCAGGATTGTGCGGATCTGGCCGGTGATGCGTGAGGCCATCGTCCCCGATGCCATGATCAGGGAGTTGCGGCCGACGTTGGAACTCATTCGTCGGGGTCCTTCTTACGGTTGAACTGTCGCCACAGGCCGAGCGCGCCGAGCGCCACGGCGAGGCCGATGATGATGAAGCCGGTCTTGTCGCTGATCTTGAGCACGCAGTTGATCGCCGTGTCCTGCGAACCGCCGAACGTGCCGCCATTGCGGTCCTGCAACGAGACGTGCGCGGTGGCCGAACCGGAGGTCGCGGCGCGCAACGTGAACGTCACCTGCGCCTCGCCGCGCGCCGGGATCGTCACCGTGTTGCGGCGCGACGTGACGATTTCCGGCGAATCGGTGATCGAGAAGACGCGGATCGTGACCGGGTAGGGGGTGGCGTTGCTGACGGTCACCGGCATCGTCGCGGTTTCCGAGACCATCGTCACCGTCTCGGACGGCGTGAGGCTCACGCCGCCGAGCACGTCGTTGGCGAGCTGTTGCGCACCGCCCACGGCCGTCATCGATGTGGTCGTGTCGACGCCTGCCGAGCCGCCGTCGATGGAGAGGGCGTGCAGCGCGAGTTCCGCGTGCGCGGCGAGCAGCCGCTTGACCCACGCGTTGGCCGCCGTGCCGCCGGCGGCCGCGCGTGAGGCCGTGCGTTTCGCGTCCTGCCGCGCCAGCGCCTGCGCGTCGTCCGTCGCGTCGCCGCCGTCGAGGATGCTGTCGCGGAAGCGCGTGATGTCGCCGCGTCCTGCGGACAGCGAGGCGATCACGTTCGTCACGTCCGAGGAGTCCGCCGCGGACATGCCCGATTCGGCGGGCACGGCCGCGCGCGCGTCGTCGCCGGTCACGTAGGGATCGGCGTGCTCCAGCGCGTCGAAATCGGTGGTCTTGAGCCAGGACGCCGATTCGACGGCGCTCATGAACGCGTCCACGGTGGAGGCGTCCGTGTCGGCGGAGAAGCAGACGAGCAGGTTGCGTTCGTTGTACGGCTGCTCCATCTGGTAGAACGCGCTCTGCGCGACGAAGCGGGCGAGACGGCCCGCCATCGTCGACTCGGCCGTGGCCTTCGCGTTCGTGGCCTTGCCTTTGGCGAGGTTGCTCAGTTCGCGCTGTTCGACGAGCACGGTCACATCGCCGGCGTCGGTCGGCACGATCGCGGTGCCCGTGTGCACGGTGTCCGTTTCGGACGATTCGAAGTCATGCGTGGAGATGACGGTCGTGTAGCCCTGTCGGCGGGCGGCGGTGAGCGCGTCGAGCGTCCACTGGCCCTGGCCCTGCCAGGCGATCGTCTGCGACGTGGCCTTCTGGTCGCCGAGCGCCGCACGGTAGTCGGCGAGGGCGGCGTCCGCGTTCCACGCATCGTCGGTGATGCCGGCGCTCGTGTAGCGTGCCGCGGCGTTCTCCTGCGCCGCGTAGGCGGTGATGTCGAAGCTCGCGGGCTGCATGATCGCCTTCGTCTGCGGCGGCATCGCCAGCGCGTCCAGATACGTGGGGTCGGCGATGGTCTGCAGCGAGGAGTGCTTCGAGATGGCCTGTTCGAGCGCATGGTCGAAGCGCGTGTGGTCGCCGTCCAGCACGGCCGCGCCGGTGGAGGTGGCGGAGGAGTTCGTGGAGCCGTCGGTGTCGGCGTCAGCGTCGGTGACGAGCTTCGTGAGCGTGTCCGCGTCGGCGGTCCAATGGTCGCTGGTCAGCGGCATCGCCATCGTGATGTTCATCGCCGGCGTGTTCGCGTTGTCGAGTCCGGCGGCCGAACGCGTCAGGAACGTGTGGACCTCGACGTTCGCGTCGTCGTGGCTGTACGTGACGAGCAGCGGCTTCGGACCCCAGTTGAGCATCTGCGTGAGGGCGTCCGCGCCGGCGTCCTGATCGATCGTGACCGTCGCGCTCTGCTTCGGCTGCAGCGCGGGCACGGACGCCGAGCCGAGACTCGCCGGCGCGGGGATCGGACTGTCGGACTGCGCCCACTCCTGCATGTCGGTGCGGGAGGTGAACGTGAACATCGGATTCGTCTCGAGCGTGACCTCGCCGGCCGCCCACGCGGAGTCGCCAGTGTTCGTGACGGTCGTCTTGAGGTGGAATCCGGACGTGTCGGTGACGACCGCGGTCATCTCGGTCAGCGCGAGCGTCTGCGTGGCGGTCGCGTCGGAGTTGTCGGTCGTGCCGGAGTTGTCGGTCGTGCCGGTGCTCGCCGATTGCGCGGATTGCGTTGCGGTGCCGTTGTCGCCGTCGGCGGCGAAGGCTGTGGCCGGCGGCAGCACGGCACCTGCCACGACCGCCACGGCGATCAGCAGACCCGTCAGAATGCGCCATGCCTGGATGCGTCGTAGGGGGGCGTATGGAATCACTCGTTTGCCTGCCTGTTCAGTTTCCGGGAGTAGAGCCATGCGATCTTGCGCTCATTAGGGTAGCTGAGCACATCGTCCAAGTCCTTGAAATCCACCCAGATCGCGTCCTCCGCCTCATGGTCGGGGTCGCCTTCCACGGTGAGGTCGCCGCCGATCTGCTTCAACGCGAAATGGTGGACGAGCTTGTGCACGCGCTGCGTCGTGCCGGTGAACCAGTAGTCGATCGTCGCGATCGACTCGACCACCTCGCCGAGGATGCCCGTCTCCTCGTGCACCTCGCGTACGGCCGTCTGCTGCGGCGTCTCGCCCTTCTCGATATGGCCCTTCGGCAGGCACCATTCGAGATGGCCGCTGCGCGAATGGCGGGCGATGATCGCGACCCGGCCGCGCTCATCGAACACGAGTCCGCCGGCCGAATACTCACGCACGACGGGCAGCTCCTGCGCGTCCAGCGAGGCGAACGTCGTCGGGCCGTCGGACGTGCGTTTGCGCGGCATCATCGCCGGTGTCGGGATGCGCGGGTTCGTCGCGGCCGCGCCCGGCGTCGCGGCGTCCACGGTGGTCACCGTGACGCCGCCCGCCGGCTCGACCGTGACCGACGCCGTGACCGACGTCTCGACGCGCGTCGTGATGCGCTGGCCGCTGGGCGTCGTGTCGGAACCGGTGACGCGCACGCGCGCGAACACGGTCGCCGGAGTCGGCGTCGACATCGGCGTCGCCTTCGCCGCCTCCCGCGCGACCACCGACGCGACCGTCTGCGCCGTGTCGAGCGTACCGGCGGTGTCGATGATGTCGCTCACCATCGGCGGTTCCGGCGTGGGTTCCGGCGTGGGTTCCGGGGATTGCGCGACGGGCGCCGGGACGGGCTTCGGACGGGACTCCGACGTGTACATGAGCACGTCGTCGTCATGGCCGTTTTGGGTATGGTTGACCGCGGCATCGTCGGCATGCTCCAGCATGCGCGCAAGGTCCGCGGGCGTAATCATGCCTTCCACCTTACTCAAGTCCCTGTGCATGTCGAGTAACGGTATGCTGGTAGCGACAGATACCAAGACGGATGCACCGTGACCGATGCGCGGCGTATGAACCGTGTCCGAAAGGATTGGCGTGGATTTCGAAGTTTGGCCTGAAGCCATTGAATTGGGTCGCATGTTCGCCGCCGAAGGCTACGAGCTGGCGTTGGTGGGCGGCCCCGTGCGCGACCTGCTGCTGCATCGCCGCAGCCACGACCTCGACTTCTGCACGTCGGCGCGCCCCGAACAGTTCGAGCCGATCCTGCGCCGCTTCGGCCACGACGGCTTCTGGGACATGGGCCGCAAGTTCGGCACGCTGGGCGCGATGCGCCGGCGCGAGGACGGCACCGAGGTCAAGGTGGAGGTCACCACCTACCGTTCCGACACGTACGATCCGGATTCGCGCAAGCCGGAGGTCCAGTACGGCGACACGTTGGAAGGCGACCTGTCCCGCCGCGACTTCACCGTCAACGCGATGGCGCTGCGCGTGCCCGACCTCGAATTCGTCGACCCGTTCGGCGGCGCGAACGACCTCGCGAAGGGCGTCCTGCGCACGCCGGTCGACCCGCGCCAGTCGTTCGACGACGATCCGTTGCGCATGATGCGCGCCGTGCGCTTCGTCGCCCAGCTCGGCTTCTCCATCGAACCGGAGACCGCCGAGGCGATCAGCGCGATGACCGAACGCATCTCGATCGTGTCCGCCGAACGCGTGCGCGACGAGCTCACCAAGCTGCTGCTCTCCGACCGCCCGCGCGCCGGCATCGAAGCGCTCGTCGAATCGGGGCTCGCGGACATCGTCCTGCCGGAGATCCCCGCGCTCGAACTGCAGATCGACGAGCATCACCGCCACAAGGACGTGTTCGAGCACACGATGATCGTGCTCGACCGCGCCGTCGCGCTCGAAACCGGCGAGGACGGCCCGGTGCCGCGCCCCGACCTGACGCTGCGTCTCGCCGCGATCATGCACGACGTCGGCAAGCCGAAGACGCGCCGGTTCGAACCGGGCGGCAAGGTGAGCTTCCACCATCACGACGCGGTCGGCGCGAAGCTGACGCGCAAGCGCCTCAAGGCGCTGCGTTTCGACCACCACATCGTCGACGACGTGAGCGAGCTCGTGAACCTGCACCTGCGCTTCCACGGCTACGTGGATGAACCGTGGACGGACTCCGCGGTGCGCCGCTACGTGAAGGACGCCGGCCACCTGTACGAGCGCCTCAACCGTCTGACCCGCGCCGACGCGACCACGCAGAACCGCCGCAAGGCGCGCATCTTCGCCGAGGCGATGGACGAGATGGAGGCGCGCGTCAAGGAGCTCAAGGAGAAGGAGGACTTCGACGCGATCCGCCCGGATCTGGACGGCAACGAGATCATGGAGATCCTGGGATTGGAGCCCGGTCCGATGGTCGGCCAGGCCTACCGCCACATGCTCGAATACCGCCTCGATAACGGCCCCGTAGACCACGATGTCGCCGTGGCCGAACTCAAAAGATGGGCGAGTGAGTAGACTCGGCCCCCTCTGACGAGGGGGCTCCCGGCGGAGCCGGGTGGGGGAGAGAAAGAAGAGCGGCCGTAGGCCGCGGGAAACATGGAATCGGCCTTTGGCCGATACGTTTTCCCCGCGGCCTACGGCTGCTCGTGTCTCTCCCTCCGGCCACCTGCGGCGGCCACCTCCCTCATCAGAGGGAGGCAGATAATCAATCAGTTGATCTCGGTGTGCTTGTCGGCTTTTCTCAGGCCGGCCTGCTGCATGGCCTCGACGGTCTTGCAGCCGTCGAAGTCCTTGATCGTGTCGCCGTGCTTCTTGACTTCCTTCTCGGAGTTCAGGTTGTTGAACGTGGCGCCGATCACCACGTCGACGAGACGATCCTGACGGTCATCCATCACGAGCACCGCATCCGGGATGTACTCCTTGACCGTGTACGCCGGGTTGATCGCGTTCACGCCGAAGTAGATGGTCGTGCGGGTCACCTTGGCGCTCGTGTACGAGTCGATGGTGCGCACGTCGAACTGGCGGTCCTTGAGCGCCTCGCCGACGGCCGCGCCCAGGCCGGTGAACTCGGTGCCGTTGCGCACGCGCAGGATCACCGAATTGTTGTCCGCCCACTTCATCGCGGTGCCGTCCTCGTTCTTCGCGGCGCACGGCACGGCCACGCCGTAGTTCGGCTTCGTGGCCTTCTTGGCCTGCTGGTCGACCTGGATCACGCCGGTGAAGAACAGCGTCGCGACGATGAGCACGACCACGAGAATCGCGCCGGTGATGGAGAACACGATCTTCTGACGGCGTAGCACATACGCCTTGCGTGCCTCGCGCTCGTCATACTCTTCGGCCATTCGGTTCCCTTTCCTTCGCTGCCTGACTTACGCAGTGCCTATTTACCTTAGCGTGCAACCGTGACGCTGACCGACGGGACGGCGGGCGCTTCGGCCGCGATGATGCGGTCCACCGCCTTCGACCGTTCCCATGCGGCGATCACGTCGCGGCGGATGGACGGCGTGGGCGTGAACGCCACGACGGACGGCCCCGATCCGGAGACGAACGCGTGCCTCGCGCCCGCCGCCAACGCCTCGCGGATCGCCGCGCCGGAGCGCGGATGCAGGCTGACCGCCGCCTTCTGCAGGTGGTTCCGGTCGCCTTCGCCGGCACCGACCACGTCGAATTCGCCATACACTTCGGGCGTGCTCAGCTGCGCCTGGTAGGCGCCGACGAGCAGCGATCCCGTGTACCCCTGTTCGCGCAGTTCGCGCGCCGCATCCGAATCGTCGGGAATCGTCTCGATGATCTCGCCGTATCCGGTGCCGCGCGCGTAGCCGCCGGCCACGCAGAACGGCATGTCCGCGCCGAGCGTCGCCGCGACCTCGCGCAGCCGGTCGAGCGGCCAGTCGAGCTCCCACAGCGCGTTCAGCGCGAGGATCGTCGCCGCGGCGTCCGCCGATCCGCCGGCGAGACCCGCGCCGACCGGAATGCGTTTCTCGATCGTCAGCGCGACGTCCGGTTCGCGGCCCGCCGCCTCGGCCATCGCGAACAGGGCGAGCACGGCGTGATTGCGGCGCATGTCCGCCGACGATGACGCGAGATCGCCGAGATGCTCGCCGCCCAGGTCGAGCGAGAATCCGGCGCCGGCCGGTTTCGTCGTGGCGGTGACCGTGTCGGTCAGATCGACCGCGCAGTAGATCGTGTCGAGCTCGTGGCGTCCGCCCCACTCGGCGTGGGAGGGGCCGACCTCGAGCGTGAGATTCGTCTTCGCCGGACAGTCGACGCTCACCGTGACGGGCGTGCTCATCGCGACGCCTCCGCCGCGTCGCCATCGCCGGAAAGCCGCATGACCGCCTCGGCCAACGCGGTGAACTCGTCGATGGTGAGGGTCTCGCCGCGACGTGTCGGATCGATGCCGGCCGCCTCGAACGTGCCGGCGGGAACCGTCTTCTTCAACGCGGCGTGCAGGGTCTTGCGACGCTGGCCGAAGGCCGCGTCGATGAGACGGAACGTCTCCTTACGCAGGGACTCGGCGTGCGCCGCGACCTCGTCGCCGGCGACGCCGTCGTGCCGCGTGCGCCTGAACGCGACCAACGCGGAGTCGACGTTCGGCGCCGGCCAGAACACGTTGCGGCCGATCGTGCCGACGCGCGAAGCCTCGCCGTACCAGGCGAGCTTCACGCTCGGCGTGCCGTAGATCTTGCTGCCGGGCGTGGCGGCGAGACGGTCGGCGACCTCCTTCTGCACCATCACGAGGAACGATTCGAGGTTCGCGAACCGTTCCAGCAGCGTGAGGATGATCGGCGTCGCGACGTTGTACGGCAGGTTCGCGACGAGCGTGAACGGCTCGTCGCCGGCGAAGTCCGGCAGGTTCGCGGGATCGACGGTGAGCGCGTCACGGTTGACGACGGCGAACCGGTCCGCGGCTTCCGGCATGAACTCGGCGATCGTGTCCGGCAGACGCTCGGCCAGCGGCGGGTCGATCTCGACGGCGGTCATGCGCGCGCCGGTCTCGAGGATCGCCAAGGTGAGCGAGCCGAGACCGGGGCCGACCTCGAGCACGTGGCTTTCCGGGCCGACGTGCGCCTCACGCACGATGCGGCGCACGGTGCCCGGATCGATGACGAAGTTCTGGCCGAACTTCTTGGTGGGGCTCACGCCCGCCTCGGCGGCGATGCGGCGGATGTCGGCGGCGCCGAGCAGATGGCCCGTGGCCGTCTCCTCGGCGGTTGCGGTGGGTTCAGTCGTCACGTCGTTCAATACACCTTCCGAAATGGGATTCACGATATCAGTACCAGCCCTGCTGCTCCCAGATGCGCTTGCAGTTGGTGGGCGTGCCGTAGCGCTGGGCGATGTAGCTCAGACCCCAGTCGATCTGCACGGCGCCGTCGTCCTGCCAGCCGGTGCCCATCTTCGAGCCGGGCAGCGCCTGCGGGATGCCGTAGGCGGAGGAATACGGGTTGGCGGCGTTCCAACGCCAGCCGGACTCCTTGTTCCACAGCCAGACGATCGCGTCCCATTCGGCGCCGGTCCAGCCGCGCTGGGCCGCGGCCGCGGCCGCGTAGGTCTGCGCTTGGGCGACGCTCGGGTGCCACAGGCGGCCCGAACCGGAGCTGGAGCCGCCGGAGTTGCCGCTGTTGCCGGAATTTCCGGAGTTTCCGGAATTTCCGCTGTTGCCCGAATTGTTCCCGGAGTTGCCGGAATTCCCCGAGTTGTTGCCGCCGGAGTTGTTGTTTCCGGAGTTTCCGCTGTTGCCCGAGTTACCGGAGTTCGAGCCGGAATTGTTGGAGTTGCCCGAGTTCGAGTTGCCCGAGTTGTTCGAGTTGTTGCCGGAGTTCGACTCGTTCTTCTTGTCGGAGGAATCGTTCTTGTCGGACTTGTCCTTGTCGTCGTTCTTGTTCGACGTGTTCGGCTTCGTGGACTGGTTCGAACCGGAATCGGCCTTGCCGCTGCCGGTGTCCTCCTTCGGCTCCTCGACCTTCTCCGGACCGACCGCGATGATCTGGTCGACCGCGGCCTTCGTCGTCGTCTCGCTGGCGAGCGTCTCGCTCTCCGCGACGCCGTCCACATAGGTCACGTCGAAGACCTGCTGGATCTCGCCGTTCTGGCCCTGCTGGCGGATTTCCGTCTGGCCGGATTCGAGTGAGGAATCGATGATCGTCTGCGTGGAGTACGGCACCGACTTGGTGCGCGTCTCCTGGCCGTGGGTCACGCGCCTGACGCGCAGGATCGTCTCGCCGCCGTCCTCCTCGACGCTGACGCGATCCTCCTTGCCCACGTTGATGCCCTTGGAATCGAGGATCGAGGCCGCCGGAAGCTTGCCGTTCGGCGCTTCGGACGATTTGCCGTCCGCGATGACCGTGACCGGGCCCTCCTTGTTGATGACGAGTCCGCCGGTCAGCTGGTTGTAGATGTTGTCGATGTCGACGGTGATCTTCGAAGCCTGCTTCTCGTTCGCCTTGAAGAATCCGATGAGCTGGTCGGCGCTGTCCGCCACCGTCCAGAACGGGATCTCCTCGCCGTCCACGTTCACGGTGGTCTGGTAGGCGCTGCGCACGGTGACGACCGCATGGTTGGCGAGCGTGCTACCGGACGAGGACTGCACGAGATCATGCGTCTTGACGCTGACGCCCTGCTCCTCGAGCAGACGGTCGACGCTCATCGCGTAGGTCTGGACGGTCGTCGTCTTGCCGTTCACCGTCAGCGCCACCGACTTGCGCGCGGAGAACGCGAACGTCGCCACACACGCCGCGAGCACCGTCACGACGCACACGGCCACACGGATACGACGCAACATCACGAATCGTTGCGGGGTCCACCGCCGTGCCATGCCATTACCTCGTTTCCCGCCCGCGATCGGTCCGGGCGCACTCGGTGCCCATCGTAGCGCACCATCTGCAAAGAAAAAGAAAAAGGGGGCGGGAGAGAAGGGGAAGTTCCCGCCCCCTATTATCAAGGCAAGGAGATGGTTGGGGGACTCTCCTGCCCTGTCCAGGAAGCCATAATCGGGGGAAGGCTCCTAGACGACTTACCCGTGTTAAGTATTTCCTGCGCGCCCCCGGCGCATCACACAGTATACGCCTTTTTCACGCATGACGAGCCTCTTGTCGGGATCGAACCGACGACCTGCCGCTTACAAGGCGGCCGCTCTGGCCATCTGAGCTAAAGAGGCGTGGCACGCAACAGTGTGTCGCGCACGCGGAAACCCAGCATAGCAGTTACCAGCGGACGAGCGCCAGCCCCCTCAGTCGGCCTGCGGCCGCCAGCTCCCCCTGAAAGGGGGAGCAAAGAACAACGGATGCACTTCGTGCACTCGTCTCCCTGCGCCCCCTCAGGGGGAGCTGTCCCGCGAAGCGGGACCAAGGGGGTGCCGGAAGCGGCCCGCCCTAGTCCTCTTGGCTTACTTGCCGGTGGTGATGGAGATCGGCTTGCCGCTGGCGCCGATCGAGGGGAGCTGGCCTTCGACGCCGACCTGGTCGTCGGTGAGGCCCAGAGCGGTGACGAGGCCCTCGTTGGAGGTCATGCCCGCGGTGGACAGCTGGTTCATATCCCAGTAGTTGCCGTTGATGCGCACGGTCGGCGTGGTCATCTGGCCCTTGTAGCTGCCGGACACGTTGAACAGTTCGGAACGCTTCGGGTTGTACGTGTCGATCGCGTCCAGCCATGCCGTGTACTTGTCGACGCTCGCGGCGTTCGCGACCTTCTTGGAGACGCCCGCCTTGATCGCCTGCTGGCGCATCTTGTCGTCGGAGGTCTTCACGCCGGAGTTCTCGGCCGGCTGGAAGTCGGCGGCGTACATGTTCTGGATGAAGCCGAGGATGTGCGAGGCGTCCTTGTCCTGCTCGGCGATGGTGAGCAGCAGGTTCGCGGCGCGCGTCGAGTACTTGTCGGGGCTCCAGGTGTCGCCGAACGACATCGGGTGCAGGTCGAGGTTGATCTGGCCGGCTTCGACGAGCTTCTCCAGCGTCGCGCCGGACGCACGCTCGAAGTTGCCGCAGCCGGAGCACATGAAGTCCATGTACACCTCGACGGTCGGCACGCCGTCGATCTTCTCGCCCACGCCGTCCTTCGAGACGATGACGCCGCCCTTCTCATCGGCGACGGATGGCTTGTCGGAGACCTCCTGCAGCTTCGAGTACGCCTGGTCGACGGTCAGGTTCGCGCCGGAGTTCTGCGAGGCGACGTGCGAACGCCAGATCGCGATGCCGGCGACGGCGATGAGCGCGACGACCACGGCGATCACGATCGCGCCGATGATGGTCTGCTGCCTGCGCTCCTTCGCCGCCTGCTCGGCGCGCGCCTTCGCCGCGGCCTCCTCGGCTGCGCGACGGGCGGCGCGGGTCTTGCGCTGTTTGGTGTTGTTCGCTTTCGTGGCCATGCGAGACGATCCTTTCCCAACCACTGAATGACTGATCTCTGATGACTGATCTGAGGGTCAGTCTAGCCCACGAATCGACATATACGCCCGTCGCTGATTGAACTCCATATGAACTGCGGGACCGCGCTACCGCCGTATCGCGCCCGCGCCGAGGCGCAGCATGCCGCTGCTCGGCCAGAGCGTGGTGAGGATCCACGCGATCGCGGCCATGCCGGCCAGCGCCAATCCGGTCGTCGTGAACGGTCCGTCGGTGAGCCACGGCAGTTCGTACGGCCACATGCCGTCCGGCAGCGGTGTCATCGCCCACGGCAGCTGCAGCGCGGCGGTCGCGGCGACCACGCCGACGAGGTCGATGATCGCGAACTGCACGGATCGGCCGAGCGCGGCGAGCAGCCCTTTGAGCAGATGCCACGGCAGCTGCACGACGCGCAGCGCGGAATCCGATCCCTTGCGCATGCCGCCGCGGCGGCTTTCGCGCTCGATCTGCGCCTCCGTGCTGTACCCGACGGTGAACAGCAGCCACATCAGCGCCGCCGCCACGGCGAGGCCGATTAGCGGTTGGAACACCGCGGCGACGGCCGGCACGACGGCCATCATGCACAGGACGGCCACGCCCTGCTCGAGGTACTGCGCCCGCCGCGAGTCGGCGGTGTTGCGATGCTGCGGCGCGTTCGGATTCGCTGCGTTGCGGCCGTACTGCGATTGGGGCGTCTCGTACCCCGGCTGCGCGAAATCCGGCTGGACGTATTCCGGCTGCGGCGGTTCGTACTGCGGCGGCAGCAGCTCGGCCGGCGGCCGCGGCGGTTCCGGCGGCTGCATGTTCTGCGGCATCACCGCCGTCGCGTCCGGCTGGTCGCGCAGGAACGCCGGGACGTCGCCCTTCGGCTTCGGCGTCACGATCGGAATGTCGCGCGAGGAGGTCGGCACGTAGGCGGGAGGCAGGGAGGAGCCGGTACGGTTCGAGGCGTCCGCCACGCGCTGCAGCGGCGACTGGTCGTCGCCGGCCGCCGCCTCGCGCGCCGGCGTCGCGCGGCCGGTGGCCGTGCGCGGCGTGCGGTTCTGGTTCGTGTTCTGGGTCGGATTGTTCGGATTCGCGTTGGTGGCCGCGCCGGGAACCGCGGCGGAACCCGCGCCGGCGGCCGGGATGAGCGGCGGAATCGCCGCGTCGCCCGGACCGAGCACGTCGCTGGGCAGCGTGACTGTGCACTGGTCCGGCGTCAGCGCGCGCGTCGCGTCGATGCCGTCGTCCGCGTCGTCGCGCCATGCCGCGCGGCCGGTGGCCGTGCGTGGCATGGCCGGCGTGGACGGCACGACCGGCATGCCTGCGCCTGAGCTGCGCATCGACGACGGAATCACCGACGTCGCCGGCAATGCGGCGGTCGCGCCGGGCGTTCCGGCCGCGTTGCTTGCGTTACCTGTGCTGGCGGCGTTGCTTGCGTTACCGGCACCGGTGCCGAGCACTCTCGTCGCCGCGTTGGGGCCGCCGTCAAAAGGGCGCATCACCTCGGTCGCGCCGTTGCCGGTCGCGCCGGTCGCATCGGTCGCGGAATCGCCGCCGAAGCCGTCGTCATCCCAATTCACGGGATTGAGCGCGTCCAGCGCGATCGCGTGGAGCAGCTGGTCGGGAGTGCAGCGGCGGCGCGGATCGGGATTGAGCGCGCTGCGGAACGCGGTGAGCGTGTGCGCGGGCAGCCCGGCGAGGTTCGCGTTGCCGCTCGCCTCGCGTTCCAGCACGGCCATCAGCGGCTTCGTGCCGAACACCGGTTCGCCGGTCGCGGCGAACGCGAGCACGGAGGCGACCGACCACCAGTCCGTCGCCTCGCTCGAATCGGCGCCGTCGATGATCTCCGGCGCGATGAAGCCGGGCGTGCCCATCACGAGGCCCGTGCGCGTCACGTGGCTTTCGCCTTCGCCCATCGCGATGCCGAAGTCGACGAGCACCGGACCGGACGCGGAGACCATCACGTTCGTCGGTTTGATGTCGCGGTGCACGATGCCGGCCGCGTGCACGGCCTTGACGGCCTCCATCAGCTTGCGCGCGAGCCGTTCCAGATCGTCGCCCACGTATTTGCCGTTCGCGGCGACGTCGTCCTTGAGATTCCTGCCTTCGATGAGTTCGGTGACGATGAACGCGAGGGCGTCGTCGAGCTCCATGTCGACGATGCCGCACACGCCCGGATGATTCACCTTCTTCAACGCGAGGGCCTCGCGGCGCAGACGCTCGCGCGGCGTCACGTTCTCCTTGAGGTTCGGGTCCTGCGCGGGGCGGCGGGAGGCGGGAGAACCGGGAACTCCCGGACCGCCGGCCGCGCCATCGCCGGAGAGATCATCGGACGAACCGTCCTCGGCGAGCGAATCACGCAGGATCTTCATCGCGTACACCTGACCGCCGTCGTCGAGCACGCGCCATACCGAACCCATCGCGCCGGAACCCAGGCGGGAGACGAGCGTATAGCCGCCCACCACTTCGCCCGGTTCCAGATTCAACGCCGTCAGATCACTCATACCGCCCATCCTATCCTTGGGCCTGGCATGCCGGTATATATGTGCCGGTCGGCCGTGCCGCCCATGTGTGCGGGGAATGGGCGGGCGTGCAGAATATGCATGCGAAACGACAGGATGGGGTGAGCGGGCGATGCGGCCTGCGGCGGTCGTGCACAATCGGGGATAACGACATCGACGACGTGTCGGATGAAAGCAGAATCAAGGAGGAGAACGATGCTGAGCATCAACTGGAGCGACGTGATGAACGTCATCGCTTCGATCGCGCCGCAGCTGATCGCCATCGGCGTGGTGTTCGTGCTGGCGCTCGCGCTGACCATCGGCGTGAACAAGAAGACGGTGAAGAACGTCGCCACCCGCAAACTCGTGCATTCCGAATCGTGGATCGTGTTCCTGGTCGCCGTGGTCGTGGCCGTGTCCATGATGCTGTTCGGCCCGCTGGCCTCGCTGCTCAACAGCGCGACCGCCACCAAGTACACGCTGTCCGAGACCACGATCTCCAACGCGAACAAGCTCGCCAAGGAGATCCAGTCCGAGGCGATCACGATGCTGAAGAACGAGGACTCCAACCTGCCGCTCGCCTCGAAGAAGGTCAATGTGTTCGGCTGGGGCTCCACGAACCCGGTCTACGGCGGCACCGGCTCCGGCTCGATGAACCAGTCCTACAAGACCACCTCCATCCTCGACGGCCTCAAGCAGGCGGGCGTCGAGACCAACACCGAACTGAGCAAGCTGTACACCGGCTACCGCAAGGACCGTCCGGTCGTGGCCATGGCCGAGCAGGACTGGACCCTGCCCGAAGTGCCGGCCAAGCAGTACTCGAGCAAGCTCATCTCCGATGCCAAGGCCTTCTCCGACGAGGCCGTGGTCGTCATCACCCGCGTCGGCGGCGAGGGCGCCGACCTGCCGAAGGACATGACCGCCAAGGGCATCACCTACCACGACAACTCCAAGGACTACAAGGACTTCCAGAAGGGCGGCAGCTTCCTCGAGCTCAGCCAGACCGAGAAGGACATGATCGACCTGGTCACCAAGAACTTCGACAAGGTCACCGTCGTCTACAACGGCGCCAACACCTTCGAGCTCGGCTTCGTCGACAACTACCCGCAGATCAAGTCCGTGCTGTGGTGCCCGCCCGCCGGCCAGACCGGCTTCTCCGCGCTCGGCGAGGTGCTCGCCGGCGACGTGAACCCGTCCGGCAGGACCTCCGACACCTTCGTCAAGGACCTCACCCAGCAGCCGAGCTACAACAACGCCGGTGATTTCAAGTACGACAACATGAAGGAGTTCGCCACCGAGAACTTCGAGGAGGGCAAGACCTCCCCGGCGTTCGTCAACTACGTCGAAGGCATCTACGTCGGCTACAAGTACTGGGAGACCGCGGCCGACGAAGGCGCGATCGACTACGACGACTACGTGCAGTACCCGTTCGGCTACGGCCTGAGCTACACCACCTTCGACCAGAAGATGGGCGACGTGACGTACTCCGACGGCAAGGTCTCCTTCGACGTGACCGTCACCAACACCGGCGACAAGGCCGGCAAGGACGTCGTCGAGACGTACTTCGACCCGCCGTACACCAACGGCGGCATCGAGAAGGCCAGCGCCAACCTGGTCGCCTTCGAGAAGACCAAGGAGCTCAAGCCCGGCGAATCCGAGACCGTGAAGATCTCGTTCGACGATGACGACATGGCTTCCTACGATTCCAAGACCGCGAAGGCCTACGTGCTCGAGGCGGGCGACTACGGCATCTCCATCCAGTCCGATTCGCACACCACGATCGACGAGAAGACCGTGACCGTCGACAAGACGATCACCTACGACTCCAAGTCCAACACGCACTCGGGTGACAAGACCGTCGCGACCAACGTGTTCGACGACGCCGAGGGCGAGGAGCAGGGCATCACATACCTGTCCCGTGCCGACCACTTCGCCAACTACAAGCAGGCGACCGCCAAGCCGACGAACTACACGCTGTCCGCCGACCTCAAGGCCAAGTTCCGCAACCTGTCGAACTACAAGCCGTCCGAGACGAACGACGACTCCGACCAGATGCCGACCACCGGCGCGAAGAACGGCGTGCGTCTGGCCGACCTCACCGGCAAGGACTACGACGATCCGCTGTGGGACAAGCTGCTCGACCAGCTGACCTTCGACCAGATGGACAACCTGATCGCCTTCGGCGGCTACGGCACGCAGGCCGTGAACTCCGTCGGCAAGATCGCCCTGACCGACGTCGACGGCCCCGCCTCCCTGAACAACAACTTCACCGGCGTCGGCTCCATCGGCTTCCCGTCCTCCACCTCCGTGGCGTGCACGTGGAACAAGGATCTGGCCCGCCAGTTCGGCGACGGCATCGGCGACATGGCCCACGACATGCACGTGGCCGGCTGGTATGCCCCCGCCATGAACATCCACCGCAACGCGTTCGCCGGCCGTACCTTCGAGTACTTCTCCGAGGACGGCTACCTGTCCGGCGTGATGGCCTCCCAGCAGGTGGCCGGCGCGCAGGCCAAGGGCGTGTACGCCTTCATGAAGCACTTCGCCCTGAACGACCAGGAGACGAACCGACTGAGCGAGCTCAACACCTGGGCCAACGAGCAGTCGATCCGCGAGATCTACCTGAAGCCGTTCGAGATGAGCGTGAAGGAAGGCGGCGCGGGCGCCGTGATGAGCGCCTTCAACTACATCGGCACCGAGTGGGCCGGCTCGCACTCCGGATTGCTCAACACCGTCCTGCGTGACGAGTGGGGCTTCCGCGGCATGGTCCTCACCGACTACTTCGGCGGCTACGGCTACCAGAGCGGCGACCGCGCGATCCGCGGCGGCAACGACCTGATGCTCGCCACCACCGACGTGACGAACCATATCACCGACAAGTCCGCCACCTCGGTCAAGGCGATGCGCACCGCCTCGCACAACATCCTCTACACGGCTGCCAACAGCTGGCTGTACGAGAACGGCGAGCCCGACGTCGCCACCCCGATCTGGAAGACCATCTCCTACGTGGTCTGGGGTGTGACCGCCGTCCTCGCGATCGGACTCGAGGTCCTCACCATCAAGCGCTACCTCGCCCGCCGCAAGGCCACGAAGTAGCCCCGCCTCCCGGCCTCCTCTGATAGGACATCGCCGTAAAGCAAACGCCGGAGGCGTTTGTAGGCGATGTGTGAGCCGACAGGCGAGCTGATGTGAAGTCAGGCTGACTGGGGGAGAGAAGCGGCCGCAGGCCGCGGGTAACCGCATCATCCAACCGATGCCGTTCCCGCAGCCTGCGGCCGCTTCGCTGTCTCTCCTGATTCCCTGTTCCCGTCTCACCAGTCCGTTCGCCGGCGCACGATCATGATCGCCACGATCAGCAGCGCCGCGACGGCGGCGACGATGGCGATCGTCGGCGTGCTGAGCTCCCGCCGCCCGTCGTCTTCCGTAGTCGACCGGCTCACGGATTCCGCGGTGAACGGGGAGACGTCCACCGCGAGCAGCGCGGCCGGCCGTGCGGAGCCGGCGGCCGGGGCGAGCAGCACGTACCAGACGCCGCCGTCCTGCGAGAACGTCCAGCCGGCCGCGTGGCCGATCGCCGTGCCGGAAAGATCGGAGTCGCCGGCGGTTCCGGAACCGCCATCGCCGTCGTTTCCCCCGACCGTCAGCGTGCGCGTGACCGTTGGGTCGTTCCCGTCGAACGTGTTCACGCGAAGCATGATCGCGTTGCCCGCAGTCCCGTTGCCCGTCGCGCCGCCTCCGTCGCCGATTCCATCACCACCGCGGTCGATCGAATACAGCAGCGTGCCGTCCGGATTGATGGCCGAGACGAGATCGCCCGCCTCCAGCCATTGCATGGTGCTTTCGTCGACCACGAGTCTGCCGTTCGTCATGCCGACGAGCAGGCGTGCGCCGCTCGGCGCGAGCAGGATGCGGTCGAGCGGCAGGTGCCGTCCGAACATCGTGCGCGCCACCGTCGCCCCGCCCGAACCGGTGCCCAAGTCCGAGCCGGAACCGGAATCCGAGCCGGGCTCATAGGCGTCGACGTCGATCGCCAGCACCCGCGAATCGGCGGTGCCCACGTACAGCGCGTGACGGTCCGCTGTTCCGGTGGCGTAGACGGTCGGCGACACGTCGTCCGCGATGTCGTCCATCACGCCGGTGGCGACGTCGACCGCCATCAGCCGCAACGATCGTCCGGCGGCAGCATCACCGTCGTCGGTCGTATCGCCGTCATCGCCCGTATCGCCGGTACCGTCCGCATCATCGACGCCGACAAACCATACCGTCCCGGCCGAGTTCGTCGTGTACGGCGTGACGTCGCGGATTGCGGCGGCGGCACCGTCGTCGTCGGCGTATCGTAGCGGGACGGCGGCGACGTTCTCGCCGCCTGCCGCCGCGAACGTGCGCAACGTCCACGAGCGCTGCGCATCGTCGCCGCCATTGCCGCTGGTGCCGTCGGGTTCGATTACGCCGATACGCGCGCCGTCCGGCGACAGCATGTAGTCGCTTCCGGTCGAGGGATGCAACGTGACCGTGAGATCGTCGACGCCGATCGCGGCGACGCCGTTCGCGCCGTTGACGAGCATCGTCCTGCCATCCGGCGTGAACTCGACGTGCGGCCGGGACGTGGCGAAACCGCCGTCCACCTGTGCGGTGCCGTCCGCGGACAGGTCCGTGATGCGGATCCGGCAGACCGTGCCGCTTTTGTCGATCGCGAACAGGAACCGGCCGCCGGGAGCGGACGTCAACGCGATCGGATCGTCGCCGAGACAGGAGGCGTCGCGCAGCGTCGTGACGGGAAGCGCGCCGGTGCGCTCGATCGCCGATGCCGCGGAAGGAGCTGCCGTGCAGAGCGCGACCGCGGTGCAGAAGGCGAGCATGGCGCGCATCAGCGTGCGCGCCGTCGCCGGAAGATGCGTGTCATGGCCGAACATGGGAGGACTCCTTCATCGTCCGTCGTTTCCGTTGTTTTCCGTCGGATGCCGTATCCGTGATTCCAGCGTATCCGTGGCGTTCCGCGACGTCGTCGCATACGCCCGAAGGCATCAACGTTTGTCGTGACGGCGGCCGGCGTCGCCCGCATCGAAGCGTCCCGTCAACGTTTGATGATGAACCGTCGCGCGCACGGTGCCGCCGCCCGTCGCCGCGTGGGAATCGGCGATACACTGCGGATTATGGAACGGTCCGAAGAGGTACGTGGAAACGATGACGGCGGGACGGGCGTCTCGGTCGGCATCGTCGACAACGACGCCATCACCCTGTACGCGCTGCGCGCGATCATCCCGCGGATGCCGGGCATGCGGCTGGCGTGGGAGGCGACGGCCGGTCGGGAGGCGTTCGTCAGATGCGTGGAGGACGACGACCGCCCCGACGTGCTGCTGGTCGACATGGGGCTTGCGGACATGCCCGGCCCGCTGCTGTGCCGTCTCATCCGGTCCGCCGCGCCGCGCCCGCCGATGCTCGCCATCACCTCGTACCCGATCGAACTGTACGCGTCGGACGCGGCCGAGGCGGGAGCGCAGGGCATCATCGGCAAAACGGACATGCGCGACCTGCAACGGGCGATACGGATCGTGGCCGCCGGCGGAACGGTGCCGTCGCAGGCCGCACCCGACGTGCGTTTCGACGATGCCGGGACGGCGTTCCAACGCATCCGCCGCACGCCCGCCGAACCGGCGGCGACGCTGACATGGCCGGAGATGGAAGTGCTCAACCTGAGCGCGCAGGGGCTCAACCTCAACGAGATCGCGCGACGGCTCGGCATCCAGCCGCCCACCGCACGATCCCACGCGCGGCACGCGCGCATCAAACTGAACACACGGACGTTGGGGGAGGCGTTGGTCAAATGGAATCAGGCGAAACGACGCTGAGACCGGTCGACGACGATCTGGCCGTCCACGGCATGCGATGGCGTGCGCTGCACGACGCCGTCACCGGGGAATTGTCCGCGATCGCGCTGTTGTCGCAGAGCGCGGAAGAAGGGGAGTGCGGCGGTGCCGATGGTGCGCGTGGTCGCGTTGGTTCCGTTGGCTCGGGTGATTTTGTTGGTTCGGGTGATTCCGGTGATTCTGGGGACGGGCGCGCGTTGATGAGGGATATCAACCGGCTGTCCCTCGCGGCGTTGGACAACACCCATGAGGTCATCCGCCTGCTGTCCGAGGCCGATGGGACGTCGGCGGGCGTGGCGGCTGCGTCGGGTGCGGCGGGTGCGGCTGTGTCGGCCGCGTCGGATGTCGCCCGGTATTTCGGGCGGCAGGAGCGGCGGCTGCGGAATCTGGGATTCCGCGGGACGATGACGGTGAACGTCGACGGCCGCCGGATCGCTCCGGGCATGGCGCGACTGATCCGCACGTGTGGCAAGGAGATATGCGCCAATATCGCCCGTCATGCGGATGCGGCTGTGCCGTACCGGCTGACGGTGCGGTGCGAACGCGATGACGTTCGTGACGTCGGCGCCATCATCATCGAGCAGAGCAATGGCGTCACGGGCCATGCCGCCGGTGTTGGCGTGCGTGACGGTGGCGGCGTGCCCGCCGGCACCGCCGCACACGCCGGCCGGCGGACTCTGCGATCGGGCTTCGGCCTCGCCCTCCTGCGTGAACAGGTCGAGCGCCACGGCGGCACCCTATCCCACGAAACCCGCAACGGAACCTGGCGCATCCGCATCCGGTTACCTCGATAGTCGGGGACGGAGACGGAATGCGACGGCGCCTCAATCAGCTCAATCGGATTGCGTTGTATTTCCGTAGAGAGGTGAAAGCATGGCAATAGGGGCCTTTCTCGTAGTTGTTCGGGTACGGGCCGCGAACAGGGCTCCAAGTCCATCCATCTCCGCCACGATTGGCCAAATCGTTTCGCCGCCTTCCCGGTCTGACGTACCGCATCACCGCATCAGCGACCACTTCCATGCGGGGATGACGTGTATCGTGCCGGCTTCGACCGCGACGGTCTCCTCATCATGCAACGTCAGGATGCTTCCGGAACCGAGGTGAGTGCGTGCCATGACCGCGGCCAACGAGCCGATCTCGCGGTTCCGCGTCTTCGTGGCGGTCATGTCCGCGGTCACCTGATACAGCGCGTATGGTTCGGCGGCGAGGGCGTCGCCGACCAGGAAGTCGACCTTCTCCTGCTTGGGGCCGGGCATGGTGTAGGACGTCACAGCCTCCGTCCTGCGTCCGGCGGTGCGGCGGTGCAGTTCGCAGAACACGGCCGTCTCCAATCGTTTGCCGAGATCCTGCTGGTTCGCGCGGGAAACCGCGTAGGCCATGCCCTGATCGACCGCGTACATCTTCGGCACGCTGGTGCTGCCCGGTTTGAGCGCCGTGCGGTATTCGGGCAGCTCGTAGACCAGATACGCCTGCTTGAACAGTTCCAGCAGCGTATTGACTTTGTCCCAATACACTTTCCAGCCGGTGGCTTTCAATGCGGCGACGAGTGCGTTGACGGACAGCTCGCACGCCGTGTTGCGCAATAGGTAGAGTGCGGTCTGCGTGGCCATCGCGATGTTCTCTCGTCCGAACTGTTCCGCGACGTCGCGCGCCACCACGTCGCGCATGTAGCTTTGCAGCATCTCGACGCGATCCGGCTCGATCAGCCGTTGCACACCGGGGAATCCCCCTTCGACCAAATAGCGTTCGTATGCGCCTTCGAATCCGGTGACCTCCTGTGGCGAGAACGCCTCATTAATCACTTTAATCACTGCGGAAGCATCATCGGATTCGCCGTGGCCGTCCGGAACGGCATCCGGCACGGCGATGCCGCGGAACGTGCAGTATTCCCGGAACGACAGTGGCATCATCGCGTGCGCGTGCGATCGACCACGGAAGTTCGTGGCAATCTCCTCGCTGGACAGTTTCGATGATGAGCCGGTGATGACCAGCGTCACCTTCTCATGTTCCGTGATGCGTTGGCAGAATCCCTGCCAGTTCGCACATTCCTGCACCTCGTCGAGGAACAGGTACGCGCCTTCGCTTCGCGCTTCGGGCACCTGACGCCAGTACTCGTTGACGACGTCGTCGAGCACGTCATCCGGCATCGGCAGCAGGCGGTCGTCGGCGAAATTGAAGTAGAGGATGCGGTCGCGCGGCACTCCGGCGGCCAGCAGGTCATGGATCTTCTGGAACAGGTAGAACGTCTTGCCGCAACGCCGGATGCCGGTGATGATGTGCACGATGTTGAACATGGCGGGCTTGTCGAGTTGACGAATCACCTCGTCGCGGCGCGAGGGGGTGGGGATGTCGAGGCGCATGGCCTCGCGTACCAGCATGGCATAGGATTCGCGCGGATTGTCCGGAACCATGGTCGCCTCGTTCCTCTCATACGTTTATCGTCGCAACCTTTACGGTATCACTTCTTAAAAATTTTGAGAAGTAATACAGTGAACTTCTTAAGAATTTTGAGAAGTGGTATGCGTGGATCGTTCCGTAAGAGCCTGCGTGCCATTCGTGCGGAGGAAACGACAGGTTGTGTGCACGCCGCCCCACGCGCCCGCGAATCCTGATTGAATCGAAGCAACGACGATGAAGAAATCGAACGAACAAGCCAATCACTGCAAGGGAGAGTGACATGGAACTCGAAGAGCTTTCGGTGGCCGAGAAGGCGGCGATGCTGTCCGGCGGATCCGAATGGGATTCGCGCGGCAACGACCGCGCCGGCGTGCCCAGCTTCGTGATGAGCGACGGCCCCCACGGCGTGCGACGCCAGCTCGGCGAAGGCGACCATCTGGGACTCGGCGCCTCCAAGCCCGCCACCTGCTTCCCGACCGCCGGCACCGTCGCCGGATCGTGGAATCCGGCGCTCGCCGAGCAGATGGGCGAGGCGCTCGGCCGCGAGGCGCACGACCTCGACGTGAACGTGCTGCTCGGTCCCGGCCTCAACATCAAACGCAACCCGCTATGCGGCCGGAACTTCGAGTACTACTCGGAGGATCCCATCGTCGCCGGCCGCATGGCCGCCGGCCTCATCCGCGGTATCCAGTCGAACGGCGTCTCCGCCTGCCCGAAGCATTTCGCGGTCAACAGCCAGGAGCTGCGCCGTCAGGCCTCCAATTCGGTCATCGACGAGCGCACGATGCGCGAGATCTACCTGACCGGATTCGAGATCGCCGTGCGCGAGGCCGCGCCGCTGACGATCATGACCTCGTACAACGAGATCAACGGCGTCTACGCGCACGAGAACAAGCATCTGCTGCAGGACATCCTGCGCGACGAATGGGGCTTCGACGGCATGGTCGTCTCCGATTGGGGCGGCTCCAACTCGGCCGTCGCCGCCGTCAAGGCGGGCGGCTCGCTCGAAATGCCGAGCCCCGGATTCACGTCCGTGCGCGAACTTGAAAGCGCGGTCGCCGCCGGCACGCTCTCCGAGGCGGACCTCGACGCCCGCGCCCGCGAGGTCGCGAAGGTCGCGGGCCGCACGCGCCTCGACGGCGTCGGCCGCGACGACCTGCTCGACGAATCCGTCATCAAGGCGCATCACGAGGTCGCCCGCCGCGTCGCCGAAGGCTCGATGGTCCTGCTGAAGAACGCGTCCGTGGGCACCAGCGGCATCGACGGTACCCCCGTGCTCCCGTTCCGTCCGGGCGCGCGCGTCGCCGTCGTCGGCGACATGGCGAAGACCCCGCGATTCCAAGGCTCCGGCTCGTCCAAGGTGAACGCCACGCGCGAAGAGAACATCCTCGACGAACTCGGCAAGTCCGACGCCGCCGAAGTCGCCGGCTACGCGCCCGGCTACGACCGTCAGGGCGCCGTGAAGCCGGAACTCGTGCGCGAGGCCGTCGACCTCGTCTCGCGCGACGACGTGGACGTCGCGCTCGCCGTCGTCGGCCTCGACGAACGCAGCGAATCCGAAGGCCTCGACCGTGCGACGATGGCCATCCCGCAGGCGCAGAACGATCTGATCGCCGCGCTCGCCGCGACCGGCAAGCCGATCGTCGTCGTGCTCGTCGCCGGCTCCCCGGTCGAACTGCCGTGGCACGACGACGTCGCCGCGATCCTCTACATCGGACTGTCCGGACAGGCCGGCGCATCCGCCACCGTGCGCGCGCTCACCGGCAAGGTCAATCCGTCGGGCCATCTCGCCGAAACGTGGCCGATGCGCTACGACGACTGCCCGTCCGCCGGCTGGTACCCGGCGACCGGCCGCGACGCCGTCTACCGTGAGGGCCCGTTCGTCGGCTACCGCTACTACGAGACCGCGGGCGTGCCCGTCCGCTTCCCGTTCGGCTACGGCCTGTCCTACGCCGCGTTCACGATGACGGGACTCGTCGCCGACGAGACCGGCGTCACCGTGACCGTCTCCAACGACTCCGACGTGGCCGGCGCGACCGTCGTCCAGCTGTACGTGAGCGGCCCGTCGTGCGGCGGCGCCGCCGGCGCGGACGGCACGCACGCCGCCGGCGTGCTGCGCCCCGCGCGCGAGCTCAAGGGATTCGCGAAGGTGACGCTCGCCGCGCACGAGACGCGCGACGTGCGCATCGACTTCGACCGGTACACGTTCCGCCACTTCGACACCGCCGCGCGCGACGGTGCCGGCGCGTGGCGCACCGAGTCGGGCGTGTGGACGCTGTCGGTCGGCTTCGACGCCGAGACGCTGCCGTTGAGCGAGTCGTTCGCCGTCGCCGGCGACGTGGACGTGGCCGGCCCCGACCCCGCGCTCGGCCACTATCTGACCGGCGACGTCAAGCACGTGACCGACGCCGAGATGGCCGCGCTGTTCGGTTATGACGTGATCGCGCGCTCCGGCCGCGACGGGGCGGCGACGTTCGGCGTCAACGATCCGATCTCGAGCTGGAGCGGTTCGCGCGGATTCATCGCGAAGACCGTCGCGAACACGCTCAAGAAGCGGGAGGCGAGCGTGCGCGAGAAGACGGGCGCGCCCGACCTCAACACGCTGTTCATCCTCAACATGCCGCCGCGGGCGATGAGCAAGATGACGCAGGGCATGGTCGATGCAGCCATGGTCGACGCGATCGTCGAGATCGGCAACGGGCACACGTTCCGGGGCCTCGGCTCGCTCATCGGGGCATACTTCCGCAACCAATCCGCCAACAAGCGCACCGCGAAGGAGATCAACCATGACTGACGCGACGAAGACCGCCGAAACCGCTACGTCCGCCTCGGCCGAGTCCGCCAAGCCCACCGCCAAGCCCACCGCCGAGGAGCTCGCGAAGATGGGCCCGATTCGTCGTTGGATCGCCACGCATCCGACGATCTGGGAGTTCATCCTGTTCAACGTGCTGTCGAACATCTCCACGATCGCCCGCTTCGTGGTCACGTGGATCGGCACCGCCGTGTTCGTCGCCGCGCTCGGGCTCACCGCGCCGTTCCACTTCCTGATCTTCAACTACCCGGAATCCGGCAACGGCGTGGGCGGCTTCCTCACCTTCCTCTTCGCCGAGGTGATCGCGCAGGTCGTGAACTTCTTCGTGCAGATGAAGTGGGTGTTCAAGTCCGATTCCAGCTTCCACGACGCCGCGTGGAAGTACGCGATCCTCGCCGTCGTGATCGTCGTCGTGAACCTCGTGCTGCCCGGCTACGTGACCGCACTGTGCCAAGGCTGGGGCATGAACGCGGGGCTGGCCGGCACAATCGCCTCCGTCGTGAACACGCTCCTCGCCGTCGTCGTCAGCTACCCGCTCCTCAAGTTCTGGATCATGCCCAAGACCAAGTAGCGGCGGTTCTGAATCGGCCCCCTCTGACGAGGGGGCTGTCCGCGTAGCGGACTGGGGGAGAGAGGTGGAGCGGCCATGAGGTCGCGGGAAAACCGCATCGGCCTTCGGCCGATTCCGTATTGCCGCCTGCGGCGACGTCTCTCCCTCCGTCCGCCTTCGGCGGCCACCTCCCTCGTCAGAGGGAGGCCTATCGCATCACCGCTCTATGCTCCCGGAATCAGCACGGTGAGCGTGAACCAGTGGTCTTCGGCCTTGATCGACACTTCGCCGCCGTATTGGGCGGCGATGTGCCGGATCGATTTGACGCCGAATCCGTGGCCGGTCGCGTTGCGTTTCGTGGTGCGCAGATTGCCCGCCGCATCCTTCTTCAACACCGCGTCGTAGTAGTTCTCCACGCGGATCACCGTGAACGCGCCCTGCCGGTACAGGGCGAGACGGATCAACCGTCGTTCCGGATCGTCCAATCGCGACGTCGCCTCGATCGCGTTGTCCAACGCGTTGCCGAACAGCGTCGCGATGTCCATCGAACTCATGTTCGCGGCGCCCAGCAGCGCACCGTCCGCGACCGCCGTGAACGTGATCCCACGCTCCTCGCATACGCGCGTCTTCGTCGTCAGAATCACGTCGAGCACCGGATTGCCGGAATGTTGCTGCGCACTGTACTCGGCGACCGAACGCTCCAACTGCTCGAAACCGGCCGCCGCATGTTCCGGATCGACTTCGGCGCGCAACGCGGCGATCTGATGCTTGAGGTCGTGCGCGAGCCGCCCGATCGACTCCAGATTCTCCTTCGACGCGAGATACTCCTGATGCTGGCTCTCCAACTGCGCGTTGATGGAGGCGAGCTCCGCGCTCGCCTCCATCCGCCGCGCCTGCTCCTGCTGCGCATACAGGATCGCGAACCCGCAGAAGTCGACGAGCGTGCGGATGTAGAACACCTCCTGCCCGATCTTGCCGGAGAACGGCGTGTTCGTCGAAACGAAACTCAGATTGCTCATCGCGAACGTCACCACGGTGATCGCCACCGTGCCGACGGCCAGCTGCGCGCTGACGGTCGTCGGCGCGGACTGGCTGAAGTTGCGCCGCTCCACCGCCCATGCCGCGGCGAAACAGACCGTGTACACGCCGACCAGGATCAACGTCGCGAACGGCTGGCGCGGCGGCAGGTCCACGCCGTACGTGAGGAACGTCGAAAGCTGCCAGTGCAGCGACGCGACCAGCTCGGCGAGCACGAACGCACGCGCCGTCACATACAGGCACTCGCGTTTGCCGCCGCCGCTGCCGCGCCACACAATCAGCCACATGCAGCCGAACGCGAGCAGCATGCCGAGCGTCCAGAACCACAGCGGCATCGCTCCGGCCAGATACTGCACGCCGATCATCGCCGCCAATCCGATCGCCGCGACCGCCGCCGTGCGCCGCAAGGCCACGCGGCGGTGGATCACGGCGAGATAGGTGACGCACGCCGCCCACTCGCAGATCGCGGTGAACAGCCGCGGGATGTCCGGCATCGCGTTCGTGATCGTCGCGCCGAGACCGCCCATCACACGCCTCCCATGTACGCGGCCAGCGCGGTCATGAACGCCTTCTTGCGTGGCCGGCTCACGCGCAACGGCTCGCCGTTCGACAGCACGCAGTCCTGGTCCGCCATGCCGGTCACGTGACGCAGGTTCACCAGATAGCAGGAGTTCGATCGGAAGAAATCCTTCTCCGCCAGCCGCTCCTCGAACGATTTCAGCGTGCCCGTCACCGACAGTTTGCCGCCGAGCGTATGGATGACGATCGTGTGCCGGATCGATTCGATGTACAGCACGTCGGCGAGTTCCAGCCGCTGCTGCGCGCCGCCCACGTCGATGAGGATCGACTCGTCGCCGCGCCGGCGCACCGTGTCGATCGACCGTTTCAGCTCCTGGTTGAACGCGAACCACGGCACCGGTTTGAGCAGGTACGACAGCGCGCCCACCTGGTAGCCGTTGATCGCGTACTGCGGCGCCGCGGTGATGAACACGATGACGACGGTCTTGTCGCGCTCGCGGATGCGCCGCGCCGCCTCCATGCCGTCCATCTCCTTCATCTCGACGTCGAGCAGGAGGATGTCGTAGACGGGCGCGTATTTCTCGACGATCCTCGCGCCGTCGTCGAACACGGAGACGGTGAAGCGGATGCCGTCGTTCTCGGCCTGATAGCGGTTGAGATAGTCCAGGACCTGTTGGCAGGCCGAGGCGTCGTCCTCGACCACCCCGATTCTGATGTCGCGCATGACCAACCTCCCTGTCTCGCGTGGGCACCTCGTGCGGGCCTCCGGTTCCCGATTGTATCGGCCGGCCGCGCGCCGCGCCGGGAACGGGATGCGTGATTGGGGTGCGTGAACGGGGTGCACGGTTGGGATTTGTGATCGGGGAAACGCCAATGCGAAAGCGCTTTCCTTGCGTGAGCGCGAACAACGTGTATAGTGAGCCGAAGGTTCGACGGAAACGATTCCGCCGGTCCGGATAAGTAAACGCTGAGGTTTGCAGATCGCCCGACGTTGCAGCGATGCGATGGATGGTGACGAACGGATCAAAGCACAGCAACCAACCGAATAATCCCTTTACAACGGATCGTGAGGCACGTACCTGCCTCTGAAAGGATTGAACAACCATGGCTGAAGTCATTTTCGACCACGTCACCCGTATCTACCCGGGCAACGACAAGCCCTCCGTGGATGATCTGAACCTCGACATCAAGGACGGCGAATTCCTCGTCCTCGTCGGCCCGTCCGGCTGCGGCAAGTCCACCACCCTGCGCATGCTCGCCGGCCTCGAGGAAGTCAACAAGGGCCGCATCCTCATCGGTGATAAGGACGTCACCACCATGCAGCCGAAGGACCGCGACATCGCCATGGTCTTCCAGAACTACGCGCTGTACCCGCACATGACCGTCGCCGACAACATGGGCTTCGCCCTGAAGATCGCCGGCACTCCGAAGGAGGAGATCCGCAAGCGCGTCGAAGAGGCCGCGAAGATCCTCGACCTGACCGAGTACCTCGACCGCAAGCCGAAGGCCCTGTCCGGCGGCCAGCGTCAGCGTGTCGCCATGGGCCGCGCCATCGTGCGTAAGCCGAAGGTGTTCCTCATGGACGAGCCGCTGTCCAACCTCGACGCCAAGCTCCGCGTCCAGACCCGTACCCAGATCGCCGCCCTGCAGCGTCAGCTCGGCGTCACCACCCTGTACGTGACCCACGACCAGACCGAGGCCCTGACGATGGGCGACCGCATCGCCGTCATCAAGCTCGGCGTCCTGCAGCAGGTCGGCGCCCCGACCGAGCTGTACGATCGCCCGGCCAACGTCTTCGTCGCCGGCTTCATCGGCTCCCCGTCGATGAACATCAACGTGCACCCGGTCGTCAACGGCAAGGCCCAGATCGGTGAGGACACCGTCGACCTGCCGGCCGACGCCGTCGACAAGCTGACCCCGGAGGACGGCGGCAAGATCGTCGTCGGCTTCCGTCCGGAGGACGCCTCGCTGGCCCCGGCCGACGATCCGAACGCCTTCTCCCTGAAGGTCGTCAACGTCGAGGATCTCGGCTCCGACGGCTACATCTACGGCAACATCATCACCGACGGCTCCGCCGCCGAGGAGGCCCAGGTCATGTCCGACCAGAACAAGCTCACCACGGTTCGCGTGAACCCGCGTGCGCTGCCGAAGGTCGGCCAGACCGTCAAGATCAAGATCGATCCGGCCAAGATGCACCTGTTCGCCCCGTCCACCGAGCTCCGCATCAACTGACGCGGTTCCGGTTATAAAGACTTGGTCGGGTTGCGGCGAATGTGCCGCCTGATTCGGCCAACCATGTCAACGAGACGTTTCTCTTCCTCTCTATTCCGTCTCGTTGGAGAAAGCCCCGCTACGCCGCGGGGCTTTCTTTGTCTACGCCAACTTCGTGGCACGTCCGCAGACGGTGACGGTTTCCCAGTTTGTTTTCCCGGGTCGTCGCCAGCTCCGTTTCCCGGGGCGTTTCCCACTCTATTCCCCGGGTCATTCTTGGTTCATTCCCGGCTCGTTCCCGCCCGGAGGCGCAAGTTTTCCCGGGAATCCCCCGCTTGTTCCGGGATTTCTTGTACTGACCACTTCCCAGCGCAAGTTTTCCCGGGAAACTGCCGCTTGTTCCGGGATTTCTTGTGCTCAGCTCGACTCAGTGCAAATATTCCCGGACGAAAGGGCCGATTCCCGGGTTTTCTTGCGCGGCCGGCTGTGCGGTGCGGGCCATGGTCGGTGCCGGCATGCTGCTCGTGGAGGGGAAGACCCGTGGGCGTCGCTATATCCGCTCGACCACGGGTTCCAAGCCGATCGAACCGTGACGGGTTGGGGGTGATTTCGCCTGTGGCGGCGGGCGTTGGGGCGGGGTGCTGGGACAATGACCCTTATGGTTACTAAGAAAGGACCGACCAAGGGGTCGGGTGGCAAGCACAGGAACGCGCTTCGCGGCAAGGGACCGACGCCGAAGGCCGAGAACCGCGAATACCACAAGGCATACAAGATGAAGAACGCGGCGATGCGCCGCCAGATGGCCGATCCGCGTCTCGCGGCCCGCCGTCGCGCCGACAAGTTCTCGACGAACGACACCTCCGATCTGGTGTTCGGCCGCAACTCGGTGCTCGAGGCGCTGCGCGTGGGCGTGCCCAGCAACACGCTGTACGTCGCCTCGCGCATCGAGCACGACGACCGCACGCGCGAGATCGTCAAGCTCGCCGGCGTCCGCGGTCTGCACATGATGGAGGCGGACCGTCTGGAGATGGACCGCATCGCCCGATCCGGCAACCATCAGGGCGTGATCCTCAAGGTGGATCCGTACCAGTACTCCTCGCTCGCCGAGCTGGCCGACCGCGCGGACAAGAAGGCACGCGCGATGGAGGCCGCGAACTCGCCGGCCGCGCGCATCGCCGCGCGTCCGCTGTTCATCGCGCTCGACGGCGTGACCGATCCGCAGAACCTCGGCGCGGTCATCCGTTCCGCCGCCGCGTTCGGCGCGAACGGCGTGATCCTGCCGGAACGTCGTTCCGCGTCGGTGAACGCCGCCGCATGGAAGGTGTCGGCAGGCGCCGCCGCGCACCTGCCGGTGTGCCGCGTCGTCAACCTGACGAAGGCGATCGAAAGCCTGAAGGAACGCGGCTACTACGCGGTCGCGCTCGACGGCGGCGGCAGCAGCCTCGTCGGCGAGACCGGCTTCGAGACGGATCCGCTGGTCGTCGTGCTCGGTTCGGAAGGCAAGGGCGTGAGCCGTCTCGTGCGCGAGGCGTGCGACGCGGTCGCCGGCATCCCGATCTCCAGCCAGGTCGAATCGCTCAATGCGTCCGTCGCGGCGGGCATCAGCCTGTACGCGGTCGCGAACGCGCGCCGCAAGGCCGGCGAGCAGGCATAAGCACAAACAGGTACAAGCAGGCAACATAAGCAGGCAACAAGGTAGGTAGGCACGACGATGCAAGCATCGATGAATCTGTCGAAACTGGATCCGCGCGCGGCGAAGGCGACAAGCGTCCTCGCCGAGGCCGAGACCCCCGGTAACGCGGAGCCCCGGGCCCTGAACATCACGGCGGCGAGCTCGAATCCGAAGATGTTCACCCTGCCGTGGCACAAGCCGCTCGCCACCTGGCCGGAGGACCTGCTCGCCAACCTGCCGCGCGGCATCTCCCGCCACGTGGTGCGTTTCGTGCACGTCGGCGACGAGGTGTACGCGATGAAGGAGATCACGCGCCAGATGGCCGAGCGCGAGTACGAGATCCTGCGTCGTCTGCAGAAGCTCGAGCTGCCGGCCGTGCGCCCGGTCGCGGTGGTGACGGGACGTCACAACAAGGAGGGCGAGCCGCTCGAGGCGATCCTCGTGACGAAGCATCTCAAGTTCTCGCTGCCGTACCGCGCCCTGTTCGCCCGCAACCTGCGTCCGGACACGGCCGAGCGTCTCATCGACGCCCTGGCCGTGCTGCTCGTGCGCCTGCACCTGGCCGGTTTCTACTGGGGCGACGTGTCCCTGTCGAACGTGCTGTTCCTGCGTGACGCCGACGCGTTCTCCGCGTTCCTCGTGGACGCCGAGACCGGCGATCTGCAGGTGAACCTCACCGAGGGCCAGCGCGAGTACGACATCGATCTGGCGCGCACGAACATCATCGGTGAACTGATGGATCTGAGCTCCGGCCAGCTGCTGCCCAGCGACGTGGACGAGATCGAGGTCGGCAACCGTCTGGTCGAGCGCTACCACTCGCTATGGAGCGCGCTGACCGACACCGACAAGTTCGGCCCGGACGAGATGTGGAAGATCGAGAAGCGCGTCAACAAGCTCAACGATCTCGGCTTCGACGTGGACGAGCTGGAGATGAAGACCGACGAGGACGGCAAGCGCGTGCTCGTGCGCCCGCGCGTCGTGGACGCCGGCTATGCGAACCGCAAGCTGCTGCGTCTCACCGGCCTCGACGTGCAGGAGAACCAGGCCCGCCGCCTGCTCAACGATCTCGACGCCTACCGTGCCTCCACGTGGCGCGAGGGCGAGGATCTGGAGATCGTCGCCACCGACTGGATGCGCGAGGTGTTCGAGCCGACCGTGCGTTCGATTCCGCGCGAATACCGTTCGCAGATCGAGCCGGCCCAGTTCTTCCACGAGGTGCTCACCCACCGTTGGTTCCTCGCCGAGAAGGCGGGCCACGATGTGCCGATGAGCGAGGCGGTGACCAGCTACATCAAGAACGTCCTGCCCGACCAGATGCTCGACAAGAAGGACATCGACACCCTTCTCGAAGAGGCCGATTCCGGCGTCGTCGACGACGAGTACACCTACAACGACCCCGACGACGGCTACAACCCCGACTTCGACCCCGACGCGGCGGTCTGGAGCCACTGAGCGGACGGGTTCACCCCATACTGTTCACGGTTCCCTCCGGGGTTTGCTGCGGAAAAACGTGGCGGACCACGGAGGGAACTGTGATATTCGGGGAGTGAAACGTTGCGGTAGAGGGGTAAAGCGTGACGGGTGGGGAACGACACGCGGTAGGCAACGGGCGGGGGCCTGTTTATGCCGGCGGGGGAAAACGTGTGGAATAATGGGGCCACATGCGTCGGCGGCAGTCGCGTCGGCGCCCATAACCGCGCAGCATGCGGGCCGCCGGAGAGACAACCGGCGTCTGTGCGTTGACTACTCCGCGGCTATACCAAGGAGACCATCATGGTTGATCGCACGAAGGATCAATCCGCCGCGTCCGCAACGATCGAGGGCGCGCCCACCCGGCAGGGGTTGCCGAACGACGCCGATCCGAGCCTGACCGATGCGCTCGACGTCGCCAAAGCGCTCGACGTCGATCCGAACGTCGGCCTGAGCTCGGCCGAGGCCTCACGCCGATTGGAGCGGTTCGGGCCGAACGAGCTGGCGGGAGCACCGCCCGTGCCGAAATGGAAGAAGTTCCTCGCCCAGTTCAAAGATCCGCTTGTCTACCTGCTGCTCGCCGCCACCGTCATCTCCGTGATCGCGTGGTTCATCGAGAAGGCGAACGCCGTGCCCGGGGCGGAAGGCGGCGAGGCGCTGCCGTTCGACGCGATCGTCATCGTGCTCATCCTCATCGTCAACGCCGTGCTCGGCTACATCCAGGAGGCGAAGGCGGAGGCCGCGGTCGAAGCGCTCGCCGGCATGACGGCCCCCACCACATCCGTGTTGCGCGACGGCAAAGTCGTGCGCATCAACACCGTCGACGTCGTCCCCGGCGACATCATCGTGCTCGCGGAAGGCGACTCGGTCTCCGCGGACGGCCGCCTCATCACCGCGGCGAGCCTGCGCATCGCCGAAGCGTCGCTCACCGGCGAATCCGTGCCCGTCGGCAAGAAGCCGGACACGCTGCGTGAGGCCAAGGCGCTCGGCGACCGGACGAACATGATCTTCAACGGCACGTCCGTCACGCAGGGTACCGGCCGCGCCGTCGTCACCGGCACCGGCATGGCCACGCAGGTCGGCAAGATCGCCGGCATGCTCTCCGCCACCGAGGACGAGCAGACCCCGTTGCAGAAGGAGATGGACTACGTCTCCAAGATCCTCGGCATCGCTGTGGTCATCATCGCCGTGGTCGTGCTCGCCGCGCTCGCGTTCCTCGAAGGCTTCAACGACATCCACGACGTCATCGACTCGCTGCTGCTCGCCGTGTCGCTCGCCGTCGCCGCCGTGCCGGAAGGCCTCGCCGCGATTCTCACCGTCGTGCTCGCGCTCGGCGTGCAGCGCATGGCCGCGCACAACGCGATCGTGAAGAAGCTCCATTCCGTCGAGACGCTCGGCTCCGCGTCCGTGATCTGCTCGGACAAGACCGGCACGTTGACACGCAACGAGATGACCGTCGAACGCATCGTCACCCCCAGCGGCGAAGTGCATCTCACCGGCACCGGCTACACGCCGAAAGGCAAGATGACGGCCGCCGACGGTTCGCCGCTCTCCGGCGACCCGTCGCTCAAGGCGGAGGCGCTCGCCACGCTCGCCGCCGGCACAATCGCGAACGACGGCGACCTGCGTGAGGAGAACGGGCGATGGGAGGTCGTCGGCGACCCGACCGAGGTGTCGCTCATCGTGGCCGCGCGCAAGACCGGCGCGATGAAGGGATACGGCCAGTTCACGCGCGTCGCCGAAGTGCCGTTCACGTCCGAGCGCAAACGCATGTCCGTGATTGCGAAGGACGCGACGGAGGGCGGCAAGCTCACCGTGTTCGCGAAGGGCGCGCCCGACGTGCTGCTCTCGTACTGCTCGCGCATCGCGGTCGGCGGGCATGTGCGCCCGCTGACGGAAGGCGACCGCCAGACGATTCTCGCGACCGTCGAACGGCTCTCCGGCGAGGCGTACCGCACGCTCGGCGAGGCGTACCGTCCGCTCGGCACCGCGAACCTGTCCGAAGTGGACGGCGTGCGCGCGAACGCGGCCGGACAGGTCGCGGACATCGCCGACCAGTCAGATGCGATTGAGACCGACCTCATCTGGAACGGCATGGTCGGCATCATTGACCCGCCGCGCACCGAAGTGCGCGACTCGGTGGCCGAGGCGCATCGCGCCGGCATCCGCGCCGTCATGATCACCGGCGACCATCCGCTGACCGCCGCACGCATCGCCTCCGACCTCGGCATCATCGAGAAGGGCGGCAGGGCGCTTACTGGCGACCAGCTCGACGCGCTCGGCGACGACAGGGACGCGTTCGACAAGGCCACGTCCGAAGTGTCCGTGTACGCGCGCGTCGCGCCCGAACACAAGCTGAAGATCGTCGAATCGCTGCAACGGCAGGGCAACATCGTCGCGATGACCGGCGACGGCGTCAACGACGCCCCGGCCGCCAAGACCGCCGACATCGGCGTCGCGATGGGCATCACCGGCACCGAGGTCACCAAGCAGAGCGCGAAGATGATCCTCGCCGACGACAACTTCTCCACCATCGTGGCCGCCGTGCGCGAAGGCCGCGTGATCTTCGACAACATCCGCAAGTTCCTGCGCTACCTGCTGAGCTCCAACGTGGGCGAGGTGTTCACCGTGTTCTTCGGCGTCGTGCTCGCCGGATTCCTCGGCATCACGCAGCCCGAATCCACCGGCGTGACCGTGCCGCTGCTTGCCACGCAGCTGCTGTGGATCAACCTGCTCACCGACGCGGCGCCCGCGCTCGCGATGGGCGTCGACCCGCAGACCGAGGACGTGATGAACCGCAGGCCGCGGCGCATCACCGACCGTGTGATCGACGCCTCGATGTGGGGCGACATCATCTTCATCGGCATCATCATGGCGGCCGTCACGCTGATCGGCATGGACATGCACCTCGCCGGCGGCCTGTTCACCGACCGTTCGGTGGACGCGCTCGGCCACGAGGCGCAGATGACCGAGGCGCGCACGATGGGCTTCACGATCCTCGTGTTCGCGCAGCTGTTCAACGCGCTCGCCTCGCGTTCCCACCTGCAGAGCGTGTTCGTCGGGCTGTTCTCGAACAAGTGGCTGTGGGGCGCGATCGGTCTGTCCGTCGTGCTGCAGCTCGTCGTGATCTCCGTGCCGTTCCTCAACACCGCGTTCGGCACCACGCCGCTGAGCCCGCTGGCCTGGCTCGAATGCATCGGCCTCGCCGCCTTCGTCCTCGTCGCCTCCGAACTACGCAAATGCGTCCTGCGCGCGATGGCGAAGCGCTGAGCGGCGGATACTACGATTGACCCCCTCAGTCGCGCTTCGCGCGACAGCTCCCCCTGACAGGGGCGCAAGGATTTTTTTGCGCCCCCTTCAGGGGGAGCTGGCCGGCCGGAGGCCGGACTGAGGGGGTCGTTGTTCGGGCTATCCGGCGATCAGCTGTTCGAGCCGCCGACCGTGGCACCGGAATCGCCGGAGCTGTTGCCGGTTCCCGAATCGGAGCTGGAATCGCTGCCCGAGTCGCTGCCGGAACCGGAACCCGAACCGGAATCGTTCTGGCTCTGCTGATTCTGCTGGCTCTGCTGTTGTTGCTGTTGCTGCTGTTGGGCCTGCTGCTGCGCCTGGGCGTCGGCCTGCTGCTTGGCGGACATCGACGCGTTCACGTCGGACATCGCCTTCTCCAGCTGTGACTTCGCGTTGTTCACGTCGGATTCGGACGGGTTCGACTGTCCGGCCACGTTGTTCGCGTTGTTGATGGCGTTCTGCAACGCGGTGCGCGTGCTCTCGTCGGCCACTTGGCCGGCGGAGTTGTTGAGCAGGCTCTGCGCGGTGGAGACCGAGCTGTTGAGATCGGACTTCAACGTGTTCGAGGTCTGCGAGCCCTTGCTGTCGCTCACGGCTTTCTCGGCGTCGTCGATCTTCGACTCCATCTCCTTCGCCTGCTTGCGCGTGTCCTTGAACTTCTGCGTGTTCGACTTCAGATCGTCCTTGGACATGTCCGCCGAGCAGGAGGCGTCCGTCTTGACGTTCTGCGCGTCGGTGATCGTCTGGTTGAGCGTGGTGAGCGTGTTCGCGTCGGCCACCTGGCTGCCGGTCGTGGACGAGACGGTCTGCTGCGCCGCCGTCACCTTGGACTGGAGGGTCTTCAGTTCGTCATTGGCCTTGTCCTGCGCGCTCGTGCACGCGGCGTACAGGATTTTGCCGCTGTTCGCGCGGTAGAACAGCACGCCGCCGACGATTAGCGCGATCACGGCGATCACGGCCACGACGATGCCGACGATCTTGCCGTTCGACAGTTTCCGGCCCTTGCCGTCCTTCTTCGACGCCTTGCCGTCGTCCTCGTCGTCTTCATCGTCCTCGTCATCGTCCGGGGCGATGGCCGGCGGCATCGCCTCCGGCGAGGACTGCGCCAAACGCGCCTCCTGGCCGGCCTGTTCCATCATCTCCGGAGTGAACACCTGCGTGGCCGCCTCGGTCGGATCGGCCTGCGCGTCGTCCGCGGCCGCCAGCGGATCGGTGCCGGCGAGCGGCTGTGGCTGGCCATACGGCTGCGCCGCGGGGAACGCCATCGTGGCTTGGTCGCCGAACACGTCGGTCTGACCCGCCACCGGCTGAGTCTGAGGCTGTCCGTAGACCTGCGTGGCCTGCGTTTGCGCGAGGTCCGTCTGCGGCTGCAACGGGTTGAACGCCTGCGTCGGCTGGTCGACGGGCTGCGCTTGCGGGGCTGTCGCCGCGGCCATCGGCATCGCCTGCGTCGGCTGTGACGCGGATTGCGGCATGACCGGCTGGGCGAACGCTTGGGTAGGTTGCGCGAAGGCCTGCGTGGCCTGCGTCACTTGCACCGGTTGCGTGGCTTGCGTCGGCTGCATCGTCGGCACGGTCGGCACGGGTTGCTGCGTGATCGGCTGCTGCATCACCGGCTGTTGCGTGATCGGCTGCGCCGCGGACTGCGGCATCACCGGCTGCGCGATGGTCTGGGCGGTCGGCTGCACAGGCTGCTGCGCCGGTTGCGGTTGCGCCGGTTGCGGTTGCGCCGGCTGCGCCGGCTGAGACGGCAGTGGTTCGTCGAACTCCTTCAGCGGGTCGAACGCCTGCGTGGATTCTCCAATCGAAGTGCCGCTGTCGAAGGTGGGTGCCGCCGGCGAGGAATGACGTCCGTGGCGCGGGACGCTCGCGCCCGCGGGGTCGGCGAATGCCGGCTGGTCGGCCTGCACGAATCCGGGCTGGTCGGCTTGCGCGAATTGGCCCGGCTGTTGGACCGGCTGCGCATACTGGACCGGCTGCGTGAACTGCGGGACCTGCGTCGGCTGGGGCTGCACGGTTTGCGCGTACTGGCCCGGCTGTGCGAACTGCGCGGGCTGTGACGGTTGCGATGGTTGGACAGGCTGCCCGCCGGGCTGCGCATACTGCGCCGGCTGCTGCATCGGCTGCATGGATTGCTGCACAGGCTGCGTCGGCATCATCGTCGGTTGTTGCGCAACCGGCTGTGACGCGGCCGGCTGGGCGAACGCCGAGCCCGGCTGCATCCGAGGCGTGGACGGCACCGCCGGCGCGACCGGCTGCGCCGGCTGCTGCTGCGCGCTCTTTTTCTGGAAGTCGAATTGGAATTCACCGCTCGGATCGGTCATCGCGTCTCCTCAATCCCGTATCTGTCTCGCATCGCTGTCTCTCTAATCATTCATAGTAACGACGGCCGTCATCGCCCGTCACGTCGCGATCATCCGGTCACGCGCCATCACGACCGGACCGGACGTCGCGCATATCGTCGCGCTCGCGCCGGAACCACCCACGCCGGAACCGCACATTTCGCACGTCCCGCACGTTGCGCACGCATCACGCGCATCGCACGGCACCGGACTCACCGCTCGTCCCGCACGCGCCGGCATCGGCGCCGCGGGACGAGCGTCCGGACGACTCAGTCGTCGATGTGCGCGCGGTAGAAATGCTCGTAGGAGCGGCTCGGCGTCGGGCCGCGCTGACCCTGATAGTGCGAGCCGACGCCGGCGGAACCATACGGATGCTCGGCGGGGGAGCTCAGCTGGAAGAAGCACATCTGGCCAATCTTCATGCCCGGCCACAGCTTCACCGGCAGCGTCGAGACGTTCGACAGCTCCAACGTGATATGCCCCTCGAAGCCCGGATCGATGAATCCGGCGGTCGAATGGGTGAGGATGCCGAGACGGCCCAGCGAGCTCTTGCCCTCCAATCGCGCGGCGATCGTCGCGTCGAGCTTGACGTACTCCCACGTGGCGCCGAGCGCGAACTCGCCCGGATGCAGAATCCACGGCTCGTCCGGGTCGACGGCGAACTCCTCGGTGAGCGCACCCTGGTTCTCGGACGGGTCGACGTAGGTGTAGGCGTGGTTGTTGAACAGACGGAAGAACCGGTCGAGCCTCACGTCGATCGAGGCCGGCTGGACCATCTCCGGGGTCCACGGGTCGAGCGAGATATGCCCATCGGCCTGCGCGGCCAGAATGTCATGGTCGGACAGCAGCATGAAAGCTCCTCACAGACGAAATAGGACGGATGTGATATCGCCCACAAGCGTAGCGCCCACCCAAAACACGGGTCGTGCGGGGTGCTCGTGCGGGGTGCGCGCAAGGCCCTGCGGAATCTGCGGCCCCGATTCTCAGCAACCTCACAGGGAAACACATCGGGAAACCCAGAAACGCATGGTTATCTATGAACTGTCAACGAAAGCTGACATGGAGCGCAAGCCCCGACAACTGAACCTTTCTTCTTCTCTCTCCTTTCTCTGGCCCCGGTGGTTCCCTCCACCGGGGTTTTCCTTTGCCTCGGCCAGGGCCGTGACGAACGCCATCCGTGACGAACACCATCCCGGAGGATGACGCATCGGCGAACCGCCGCGCGGTAGACTGGGCGAAGCGGGCGATGGACGCCCGGCGACAAGGTGGTACGAATAGCCTACGGACAGTCGGCACGAAGGGGAACATCATGCAGGACGAGGAATACGACTTCTTCGAGGGGAGGGACGACGGGCCGGACGAATGGCGCGATCGTCCGCGAAAATCCCGACGTCGGGACGCGGCGTCCACGGCGAACGCGACGGCCAACGCCACGGCGAACGCGGCGGCTACGGCGGCCGCCGCATCCCGCGCCCCGCACGAATCCACCTTCCACGCCGGCGATCGCCCCGACAAGACCAGCCGTCGCCTCGCCGTGCTCGCGTTGCTCGCCGGCCTCGTCGCCGTCGCGTTCGGCGGCATCTCCGCCGCGCACGAGATCGCGCCCGCCTACCTCGATCCGGACGGCAAGGTGCCGGGCCGCTTCATCGCCGGCGCGTGCGCCGCGTTCATCGTCGTCACGTTCATCCTCGTCGTCGCCGCCCGCGCGACCATGCCGCGGCGCACCAGCCACCGCGGCGTCGCGTCCGGCGGCATCATCACGTTCGTCCTCGCCGTGCTGCTGCTCGCGCTCGACGTGGTCGTCGGCGTGTTGTTCCCGCTCGGCCTGATCCGTCCCGCCGTGCGCGACGATGCGCCGAGCGGCAGCGCCGACGGCATGAAGTTCGGCATCGAGCGCGTCCTCGGCGCCTGCACGTCCGGCTGGAACGATATCGACGTGGGCGGCTATCCGGGCGTCGACAGCGCGTCGGTCTGCGCCGCGACGCGCGTCGCGTACATCACGTTCGACTCCGACACCGTCGCGGGCATGTACAAGGGCGCCGTGACGTCGAAGATCACCGAACTGCTCGACGAGCACGCCGATGACGCGCGCGCGAAGGGCGACTGGCGCACGCTCGCCGCCGGACGATGGATCGCGTTCGGCAGCAAAGAGAACATGACCGCGCTCCAGAGCGAATGGGGTGGTACGCTCGCCACCGTGGAGACGTCAGGCAGCGAGGCGAAATCATCATGACCATCGATTTGAACATCGCACGGTATTCGCGCGGCGGGGGAGCGACGCATCCCACACACCCGCTGTTCCTGTGCCTGCACGGATGGGGATCGAACGAGGCGGAACTCGCCGACCTGATGCGCCAGATCGCGCCGTACAACGATTTCGCGAGCCTGCGCGGGCCGATCCGTCTCGCCGCCGGCGACGCGTATTCGCCCGGCGCGTTCGCCTGGTTCGGCGAGCAGGTGCCGTTCGGCGAGGATCTCGACCGGGCCGCCTACGAGATGGCCGTGTCGATCGACCGGTGGGTGACGAATAACCTGCCGAACGAGCGTGAGGTCGTGCCGCTCGGATTCGCGCAGGGCGGCCTGCTCGCGATCCACCTGCTACGCGTCAATCCGAAACGATACCGGGCCGTCATCTCTCTGTCCGGGTACATCGCACCGGGGCTCGTGCCCGGCACCGCGCCCGCCGACGGGCTCATCGAACGCTACAACATCCCCGTGTTCTACACATACGGCAAGAACGACGAGGTCGTGCCGAAATACGAGCTGTTCGCCGCGCAGGCGTGGCTCAACGAGCGCACGTGGCTCACCACGAAGAGCTACCGCGCGCTCGACCACAACGTGAGTCTCGAAGAGCTCGCCGACCTGCGCGAATGGCTCCTCGGCCACGACATCACCTCCGGCGTGCTGTGACTCCTTGTTTCCTTGCGCTCGGCACCCCCTCAGTCGCGCTTCGCGCGCCAGCTCCCCCTGAAAGGGGGCGCGGGGACAATCTGCGTCCCCTTTCAGGGGGAGCTGGCCGGCCGTAGGCCGGACTGAGGGGGTTGAGGCGCGAACCCCGTACAACAAGTGGAAACCGGCCGCCGCGGCCGGCCCGGCCGTGCCTAGAGTGGCGGTATGAACGCAGCAACCGATACCAGCATCAGCACGCGCATCGCCACCGCCGCCATCGACGAGAACCATCTGGACGAATCCCCGCGCGGGCTCGCCGTCATGGCCGTGGTGGGCGTGCTGGTCGGCGTCCTGTCGGGCCTGTTCGGCATCGGCGGCGGCACCGTCATCGTGCCGGCGCTCGTGTGGCTGGGACTTACGCAGCGCCATGCGGCCGCCACGTCGATGATGGCGATCGTGCCCACCGCCGTCTCCGGCGTCGCCTCCTACGCGTTCGAGGGCGACGTGGATTGGATCGCCGCGCTCATCGTGTTCTGCGGCATGTTCGTCGGCGGCCAGATCGGCTCGTGGCTGCTGTCCAAACTCCCCGAAATCGTGCTCCGGTGGGCGTTCGTCGTGTTCCTCCTGTTCGTGATGGTCAATCAGGCCATGTCGAATCCGTCGCGTGACTCGCGCATCGTGATGAGCGTCGGCACGGTGATCGGCCTCATCGCGTTCGGCGTGATCGCGGGCGTTCTCGCCGGCCTGCTCGGCATCGGCGGCGGCGCGATCTGCGTGCCCGCGTTGTCGATCCTGTTCGGCGCGAGCGATCTGATCGCGCGTGGCACGTCGCTGCTCGCCATGTTCCCGAACGCGATCACCACGTCCATCGCGAACGTGCGCCGCCGCATGGTGCACGTGAAGGCGGCGGTGATCATCGGCGTCGTCGCCGCGATCACCGCGCCGCTCGGCACGTGGATGGCGGCGGCCGTCACGCCGCGCGCCGGCGCGATCATGTTCACCGTGTATCTGGGCGTCCTGCTCGTGCGTTCCGTGTTCGTCGCGATGAAGGCGATGAAGACGACGAAGACGACGCGTTCGCGCTGAACGTGCGCACCGGGAGTTCGCGGTGAACGCGGCGGGCGTTCGCGCTGGGCCATACCCTGCGAAACGATTTCCTTACCCGTTTTCTATACTCTTGACAGCGAGAGAAGGCGGGAGGATTCGGAACACCCATGGACGTACTCGAACTGATTTTGTGCATCATCGCGGCGGTCGTGTCGTCCTCGTTCCTGAGCCGGTTCATTCCCAAGGTCTCGACGCCGCTCGTGCAGATCGTGCTCGGCGCCGCCATGACGCTCCTGCCGTTCTTCCCCAACGTCGAACTCAATCCTGAAGTGTTCATGGTGCTGTTCATCGCGCCGCTGCTCTATCTGGAAGCGCACGAGATCGACAAGTCGGAACTGCTCAAGACGCTCAAGCTCAGCCTGTCGCTCGCCATCGGCCTCGCCATCGCGACGATGGCCGCGGTCGGATTCATCCTCAACGCGATATGGCCCGTGATTCCATTGGCGGCGACACTCGCGCTCGGCGCGGCGCTCGGACCCACCGATGCGGTCGCCGTCAGCTCGCTCGGCCGTGAGGCGTCGCTCACCGCGCGCCAACGCGGCGTGCTCAAAGGCGAATCATTGTTCAACGACGCATCCGGCATCGTCGGCTTCCAGTTCGCGCTCGAAGCGGCCGTGACCGGCAGATTCGCCGTTGGCGAGGCGGCCGGCGACTTCGTCGTCTCGTTCATCGGCGGCACGCTGTTCGGTCTGGCCGTCGGCATGGTCGCCAACTGGCTGTTCGAGACGATCCGGTCGCTCGGCTGGGAGACCACCACCACGCGCATCCTCATGGAACTGTTCCTGCCGTTCCTGCTGTATCTGGGCGCGGAGGAGATCCACGTCTCCGGCATCCTCGCCGTCGTAGCCGCCGGACTGTTCATCCGATTCGACCACACCGGCATCGGTCCGAACGTGGCACGCACCAACATCGTCGCGTCCAGCGTGTGGGGCGTGCTCTCGTTCACGCTCAACGGCGCCGTGTTCATCCTGCTCGGCATGCTGCTGCCCGGTGCGATGACCGCCAGCTGGTCCGACCCGTGGGTGAGCAACAAGCTGCTCATCGGCATGATTCTGCTCGTCACTGGCGTGGTCATCGTGTTGAGGTTCATCTGGGTGTCCGCGATGCTGCGCATCGCTCGCGACGTCGCCACCGGCAAACGTCGCAGGATGACGACGGAACGTTGGCGGTCCGCCGCGGTGATGACGTTCGGCGGCGCCAAAGGCACCATCACCCTGTCGTTGATGTTCACCATCCCGTACTACATCGCCGCCGGCACACAGTTCCCGATGCGCGACGAACTCATCTTCATTGCGTCCGGCGTGATCATCGTGACGCTGTTGCTCGCCAACTTCCTCCTGCCGCTGCTCGCTCCCAACCGCAACAAGGACGCCAGCAACGAGCTCAACGAGATCACCATCGAAGTGCTGCGCCGGACCGTCGAGGAACTCACCGGACGCATCACGCCCGACAACCGTCGCGCGGTGCTTATGGTCATCGACTCGTATACGAAGCGCATCAGCCGTTTGAAGCATCGTCTCGGCGCCATCGACCCGCAGGGCTACGGCGAGCTGCAGATTCAGGCGCTCAAATGGGAGAAGCAGTTCGTGCGTGACCGTCTCGCCGACATCAAGGCGCATCCCGATCCGGACAAGGCGGTGCAGGAGCTCAATGTCGAAGTGTGCGAACGCATGCTCGACCAGATCATGAACACGCTGCGCCATACGACCGCCGGTCCGGAGACCGGACGACTCGGCTGGCAGCTCAAGGGGCGTCTGCGCGGATGGTGGCACCGCACGACGAACCTCGCCAAACGCACCATCAACAAGATCCGCCGCACCACGCCGCTGGTGAGCGAAGACCAGATCTTCGCCCATACGCGGGTGCTGCAGGTCGCGGCCATCGACCATGTGATCGACAAGCTCGGCGAGGAGATGAGCTACGACCGGTACAACACGGAGTTCTGCTCGGCGCTGATCCTCGACTACCGTCGCGCGGAAGCATCGCTCAAGGCCCGTCCGAACGTGGAGGGCAACGCCGTGGCGCTCGGGCAGGCCGACGAGATCAAGAAGCAGAGCTACGCGATTGAGCTCGGCATCGTGCAGGACATGCTCGAAGCCGGCGACATCTCCCGCTCCCAGGCCCGTGAGCTCCGCCGCAACGTCTACGTCATGCAGGTCGACGCCGATTCCGGCATCTGATGGGGGCGGTATGCGATACGACAAGGAGATGGGGGAGGCGCTCGCGCTGGCCCGTCGCGCGGGCGACGCCGGCGACGTGCCGGTCGGCGCGTTGGTGATCGACACGGCGACCGGCGCAATCATCGGCCGGGGGTTCAATACGCGTGAAGTGGACGGCGATCCGCTCGCCCACGCCGAAATCATCGCGATGCGTGAGGCCGCCGCATCCCGCGGCGATTGGAACCTCGCTGACTGCACGCTCGTCGTCACGCTCGAACCATGCCCGATGTGCGCGGGGGCGTGCCTCCAGACCCGCATCGGCACCATCGTGTTCGGGGCGTGGGATGCGAAGCTCGGTGCCTGCGGGTCGGTCTGGGACATTCCCCGCGATCCGCACGTCGGACACGAACCGGAGGTCCACGGCGGCGTGCGCGAACCCGAATGCGCGGCGCTCCTCGCCGGCTTCTTCGCGGGTCGCCGCTGAACCGCACCGAACGCGTCGATTCCGTATTGTTTCCAGCAGCTGTGAACACTCGGGAGGATGGAAAGAAAAGACGCCTGGTCTACCATCGGGTATCAGACGACCGTTGTGAGCCCTCACGGCCCCGCGACCTCTCATGGATGCGGTCCGCCTCCATGGAATCGCAACGGGCTACGTAACCGTACCGCAAGGAGACCAGCAATGACGCGTATCGCACGATTCACGGGAACCGCCGCCGACGGCACCCCGATCACCCTCATCTACGCCGAGCAGACCGGAACCGAGAAGACCGGAACCGCGCATACCGGCACCGAGCAGGCCGGCACCGCGCACGAATCCGCGGCGCACCTCGCCCCGAACGCCCCCGTCGCGTTCGCGCTCGCCTTCCCCGGCGACGAGCTGCCGCGCTTCGTGCATTGGGGCAAGCCGGTCGCCGCGCCCGAAACCCTCGTCAGCCAGGTCGACGCCCTCAGGCCCCAGCGCGTGTCCGGCGCGCTCGACGAGACCATGTGGCCGTCGATCCTGCCCACGCAAAGCGAATCGTGGATCGGTCAGAAGCGTTTCGAAGTGCGCCGCGCCGGCATCGAACTGTTCCCGCGCTTCACCGTCACCGGCATTGAGACGACGCTCGACGCCCGTCCCGCGCTCGACGTGACGCAGGCCGTCGACGCCCCCGAATCCACGCCCGCCGAAGCGCGTGTGGACGCGCCGGTCGTGACCGTCGAGACTCCGGTCATCACCGTCACCGCCGACGATGCCGCACAGGGCGTGCGTCTCGTCTGGACCGTCGAACTGCTGCACGGCGGCCTCATTCGCCAACGTGCGCAGGTCACCAACCTCGCCGATACGGCGGACATGCCGCTCGAAATCGGCAAAGTCGAGCTCGGCTTCCCGCTGCCCGCCGTCGCCACCGAGATCCTCACCACCACCGGCCATCATCTGCGCGAACGCAGCCCGCAGCGCCAGCCGCTCACCGTCGGCCGGTTCGAGAAGGTCTCGATGGCCGGACGCCCCGACTTCGACGCGAGCCTCCTGCTCACCGCCGGCACGCCCGGCTTCGGCTTCGAGCACGGCGAAGTCTACGCCGTGCACGTCGGCTGGAGCGGCAACAGCGTGCTCGCCGCCGAACGCCAGCCGTACACGGACGGCGTGATCGGCGGCGGTGAAATCCTGTTCGGCGGCGAAGTCACGTTGCGTGGCGGCGCGACCGGCGCGACCGGCGCGGCTTCCGCCGCGACCGCCGACGTCGCCGCGTACACGACGCCGTGGGTGTACGGCGCGACCGGCGACGGCCTCAACCAGGTCGCCGCGCGCTTCCACACGTACCTGCGCGACCGTCACCCCGAACTCGCGTCCAAGCCGCGCCCCGTCATCCTCAACACGTGGGAGGCCGTCTACTTCCAGCATGACTACGACACGTTGACCGCGCTCGCCGACAAAGCCGCCGAAACCGGCGTCGAGCGGTTCGTCGTCGACGACGGCTGGTTCGGTTCGCGCCGCGACGACACGTCCGGACTGGGCGACTGGCAGATCTCGCAGGATGTCTGGCCGGACGGGCCGAAGAGCCTCAAGGCGCTCGCCGACTACGTGCATGGCTTGGGCATGGAGTTCGGCCTGTGGTTCGAGCCGGAGATGATCAACCCCGATTCCGACGTCTACCGCGCGCACCCGGATTGGGTGCTGGCGCCCGCCAAGGGCCGTCTGCCGATGCAGGGACGCTCCCAGCAGGTGCTCGACCTGACCAACCCGGAGGCCTACGCGTACATCTACGGGTGCATGGACAGGCTTGTCGGGGAGCTCGGTATCGACTACATCAAGTGGGACCACAACAAGCTCGTCACCGAGGCCGTCTCGCCGCGTACCGGCCGTCCGGCCGTGCACGCGCAGACGCTCGCCGTCTACCGCATCTTCCGTGACCTCACAGCCGCGCATCCGGGCCTCGAGATCGAAAGCTGCTCGTCCGGCGGCGGCCGTGTCGACCTCGGCATTCTCGAACTCGCGAGCCGCATCTGGGTGTCCGACTGCGTCGACCCGGTCGAACGCGCCGACATCCAACGCTACACGTCGCTGCTCGTGCCGCCGTGCATGATGGGCGAGCATGTGGGTGCGAGCCCCGCGCACTCCACGCAGCGCGCCACCAGCCAGGAACTGCGCATGGCGATGGCGTTCTACGGCCACATGGGCATCGAATGGAACCTGCTCAAGGAACCGGACGCCGACGTGGCCAAACTCGCCGCATGGGTCGCCGAGTTCAAGAGGCACCGCGCCTGGTTCGCCGTGGATGCGTGCGTCCACACGGACACCCCCGACCCGGCCGTGCGCGTCGACGGCATGGTCAAGCCGGACCGAACCGCCGCGTTCTACCGGTTCACGCAGCTCACCACCTCGGTCACCTATCCGGCCTCGCCGGTGCGCCTGCCCGGCCTCGACCCGGACGCCGTCTACCGCGTACAGCCGCTGCACCTCGACCTCGATCTCGCGGCGCTCGGCATCGGCAACGGCCAGTCCCCGCTCGGCTGGTGGACGCCCGACGGCGTCCTCATGACCGGCCGTGCGCTCGCCACCTACGGCCTGCGCCCGCCGAGCCTTCACCCGGCTCAGTCGGTCCTGTTCACCGCCGTGCGGCAGTGATCAGCCGATGTAGCGCACGATCGCTCGGGAGGCGGCGGCCTTCGCCCACAGCTGCCAGTCATGGTCGACGACGGTGAACTCGACCTGCGCCGCCTGACTGTGCCGGTAGCGGCGGATCCCGTCGCGCACCGCGTCGATGCCGATGGTCGCGAGGAACGCGGATTCCCCGGCGACCATCACCTTCGACGGCATCGCGATGTTCGCGATCGTCGCGATCAGCGACCCCAGTCGGAAGCACGTGCGGTCCGTCAGCCGCGACGCGAGCGGCAACCCGGCGCGTGCGTCCGCCGCGAAATCCTCGAATGTGCACGGATGTCCGATTATCTGCGCGTACTGTTCCGCGATCGCGTCGTCGGTCAGACATTGCGCGCACCCGATATGCCCGGCCGTGCAGCGCGGCCCCTCCGGGTCGATGAGCACGTGGCCGAGCAGACCGTAGCTTTTATCCGGATACGTGACCGGCTCGCCGCGCACCGCAAGCGAATAGCCGACGCCCACACCGATCGTGAGCACGGCGAACGCCTCCAATCCCACGCCCGGACCGAACCAACTCGCGTCGACGAGCAGGGCATCGATGTCGTTGTACACGGTGCACGGCAGTCCCGTCGTCTCCTCCAGCATCGCGGCGAGCGGCACGTCGTGATCCCAGCGCAGGAACGGCGCGAACGTGACGTCGCGTTCGTCGCGCACGTGGCCGCCGACCGCCACGCCCACCGCCGTCGGCGTGGGCAGTGGCGTTCCGGCCACGTCGTCGCGGCACTCGCGTACGAGCGTCGCGAGTGCCGCCGTCACCTGCTGCGGCGAGCGTCCGGGGAACGCGCGTTCGTGACGTGACGATACGACTTCGCCGTGCGCGTTGACGACGGCCGCGATCGCCGACGCGCCTTGCGCCTTGATGCCGATGAACGTGCGTGCGTCCGCGCGCAGCCGCAACGCGGTCTGCGGACGGCCGCGTCGCGTCGCGCCTTCCTTCGCTTTCGGCGTGAATCCCTGCGGCAGCGGTCCGGTGGTGACGGCGTCGCCGGGAATCTCCTCGATGACTCCCGCGTAGATCAGGTCGCTGGTGATGCGCGACATGGCCCCCTGCGACAATCCCAGCATCTGCGCGAGCGTGGTGCGCGCGATCGGCCCGTATTTCGCGATGGTGCGCGCCACCCGATGCATGTATTCGGATCCTTCGAACCATCGGGGGAAGTCCTGTGCGTCCGTGCGTGTGTTCGTATGTACGTCCGTATGAGCGTCCGTATGCTCGGCATCCTGCGATTGCATGGTTCTTCCCGTTCCGTCGACCATGACACCATCCTTCCGGGAGATTCGCCGGATACCTTCCGACATGGGCCGTGCGCGCCGGCGCGTGCCAGCCGCGGACCGGCCCGAATTCCATTCCTAGGATACATAAATCGAGTGGGTTTAGTTTCCAGCGGCGATGGACTCGCTCGCACTTGGAATGAAAAACCTCGAACCGTATCGTTGGGGCCATGCCCGGCGGCATTGAAGCCGCAGGCGTCAGAGAACAGTTAAGGAGTCTACGAATGAAGTGCGATTCCCCCAATTCGAATGTGGAATCGATGCGTTCGTCGCGTCTGTCGCGTCCACTGCGCATGGTTGCCACTCGTCTTGCCGCGACCATCTGCGCGATCGCGGTCGGCGTCGGACTGGCCGGTTGTGGTGCGAACACCGCCGGCACCATCACGCTTGATTTCTTCCAATTCAAGTCCGAGGCGGCCGACTGGTTCAAGCAGGCTGCGACGGAATTCGAACAGGAAAATCCGACCATCAAGATCAACATCAACAACTCCGCCAATGCGCAGACCGACCTGCGCACCAGGTTCGTGAAGAACCGTGTGCCCGATGTCATCACGTTCAACGGCGACATCAGCTTCGGCAACTTCGCCGCATCCGGCGTCTTCTATGACTTCACCGACGAGCCGATCGTCGAGAGGCTCAACCCCGGCATGGTGAACATCGCGAAGAACCTCGTGCAGACCACTGACCAGTCGAAGAAGCGCCTGTATGGTCTGCCGTTCGCCGGCAACGCTTCCGGCTACATCTACAACAAGGCGATTTGGCGCAAGGCCGGTGTCGATCCGGAGAATCCGCCGACCACGTGGAGCGCGTTCACCGCGATGCTGCAGAAGTTCCGCGAGCAGGGCATCAACCCGGTCGAGGCCACCGTCGCCGACGCGTGGACCACGCAGGCGCCGCTCTCCTCCCTTGCCGGCACGCTCGTGCGTGAAAGCGAGTACACGGACCTCAAGCAGGGGACGACGAACTTCCAGAAGATGTGGAAGGAGACGGTGACCAAGGAGGTGGAGCTCTTCAAGTACGCCGACGGAGACAAGGGCATCACCTATCAGCAGGGTACGCAGAACTTCGCCAAGGGTTCCGCGGCGATCATCCCGCTCGGCACCTACGCGATTCCGCAGATTCTCATGATCAACAAGAATGCCGACTTGGGATTCGCACAGATGCCCGCCACCGACGATGCGGACGAGCAGATTCTCACCGCCGGCGACGACGTGATGATCACGATGGGTGCCACCACCAAGCACAAGGCCGAGGCGATGAAGTTCATCGAATTCCTGATGAGTGAGAAGACGCTCAACGACTACGCCGACGCGAATTCCGCCATCACCCCGCTCAAGAAGACGCACTTCGGCAACAAGGCCCTTGAAACCGTGCGCCCGTTCTTCGAGAAGAACAAGGTCGCCGACTTCTGCGACCACTACATCCCGTCTTCGATCAACATCGGAGGCTACCTGCAGACGATGGTGACCAGCGGCGACACGGACCGCTTCCTGAACCAGATGCAGACCGAATGGGACAAGGTTCAGGCCAGGACCTTCACGAACTGACAAGGAAGGAGAGAGAACATGACAACCGCAACGAAACCCGCCAGCCACGCGAAGAGCGCGCGGAAGCGTTCTGCGTTCTCCGACCGCAAGGTCGACCACGCTTTCTACTGGATGGCCGTGCCCGCCGCCATCGTCTTCGCCATCTTCCTGTACGTGCCGTTCCTACAGGGCGTGATGTATTCGTTCACCAATTCGCAAGGCTATGGTGACTACGACTTCATCGGCATCAAGAACTACATCGCCTTGTTCCAAGACAACCGCGTGGGCCACGCCTATCTGTTCACGTTCCTCATCGCCGTGGCGATCACCATCCTCATCAACGTCATCGCGATGTTCATCGCGGTCGCGCTGAACGGCAAGATCGCGTTCAAGAACGGCTTCCGCGCGATCTTCTTCGTGCCCTACACGCTGTCCGTGCTGGTCATCGGCTACGTGTTCAAGTACATCTTCATGAACCCGCTGCCGGCCCTGGGTAAAACCCTTGGCATCGCATGGCTGTCCGAATCGCTGATCACCAGCGAGCAGTATTCGTGGGTGCCGATTGTCTTCCTCGCCGTCTGGCAGGGTGTCGCCTACTCCGTGCTGCTGTACCTTGCCGGCCTGCAGACAATCGACGACGAAATCTACGAGGCCGCGGCGCTTGACGGCGTCAACGCCTGGCAGAAGTTCTGGAAGATCACCTTCCCGCTGATCGGACCGTTCTTCACCATCAACCTCGTCCTGTCCATGAAGAACGCGCTCGGCACGTTCGACCAGGTGGTCGCCCTGACCGACGGCGGTCCGAACTCCGCCACCGAGACCGTGACCTATCTCATCTGGAAGGGCGGCCTGACCGGTGGCGAGTACGCGTACCAGACCGCTAACGCCGTGCTCTTCTTCATCGTCCTCGCGATCATCGCGTTCATCCAGCTCAAGTTCTTCGGCAGCAAGGAAAAGGTGTGAGTGTCATGAGTGCCGCAGTGTCTGAATCCGCCGTCAAGTCGGGTGTCAAGTCCGAGAAGTTCCGCAAGGACCACAACATCAACTGGTGGCTCACGGCCGCCGTCGCGGTCCTGTCCCTGACGATCCTGATCCCGCTCTATTTCACGATCGTCACCGCACTGAAGACCCCCGCCGAGGCCGGCACGTTCTCGCTGCCGACCACGTGGGAGTGGCACAATTTCGCCGACGCGTCCGCCAAGGTCAACTATCCGAAGGCCGCGCTCAACTCGGCGATCATCACCGTCGCCGCCGTCGTGCTGACCCTTCTGACCAACACGTTCGTTGCGTATGCGGTGGCCCGTAACATGGACAAGCGGTTCTTCCGCTTCCTGTACTACTTCTTCATCGCGGCCATGTTCGTGCCGTTCCCGGTCGTCATGCTGCCGATCGCCAAGCAGATGGGCTCGTGGCATCTCGACAATCAGGTCGGCCTGATCCTGCTGTACATGGTGCTGGGTCTCGGCACGAACCTGTTCATTGCGACGGGCTTCATCCGGTCGATTCCAGTTTCGCTCGAGGAGGCCGCACGTATTGACGGTGCCGGTACGTGGCGCATCTTCTGGAAGATCATCTTCCCGCTGATGAGCCCGATCAACGCCACGATCGCCATCACCACCGCGCTGTGGGCGTGGAACGACTTCCTCCTGCCGCTCATCGTCCTGACCGACCAGTCCAATCAGACGATCCCGCTGGCTCAGTACGTCTTCAGCTCCCAGTTCGCCACCAACTATCCGATGGCTTTCTCCAGCTACCTGATGGCCATGGCTCCGATCATCATCGTCTACGTCTTCGCCCAGAAGTGGGTAATCGGTGGCGTGATGCGTGGAGCGGTCAAGTAGCGGAGAACCCGCAATCGAAGGGTGTCGGGAGTGGACGACGCCTCAGACCACGATGACCTCTCGCCGACTTCTTCGGCGAGAGGTCATCGTCGCATGAACGCCCTGTCGCTATTTCTTTCCGCCGCGCCCGGAAGACTTTCCGATGGGAATGAAAATCGTGGAATCCTATCCTGTTCGGTAGGAACGCAACCTACCAAGGAGTCGACGATGACCGCTTTCAACCGTGAGAACCTGCCCGACGCCATCCGCACGAACGGCGCCACCCCGAACCCGTGGTGGACGAACGCCGTGGTCTACCAGATCTACCCGCGTTCGTTCCAGGACACGAACGGCGACGGCTTCGGCGATCTCAAGGGCATCACCTCACGCCTCGACTATCTCGCCGACCTCGGCGTCGACGTGCTGTGGCTCTCCCCGGTCTACAAGTCCCCGCAGGACGACAACGGCTACGACATCTCCGATTACCGCGACATCGACCTGCTGTTCGGCACGCTCGACGACATGGACGAGCTGCTCGCCGAAGCGCACAAGCGCGGTCTCAAGATCGTGATGGACCTCGTCGTCAACCACACCTCCGACGAGCACGCGTGGTTCGAAGCCTCCAAGAACCCCGACGACCCGCACGCCGACTGGTACTGGTGGCGTCCCGCGCGTCCGGGCTTCGAGCCCGGCACGCCCGGTGCCGAACCGAACCAGTGGGGCTCCTACTTCGGCGGCTCCGCATGGGAGTACTGCCCGGAACGCGGCGAATACTACCTGCACCAGTTCTCGAAGAAGCAGCCCGACCTCAACTGGGAGAACCCGGCTGTGCGCCATGCCGTGTACGACATGATGAACTGGTGGCTCGATCGCGGCATCGACGGCTTCCGTATGGATGTCATCACCCTGATCTCCAAGCGCACCGACGCGTCCGGACGCCTGCCCGGCGAAGCCGGCTCCGAACTCGAGGACCTTCCGGTCGGCGAGGAAGGCTACTCGAGCCCGAACCCGTTCTGCGCGGACGGTCCGCGTCAGGACGAGTTCCTCGCCGAAATGCGCCGCGAGGTGTTCGAAGGGCGCGACGGCTTCATGACCGTCGGCGAGGCGCCGGGCATCACCCCGGAACGCAACGAGCACATCACCAACCCGGCGAACAAGGAACTCGACATGCTCTTCCTCTTCGACCACATGGGCGAAGGCGAAGGACGCTCCAAGTGGGAGCTCGTCCCGTTCCGCACCCCGTGGCTGCGCGGCGTGCTGGCGAACCAGCAGGCCGCCGTCAGGAACGCCGGCTGGGCCAGCCTGTTCTTCTGCAACCACGACCAGCCGCGCATCGTGTCCCGTTGGGGCGACGACACCAGCGAGGAGGCGCGCGTGCGTTCCGCCAAGGCCTTCGGCCTGCTCCTGCACATGCACCGCGGCACCCCGTACATCTACCAGGGCGAAGAGCTCGGCATGACCAACGCGCACTTCACGTCGCTCGACCAGTACAGGGATCTCGAATCAATTAACGCGTTCCGTCAGCGCGTCGAGGAAGCGAAGATCCAATCCGCCGAATCGATGATGGCGTCGCTGGAACTCATCAGCCGCGACAACGCCCGCACTCCTATGCAGTGGGATGCGTCCAAGTACGCCGGCTTCACCACGCCCGACGCCCCGGTCGAACCGTGGATCGGCGTCAATCCGAACCATGTCGGCATCAACGCGGCCGCCGAATTCGACGACCCCGACTCCGTGTACGCGTTCTACAAGCGGCTCATCGCGTTGCGGCACGACGATCCGGTCGTCGCGGCCGGCGACTGGACACTGATCGACGCGGACGACCCGAACGTCTACGCGTTCACGCGTTCGCTCGAAAGCGCACCGGGAGTGGCTGGCGGCACGCTGCTCGTCGCCGTCAACCTGTCTGGCCGCACCGTCGATTTGTCGGCCGAAGCGTATGCCTTGGTCGACAACGGCGTCACCGAGCACGACATCGTGATCAGTACCTATGGCGCGTCCCACGCCGTCGTCTCGCTCGCCAACCGCGAGCTCGACCCGTGGGAAGGCGTCGTCGTGCGGCTCTGACGGTTCTTTGACGGTTCGCCGTCGATTCCTCGTCGATTTCGCGTCGATTCGCTAGGCGGGCACACGGCCATGCTCCGGCCGTGTGCCCGCCTACAATACGCACTATGGAACAGAAAGACGTCCTCAAAGCATTGCAGCGTGACCATGCGGCCGAACTGAAGAAGGCCGCCGAGCGGTTGAAGGGGACCGCGCGTCACACCGAGATCATCCCCTCGCCCGCGCTGAGCGAGATGACCGGGCACGAGATCCTGTTGAAGCCGGAGAACCTGCAGGTCACCGGTTCGTTCAAGATCCGTGGCGCGTACAACAAGATCGCCTCCCTCAGCGACGAGGAGCTGGCGCGCGGCATCGTCACCGCATCCGCGGGCAACCACGCGCAGGGCGTCGCCTACGCGGCGCGCGAACGCGGCGCCAAGGCGACGATCTGCATGCCGACCATCACCCCGCCGCTCAAGGTGGACGCCACCAAGGCGTATGGCGCCGACGTGGTCCTCTACGGCGACGTCTTCGACGAGGCCGCCGCGCACGCCGCCGAACTGAGCGAGAAAGAAGGCATGATCTACGTGCCGCCGTTCGACGACTACGAGGTCATCTGCGGCCAAGGCACCATCGGTCTGGAGATCCTCGAGGACGTGCCGAACGTGACCGACGTGGTCGTGCCGCTCGGCGGCGGCGGACTCGGCGCGGGCGTCGCGCTCGCCATCAAGACGTTCAAGCCGGAGGTGCGCGTGATCGGCGCGATTCCGGAAGGTTCCCCCGCGTGGAAGAACTCGTTCGCCGCGGGCCGCGTCACCGAGGCGGATCAGGTCGTCACCTCCGCCGAAGGCGTCGCCGTGAAGCATCCGGGCGATTTGCCGTACGCGCTGCTCAACGAGTTCCTCGACGATCTCGTCACCGTCACCGAGCGTGACATCAACGAGATGATCCTGCTCATGCTCGAGAAGCACAAGCTGGTCGTCGAGGCGGCCGGCGCGGTGTCGCTCGCCGCGCTCGAACACCTCAACCTGCGTTCGCGCAAGTTCGCCGCGGCCCCCGGCCCGCACGTGGTCGTGCCGATCATGTCCGGCGGCAACATCGACACGGTGACGATGGGCGCGGTCATCCAGAAGGGCATGATCGCCCGCGGCCGCATCATGAACTTCGAGGTGGAGCTGCCGGATACGCCGGGCCAGCTCGTCAAGGTCGCCTCGCTGCTCGCGCGCGAACGCGCCAACGTGATCGCCCTCGACCACGACCAGTTCAAGGCGTCCGGCCACTACACGAACGCGGTGTCGCTCGGCGTGACCGTCGAGACCAACGGCCCCGACCACATCGACCGCATCCTCGCCGCCCTCCGCGCCGAAGGCTTCCAGCCCAAGCGCATCTACTGAGCGCGATTTGCGGTCGGCGGACGGCGAAGCTGACTGGACGAGACGTCGGTTCTTAGGTCGGTTTCATTCGGCTCCATACGCAGAGGGGCGTTGCAACGTAATGGTTGCAACGCCCCTCTTGCTGTTTCGCCTACCTAAGAAACGTCGTATGTACTTAAGAAACGACGATGGTGGCGCGGTATGCGGTGGTTCAGCTGTTCGCGGCGATCGTTTCGTCGACGAGTTTCGGCAGTGCGACGGCGATGTCGTCGTGGATGAGGCGGTCGGCGAGACGGTCGTACTGCGTGCGGCCCATGTTCATGATGGTGATCGGCACGCCCGCCTGCGCGGCGACCGGTACGATGCTCGCGGCGGGGAACACCTCCAGCGTCGAGCCGATCACCCACAGCTCGTCGGCCTGCGAGGCGAGCTTGTAGGATTTCTCCATCGCACCGTCGGGCAGTGCCTCGCCGAAGTAGACGACGTCCGTCTTGATCATGCCGTTGCAGGGCATGTCGCCCTGATATTTGAGCGTGCGGTGGCAGCGCGGATCCGGTTCCTCGTCAAGACGGGCCATGATGTCCGCCGTGCTGTACTTCGCATGGCATTTCATGCAGTGCGAGGTGCCGATGGTGCCGTGCAGGTTCACGATGATGCTTGGGCTGTTGCCGGCCTTCTCATGCAGCGCGTCGAAGTTCTGCGTGGCGAGCAGCGTGAGCATGCCCGCCTTCTCGAGTTTGACGAGCGCCTTGTGCGCGACGCCCGGCTGTGCGTTCCACACGGGCGACTCCTTCTGCCAGCGCCACGAGTATTCGCGCGCTTCCTTGTCGGTGAGGAACGCGTCGATGTCGTACACGCTCATCTGATCCGGATGCTTGGTCCACACGCCATCCGGACCGCGGAAATCGGGGATTCCGGCGGATGTGGAGATGCCTGCGCCGGTCAGGACTGCGATCTTCTTCGTCATACCCACAGGTATACGCCCGTGGTGTGTCCGTGGTGTGGACTGTGTGTGTGGGGCCGCTCGTCGTGGGTTTATTCTGTGGGTGGTGTGTTGGTGTGTTTCCTCCCGCTGGCGGGAGGTGGCGCGCGGAGCGCGTCGGAGGATGGTTCCGGCGTGGTTTCGTGCGTGTTGCGACACGCCGGTGGAACGCCGTCGTTGCAACGATTTCGGCGTGGTTTTGTCATGCCGGTTTGCGTTGTGGTGGGAGTTCATGTAGATTGTTCGTCTGTTGCCGCTCGGCGCGGCGGGCTGATTCCCCTTCTTCTGGTTGGGTTGGTCTGCCTGTCGGCGTGGTGGTGGTTTGAGAACTCAAGAGTGTGTTGTACTACTTACTTCTTTATAGTCAATGATTGCCAGTCCGATTCCCGCTTCGGTTTTCCGGAGTCGCCGAGGGGCGTTGATGGGGGTCGGGGTTTTTGTGCGAACGTCCTTCCTTATAGGATGTTCCGTCAATTGTTTTTAGTGAGAGTCATCTGTCGATGTCTTTCTGCAATGTTTTTTGTGGAGGGTTCGATTCTGGCTCAGGATGAACGCTGGCGGCGTGCTTAACACATGCAAGTCGAACGGGATCCTG